>JBBRMP010000286.1:0-6279 GCA_038230755.1 Cytophagales bacterium | reverse complement strand
CTACATAAAAGTTATTCATAAACTATGAGCTTACAATTGTGCGAAATCACACTATTGATGTGCGTTTTTATACCCGATCAAAGTGATATCAAGCCTTACCGGCTCTAAAACCACACCCGAATGACTATATATCAATTTATTACCAATTGTTCATATGTGTGTAAGCTACTTAAAATCAGTCGATTAAGCCATAGTGGGAATTGCTGACTCAGCTATGATGACGCTTGCACCGCCGCCCGTGCTTCCGCTCACGCTCGACGAGCGCACCCTCGCCCCGGACGTGATTCGGGCCACGGTATCATTTACCGAATACCTGGATTTTGCCGAACGGTGCGAGTATAATGTCGAATATATTAACGGTGAAATCATAGCTATGTCGCAAGCATCACTGCCGCACGAGTCGCTGGTTGGAAAAATAATCACGCTACTGAACAATCTCTACGGCGATCAAGACGACATCGAGGTCTACAGCAGCAATATCAAACTGTTCATCGAAGCCACCGGCGATTCGGTCACTGCCGATGTGAGTGTGGCGCAGGGGCAGCCTGATTACCTTCTGTTGCCCAGTGGCAACCTATCTACGGCAACCGTCAAGAACCCAATCTTGATCGTGGAAGTGCTGTCTGACAGCATAATGGCCTTTGACCTGGGCGATAAGCTGGAAATCTACAAGCAAATTCCGTCGTTGCAACAGGTACTGTTTGTGGGTCAGCATAAGCCGTGGGTGATCTCCTACACCCGCACGCCCAACCCCACCGAGTGGCTCAACACCAGCGTCCATGCCCTCACCGAATCCATCACGGTGCTGGATAATGCCGTCGCGCTGGCCGACATTTACAAGAAATTTACGTTTTGATGAACATTGCCGTTTGGCACAATCTTCCCAGCGGTGGAGCCAGCCGCGCCCTCAATCAGCACATTAAAGGGTTGGCCGAACGTGGCCACCAACTCACGGTCTACACCACCTCGATGGCCGACAGTGCTTACCTCGACGTGGACAAGTACGTGCAGGCTACCCACGTGGTGCCGCTTGACATGACGCTGCGCTTCCGGCATCAGTACCGCGATCAACTCCGCTCGATTGCCTATCTGCCTGATACCCAGATCGAACGAATGCTGGTTACCTGCGGGCAACTGGCCGGGAAAATCAACGCCGGGGGGCACGACCTGCTATTTGCCAACTCGTGCCAGCAGTTTATGATGCCTTACATCGGGCGGTTTGTCAACGGGCCAAAACTGCTCTATTTGCAGGAGCCAAACCGGTCGTTATACGAGGCATTTCCCAGACAGCGGTGGGCGGCGTTGGCCCCAGCGGCAGGACGGTGGCGCGACAAAGCATATCGCAAAGCGTTCTGGCATGATCTGTTTGAGCAGCGGCAGGCACGGGTGCGGGTGCGCGAAGAACTGGCTAATTACCACACCTATGATCAGGTGCTGGTGAACTCGCACTTCAGCAACGAAAGCGTGGTGAAAGCCTATGGGCACGGGGCCAGTGTCTGCTACCTCGGCATCGACGCGGCGGTTTTCCCAAATCTGAATTTACCCAGAAAGCCCTTTGTGATGGGCCTGGGAGCCTTTTTCCCGCATAAAAGACCCGACACAGCCATCGAGACGCTGGCCCAACTACCTGCCAAAAATCGCCCGCCACTGGTGTGGGTGGGCAACATGGGCAATCAGCATTACGTGGCCGACATGAAGCAGTTGGCCGTTGGTCTTGGCGTTGATTTTCAGCCCCGCGAACGGGTAACACAGCAGGAACTGGTGGAACTCCTTAATACGGCGTCCTGCCTGCTTTACACCTCAGAGCTGGAGCCATTCGGTTACGCACCGCTGGAGGCCAACGCCTGCGGCCTGCCCACCGTGGCCATTGCCGAAGGCGGTATCCGCGAAACGGTCATCGACGGGGTAAACGGCCTGCTCGCCCCCCGCGACCCTGCCAAACTAGCTGCGGCAGTTGACCGAATACTCACTGATCCGGACTTATTCAGGCGGTTGTCAGAGCAAGGCAAAACGTGGGTAGCCGACCGGTGGACCATCGATCAGGCCGTTGACCGGGTAGAACAGGCCTTGGTGACCGTACTTCGGCCGCAGCGTGACAATCAAAAGTCGTTCACGTCGTATTGATCCGAAACAACGCGCTGCCAGTCGGGGTGGCGTTTGAGGTAGGTGGCCACGAAGGGGCACAGGGGGACAATTTTGAGGTTATGGGCCTCCACGTATTCCAGGACCTGCTTCACCAGATTTGACCCTATGCCCTGACCTTCCAGATCAGGATGCACCTCAGTGTGCGTGACCGCTAGCGTGGTATCATCGACTTGCTCAAAAACCGCCATCGACAGTTTACCATCCGTGCGTAATTCGAAGCGGTGCTTGCTTTGGTTCAGCGTAACCGTTGGTTCAGAAGTAGCCATAATAATCGGGTGACTGTGCATACCCGTTTGTGGAAATGACTAACTTCCGTACCCAAATGTTCAACGTAAACCCCGAAAATCATGAATAGCTCGCTTCGTCAATGGGCCGTTTTCGGCCTTCTGCTGCTCTCCTGGGCCTGTGCGCAACACCGTACCGATGGTACGCAGCAGGCCAGCCTGCTCCCAACCATCGACACGACCGGCCATGATTTCAGCCCCGCTCAGGCGCAGGAATTTATTATTGCCCACCCAGATGTGGTTGTGCTCGACGTGCGTACGCCCGACGAATTTCAGGCGGGGCATATCAAAAAAGCGACGAACATAAACCTTTATGATTCGCACTTCACGAAGCAATTAGTAACGCTTGACCGCTCAAAAACATACGTAGTGCATTGCGCAGCAGGCCTGCCCAACGGGCGGAGCCGCAAAGCGGTGGCCCTCATGGACAGCATGGGATTCAAGCAGGTCCGCCATATGAACGGCGGTTTCAGCGCGTGGCAACAGGCGGGCCAGCCGGTGGTAAAGACCCCGTAAATTTCAGAGATAATTACCCGTTTGCAGGTAGTGCTGAACGTAGTCCTGAATACCGGCTTCAAGGGTATGAAAAGGACGTTCGTAACCAATAGAGCGCAATTTAGCCATGTTGGCCTGCGTATAATATTGGTACTTGTCGCGGATATCGGCGGGCGTGTCGATGAAGTCGATGTGGGGTTGAAGACCCATGGCTGCAAAGGTGTTATTGGCCAGATCGAGGAACGGGCGAGCAATGCCGCTACCCAGGTTATAGACACCCGAATTGCGGCGGTGATGCATGAGAAACAGGCATACATCCACCACGTCTTTCACGTACACAAAATCGCGCATTTGGCCCCCGTCGGTATAATCGGGGTTGTGCGAGCGGAACAGTTTCATGCTGCCCGTCTGGCTAATTTGCCGGTGGGCATGAAAGATAACCGACGCCATCCGTCCCTTGTGGTATTCGTTGGGGCCGTAGACGTTGAAAAACTTTAAGCCGGCCCAGAAAAACGGTTTCCGCTCCTGTTCCAGCGCCCAGATATCGAAGTTGTTTTTCGATTCACCGTAGGGATTCAACGGCTTCAGTTGCGGAATCAGCGACTCGTTATCGTCGTAACCCAGCTCGCCGAGGCCGTAGGTCGCTGCCGATGATGCGTAGACAAGAGGAATCTGATACTCGATGCATTTCGCCCAGATCTTCTGCGAGTATTCGACGTTGAGGTGCTCGAAAATAGCGTAATCGAATTCGGTGGTATCAGTACGGGCACCAATGTGAAAAAGAAATTCGACCTCCTGATAATTAGCGTCGAGCCAGTCGAAAAATTGCTCCCGATCTACGTATTCCTGTATCTGTTTTCCGTCGAGATTAGGCTTCTTGTCAGGGTTTGAAAAGTCATCAACGGCGATGATATAATTAAAATTTTCCCGATTAAGTTTTTGTATTAAACAACTGCCGATGAATCCGGCAGCCCCCGTCACTATGATCATGAGACGCTTCTGTTAGAGCTAAAATCGATAAGTACCTGACAACGAACCGCTCGTCGGTTAAAAAAGTGGGCATAAAGGTATCTGTTTTAATTAGACTAAACCATACCCTCGTTCTAGATTTTGTAGTACTATTCCGCTATTAAGCACCATTTGCCACTAATCAGCAACTCTAGCTTTGTTGAACAGCCGATCTCCTGTTTTTAGGCCATCTTGGCAACATCGGTTGGTCGATACTACTTTTCCAGGTGCTGTGGCGCATTCAGCCGGGGCTATTCTCCGTTTGTACTTTCCCGATATGAGCCAATATCCGTACTTTTGTGGTTTCAACCATACGGCGTTATCTGGCAACCGCCGCTAACAAACCAGATATATGGTCTACATTAGTCGAAAAGAGCATTTTAACGCGGCCCACCGGTTGTTTAACCCCAACTGGACCGACGAAAAAAACAAGGACGTATTTGGTCCCTGCGCCAACCACAACTGGCACGGTCACAACTTTGAACTGATCGTGACAGTGAAAGGGGAACCCGATCCAGACACCGGTTTTGTGATCGACCTGAAAGTGCTGGGCGACGTGATCAAGCGCGACATCATCGAGGCCCTCGACCACAAAAACATCAACCTCGACGTGCCGTTTATGCAGGGCAAAATGGCCAGTTGCGAAGTGCTGGTGATGGAAATCTGGAAGATACTAAACGCCGCCCTCGAACCCCTCACCGAAGCCCGCCTCTACCAAATTCGCCTCTACGAAACCGAGCGGAACTTCGTCGATTACTACGGGGAATGACCCATGAACTACTACCTCATTGCCGGTGAACGGTCGGGCGATTTGCACGGGGCTAACCTCATTACGGCCATTCAGGAGCATGACCCCGCCGCGCGTTTTCGGGCGTGGGGTGGGGAGCAAATGGCTACCGCCGGGGCCGACGTGGTGCGGCACTACCGCGATCTGGCGTTTATGGGATTCTGGGAAGTGCTGAAAAATCTCGGCACCATTCGTGGCTATTTACAGGAATGTCAGGCCGATATTGCCGCCTACCAGCCCGATGTACTCATCCTGATCGACTACGCCGGGTTTAACCTGCGGATGGCAAAATGGGCCAAAAAACGCGGTATTCGGGTGTTTTATTACATCTCGCCCAAAGTGTGGGCCTGGAATCAGCGCCGGGCACTGGCCATCAAAGCCAACGTCGACAAGCTGTTTGTGATTCTCCCGTTTGAAAAAACGTTCTTCCAGAAGTTCGATTACGCCGTCGAGTACGTAGGCAATCCCCTGCTCGACGCCCTGGCGCAACACCTGCCCGACGAACGCGTTCGGTTTCAACTGGCCCAGTTTCGCGGCAACAAATCGCTGGTGGCACTGTTGCCCGGCAGCCGCAAACAGGAAATAACGGCCATGCTGCCCGTGATGCTGGCCACCACCAGAAATTTCCCCGATTACCGTTTTGTTGTCGGCACCGTCGACAACCTGCCCACCGATCTCTACGACGAAATTCTGGCCAATTACCCCGACGTGGGGCGGGTAGCCAACGCAGCCTATGACCTGCTGGCCATGAGTACGGCAGCGCTGGTTACCTCAGGCACAGCCACGCTCGAAACGGCCCTGTTGCGGGTGCCGCAGGTGGTGTGTTACCGCACGTCGGCGGTGAATTACGCCATTGCCAAAAGCGTCATTGCCGTGCCGTACCTGTCGCTGGTGAACCTGATTATGGACCAACCACTGGTGATGGAATTGATTCAAAAGACATTAAACCCCGACCAGCTAACGGCTGAACTGAAAGCTATTCTACCTCGCGGTAATCGCCGCGAAATGGTCTTAGCAGGCTACGAAGAACTGCATCGTCGCATGGGCGAACCGGGTGCTTCGGCCCGCGCCGGTGCCGCCATAGTGGCTTATTTACAGTAGCATAACCGATGCATCAGACTGCGGTAAGCTGCAATCAGTTTTGGCATATAGACTAATTCGCCGAGGCGTTAAAGAACCACTTTCCCCACGTCGCTACTTCATAAGTATAACTCTGTCAGTTGAATTTAATACCGTTTAATACTAATTCAACAACCGAATGTCGTATAGATACCTGTTTAACTAATTGAAAATCAGTATGTTAGACAAACAAATACGACACCTCGTTCCTGAATTGGTATTACATCCGATTCAGAGAGTTTAACCAACAACTATTCAAGCTGTATACCTCTCGTAATTCTGATGAACCAATTGCCACTATCAGGGCTTTCTCATAAAACCGGTCAAGTGAGCTAAGTGCTTAGTTTTGAGGCTTCTCACAACTTCACAACCAATGCACTCACTCACTTGCCCAGCCCAAGATAAGGCTTTTTTCACCCTGCTCGAACAACAAGTACGCCT
>JBBRMP010000285.1:0-6286 GCA_038230755.1 Cytophagales bacterium | reverse complement strand
TCGCGAAACATCGATAAAGCGTTTAAGTGGAACACGGATTTCAACCTGTCTGCCAACCGCAATAAGGTGCTGGATTTGGGTGGCAGCAACCAGATTTTTGCCGGGCAGGTGGCCAATATCGGGCAAAACATTACGTCGGGTATTATCCGCGTGGGCGAACCACTGGGTTCGTTCTTCGGCTACGTAACGGACGGTCTCTACCAGACGACGGATGAACTGACGGCTGTAGCCGACCCGCAGGCCCGCAAACCCGGCGACCGCCGGTACGCGGACCTGAACGGCGACAAGAAAATTGACGATAACGACCGCACTATTATCGGGCGGACCCAGCCCAAACTCATTGGCGGACTCAACAATACGTTCTCCTACAAGGGTGTGGAACTGACCGTTTTCTTTCAGGGCGTATCGGGCAACCAGATTCTGAACGCAAACCGCTTTGAACTGGAATACCTGAACGGGCTGTCGAATCAGGACCGGGACGTACTCAACCGCTGGACACCCACCAATACCAGCACCGATATCCCCCGTGCCTCAACGACTCGCCCGGCCAACCGCATCTCGACCCGGCAAATTGAAGACGGCTCGTATCTGCGGCTGAAGAATATTCAGCTGGCTTACAATCTGCCCCAGTCATTGCTAAAAACGCTGAAAGTCCAATCGTTTCGGGTCTATGCCAGTGCGCAGAATTACCTGACGTTTACTAAGTATTCGGGCTACGACCCGGAAGTAAACCGGTTTGGGCAGGACAGCCGCAGTCAGGGTTTCGACTACGGCAGTTACCCGACCGCCAAAACCATACTCTTCGGCCTGAACGTTGGCTTCTAGCACTTTCCCGATCATGAAAAAAACGATCTATTTCCTGAGTTTAGTGGCTGGCCTGAGTGCCTGTCAAGTACTGGAGCTGCAACCTGAATCGAGCTTTACGCCCGCCAATTTTTATAAAAATGCCGACGATGCCAAGGCCGCCGTTAGCACGGTATATGACCCGTTAAATTCGAGTAACATGTACGGGCAGGTGATGTGGATTTTGCAGGACCAGTCTACCGACGATGCTGAATGGGGCGGGGGTCGCTCAACGGCGAACCAGCCCAAGAACGACCTTGACCGGTACACCTTCACGCCCGCTACGAGTACGTTTCAGTCGCTCTGGACCACTACCTATCAGGGCATCAACCGGGCCAATACGGTCATTGCGCGGGTGCCCGTCATTGCAATGGATGAAACGCTGAAAACCCGGCTTGTGGCCGAGGCCAAATTCATGCGTGGATTTTACTATTTCACCCTTGTGCGGTTGTTTGGAGGTGTTCCGTTGCAGGTAACCGAAACAACCTCACTGGTTAATCTGAACATTGCCCGCGCCCCGGCAGAAGATGTGTACAAGCAGATCATTCAGGATTTTACCGATGCCGAAAGCGTTTTACCCTCATCCTACACCGGAGCCGATCTTGGCCGGGCGACGAAGGGGGCTGCCAAAGCGTTTCTGGCGAAGGTCTATCTGACCCGGCAAGAATGGGCCAAAGCGTCGGCCAAGGCCAAAGAAGTAATAGACCTCGGCGTGTATGACCTATGGGCCAACTTCGGCGATGCGTTCTTACTGGCCAGCAAGAACGGTAAAGAAGCCGTGTTTGAGGTGCAGGCCCTTGGCGGTGGGGTGGGCGAAGGCAGCCTGATGCAGGGCTACATGCGCCCTAACTTTGACCGCGTAAATGGCGTGGCCGGTTTTGGCGACGACCCGGCCACGGAGAATCTGTACAAAACGTATGACCCCGCCGACAAACGCCGGGACGTAAGCCTGCGTCTGTACTCAAAAACCAGCACTCCGGTGGCTCCGGGCAGCGTAGACTTTCCATGTTACGTGTATAAATATCTGGACCCCACTGCTACGGGCAACAACGACGGCGCGAACAATTACCCCATTATTCGCTACCCGGACGTACTGCTGATGTACGCCGAAGCCCTGAACGAACAGGCCGCCGGGAATGCCGATGCCTATGTTGTGGTGAACCGCATCCGTAAACGGGCGGGGCTACCCGACCTGGCGGGCCTGACGCAGGCACAGTTCCGGGATGCCATCCTGCTGGAACGCCGACTCGAACTGGCTTTTGAGGGCCACCGCCGGTACGATCTGGTGCGTACCAAACGGCTCATCAGTGCGATGCAGGCGCAGAACCCCACCATTAAGGTAGAAGAGCGGCATTACCTGCTGCCCATCCCTCAGACGGAAATTGATGTGAACTCATCGCTGAACCAAAACCCCGGTTATTGATCGAAAGAGTGCTGACTCCTGACCAGCCGGGGCATTTAATAACCCGGCTGGTTTTTTTAACGATAATGTGGCGATAATGCAACGGAGACTATTTCTACAGACCACGCTGGGGGTTACGCCCCTTCTGCACCAGTTCACGGGGATGAACCCTCAGTCGGCAACATCAGCCGAAACGCCGGTGATTATCAATGCGGGAATTGGGGGGAATAATACGGTTGATTTGCTGGGTCGCATCGAAAAAGACTGCCTGGCACCAAAGCCTGATTTAACGTTGTTGATGGTTGGCACCAATGATATGAATAGCCAAAAGCACGTTCCGCTCTCCGACTACCGCCAAAATATCCTGACCATTGTTACTAAGCTGACGGACGCCCGCAGTCTTGTTCTGCTCATGACGGTTCTGCCGGTTTACGAACCTTACTTGCTTACGCGCCACCCGTCCGGGTTTTACGCCCCGGAGGGTCACGCTGCCCGATTGGAAAACCTGAATGTGGCTATCCGACAGGTGGCGGCTGACACCGGCGTGTTTCTGTTTGATATGCACCATGTTTTCGAGAAGGTGGGCCACATTGGGCTGGATAGTTCCAGTCTGCTCAAAAACGAGGCAAACAGCCATAAAAAAGACGGGGTCCACCCCACGCCCGACGGGTATCGAACGATGGCCGTGGCTCTTTACCCGTTTCTGGCTCAAAACCGACTCCTGGCCAACCGGATTGTCTGCTTCGGCGATAGCATTACGCTCGGCGATAAAAATGGGGGGAACTATCCGGCCTATCTCCAGGCGTTAGTAACTCCTTAACCTTAACTTTTCCGGTTCATGAAAAAACTGATTCTTCTGCTGCTTGCTCTATCCTTTATGGGGTGCGCAGCTCTGGCCCAACCCGTCCGGACCGCCGACGTAATTGTTTATGGGGGTACTTCGGCGGCCATTACGGCGGCTGTACAAGTCAAGAAAATGGGCAAAACCGTCATCGTCGTCTCGCCCGATAAACACCTCGGCGGGCTGAGTGCGGGGGGGCTGGGCTTTACCGATACGGGTGATAAATCAGTAATTGGCGGGCTGGCACGAACGTTCTACGGCCGTCTTTATGACCATTACCAGAAACCCGAAAACTGGACGTGGGAAAAGCGCGAACAGTTTGGTAACAAAGGGCAGGGAACACCCGCCATCGACGGAGCCAACCGCACCATGTGGATTTTTGAACCCCACGCGGCTGAGCAGATTTTTGAGGATTTCGTGCGGGAGAATAACGTCACCGTTTACCGCGATGAATACCTCGACCGCTCGGCAGGGGGCGTTCAGAAGAAAGGCACGGTTATCCAATCGTTCAGGACCCTGAGTGGCCAACAGTACGTAGGAAATATATTTATCGACTGTACCTACGAAGGCGATTTGATGGCCGCAGCGGGCGTGTCCTACCACGTAGGCCGCGAGGCCAATAGTGTCTATGGTGAGGAGTTTAATGGCGTTCAGCCGGAGGTGTTTCAGCACGGCCATCATTTCAAAACCAACGTCAGCCCTTACAAAATCCCCGGCGATCCCAATAGCGGGTTACTCCCCGAAGTCTCGGCAGAACCCATCGAAAAAAAAGGAGCGGGTGATACTAAGATTCAGGCGTACTGCTTCCGAATGTGCCTGAGCAATCATCCCGACAACCGCATTCCCTTTGCAAAACCTGCGGGCTATGACCCTGCCTGCTACGAACTGCTGGCGCGGGTATATGCCAACAGTTACACCGAAACATTTCAGAAATACGACCTCATTCCGAACCGCAAAACCGATACCAATAATCATGGCCCGTTCAGTACGGATTACCTCGGCAAAAACTACGATTATCCCGAAGCCACGTACGAACGTCGGCGCGAGATTATCCGCGACCATGAGTTGTACCAGAAAGGGCTGATGTACTTCCTGCAAAACGACCCGCGCGTATCCGCCGACGTACACGAGAAAATGCAGCAATGGGGGTTACCCAAAGACGAATTCAACGATAATGGCGGCTGGCCCCACCAGATTTACGTCCGCGAAGCCCGACGCATGACTGGCGAGTTTGTAATGAAAGAAGCCGACGCGCTGGGTAAAACGACCGTTCCTAATCCTATCGGCATGGGTTCCTACGCGCTGGATGCGCATAATGCCCAACGGTACGTAAAAGCTGACGGCTTCGTGCAGAATGAGGGCGATATTGGTGTACACCCGGAGCGTCCATACTCAATAGCGTATGGGTCAATAGTACCGAAAGAAACCGAGTGCCAGAATCTGCTGGTACCCGTTGCCCTATCGGCGAGCCACATTGCTTATGGCAGTATTCGGATGGAGCCGGTGTTCATGATTCTGGGTCAGTCGGCCGCTACCGCTGCGGTGTTGGCCATTCAAAGTAAGATGAGTCCACAGAAATTACCTTATGGGATTCTCAAAGCTGCACTGCTAAAGGATGGGCAACAATTGACGCTGCTGAAATAATCAGGTGATTTCCCCGGCCCAGCGAAAATTGAGCATTTCGAGCCGATTTTGACTACTTTTTGAGGGGCATGTCCTGCTATAATCAGTCGATGTTTCGGGACAGCGTATTGTACAAAAAGAGAAGCCAAATTGGCCTTGATGCCGTAGTCAGAGACAAGCGGGATGAAAGGAGCGTCAGGGTCATTGAGCCGGGTGGCCCACGGTCGGTCGCTGCCATGCCATTGATGCGCAGACTACAAACGTATAACGCTCCCCACTGCCATGCGTTGAGCAGTTTAAATTCTAGGTGACTGTACTGATGCACTATTTCATCCACAGGATCTTGAATCATTCGGTCAAAGACATTCATCGCTCGTTCTTTTCCGTCGTGGGATTATTAAACTCTTCAAGTCTATGTATCGGGGCAGAACTACCAAAATACCAAAAGTAAGATAGGTCATTATTTTTCAGGGCCTAGCGTACAATCCAGATCAAAGTCAATCAGGGCTTCGAAGATCCTTTTCCAGGGCAGGGCAAACGCCAAATGGGTGGGTTGAGTGCAGCGGACGGGTTTCTGTAGACTGCCAGGACGTTTTTGCCCATAGTGGCTCATTAGTTCAGCGAGCGACTGCCGCAGTAGTTCCAGACAATACGCTTCTACCTGCTGGGTCATGTTGTCGTTCATCCGCGTTGAACTGCGGCCCACCTGGCTGGCAAAGCGGTTGGCTTTGGCGCGGATCAGGTTATGGAAATAGTAATCGTCCACCACCCGGTGCAGCAAAAACCAGTTTTGCGCCGTCCAGATGCGAGTAGCCACCGTACTAAGTAGGTGAGCGAAAAAGAACGACGCTTTATTGCTGATTAACTATCTGACTGTCAGTGTATTAAAAATATACTTGTGTCTCTTATTTTAGCTCGACTACTTATCTGTCAGTTGTGTTGCCCTGGCGAGGTTGAAAACAAGGCCCTGCGGCAAGGCCGTGCCAATGGTGTTTGCCGCTGTATTCCAGGAAGCGTAGCCGCTGAGTTCTTCCAGCAGATGGCGTCTCTCCAGGAGCATGGCCAAGGTGCTGTCTCCCCCCTAGGTGTTGCCTACGGGATCGATGTCGGCCACAATAACCCGCTTGTTCTGACTAATTTTTTGCTCAATTTCGCCGACAAACCGCTCGGCCTGCCCGGCCTCAAAGCGGGAGGTGAAGACATAAAGAAGTACGTCGGCCTCTGCTTCCCGCGCTACCTCGCGCGATCCGGTTGCGTTGATGTGGTAACTAACCGTTTCGCGCAGGGGCCAGTCTTCAAACGGCATGATGGTCTGCGCCATTTTTGGGGACGAGTAAACGCTTTGATGGTGGGCGAGTAACCGGCGTGTTGGTTGAGCGCACGCGCCAGTAACAGCATCGATCCCTCGTCTGCTCCGGGTTGAATGGTAATTTTATCGGGTTGTCTGACAAATTTTGTGGGGCACTGATTTTGTTTACTTAGCGGGTCATGTAGAGATGGCGAGTACACGTAGCCGTAAGTGGTCAAAATTGCTCATGCCAAATGCAGTTCGTCGGATACTTCTAATTAGATTATTT
>JBBRMP010000284.1:0-6300 GCA_038230755.1 Cytophagales bacterium | reverse complement strand
TACAGGGCCAGGATCGCCCTCAGGTGATCAACTATTCGTTTCACCTCACCGAATTAAATCCCCGGCAGATAAGTGATAATCGACTCGAACCCTATTCGCCCCTTCTCCCAGTAATGGCCAACCATGCACCCTGTCTGCTCGATAGGCACAAGGCGTATACGGACCAGATTAAGCCCGAGGCACACTACCGCGTCGAACCCTTGTGGCACCCCGTTGAATCAAACAACTACGCCTTGCGGGAAAAAAGTACGGATACATTAATAGCCATCACCAGACAGCTAAGTCCGCTGGAAAACATCTATGTGTTGGGCGTCCAGGCACCAGCCTTACTGGAATTCATGCTCGGGCAGGCAAACCAAATGGCCAGTCGGGCGGGCATGATTGGCGTTGCCCACATCGAAGTTCGGTCAAGCCCGATTACCATTACTCAAGCGGATCTGGAGCGAATTGAGGCGAGTACGGGAAAGCTAAGCAGTTTCGAGGTATATCAACTCACGGAAGGAAAGCACATTCGTCGGGATGATGTAGACTATAACCTTGACCCAGAACGTAAACTCTACAAACGTAATGTAAGCGAAAAGCAACCCCTGACCCCACAATTTATTGTCGATCTAATCAAACAAGAATACAACGCCATTATTTCCCACCATAATGCCGGGCGGATGTTGCAGGGGGACTACTCACCCCTGCTGACCAGGGAATCGGGTGTTACGGGTAAAGCAAAGCTGAGTTTCGCTAAAGACGGAGTACCCACGACAAAATTTGATGAATCCCAGCCGGTGCTCTTTATCCCAAAAACGATGCGTGGCTATGCGTTTACCAGGCACGACCGCGAAAAGCTATTGGTGAAAGGGCAACTGGGAAAACTGGTACAGCTACAGGGGGAAAAAACAGCTTACCCTGCGTACATCGGCGTGGATACCGAACTAAACCGGATCATTGTACTTCGGGCTGATAAGGTCGTGCTGCCCTCGACAATCAAAGGCGTGACACTTACCTCCCTGCAAGCCAAACACCTCAAAGAAGGTAAGACGATTCGAGTCAATGAGTTATCCGGTGCCCAGGGATTATTTAATGCCGAGGTCAGCATCAATGCCGCCAAAGGTAAACTGGATTTTCGTATCACGAAATTTATTAAAGAGGCAACAAAAGAGCAATTAGGGCCGCGTAGAGAGAAGACCGCCATTACTGCAGATTCAGCAAAAGAAAAACCAGAGAGAATTAATTACCGCAAAAAGCCACGCATGAGTTAGTGCCCGTCGATAAATACCTGGGACCCCTTTAAAAAACGCGATGCCATGACTGAACAAATGCTGCGTAACAGAGACTTGATTACGCGTTACAAGACCGAGATTGATTTAGTGGCTTATCTAGACAGCATTGGCTATACACCCGATAAAAAACATTATTCAAGGAATTGGCCGGTGATGGTTAATGAAGCCACCGACCACCGCGTACTCGTTGGCCGCAACAGGAGTACGAATCAGTATTTCTACACGAATCCCAGCGATTCAAGTGATAAAGGGACAATCGTCGAACTGCTTGCGACCCGGAATCAATTGGACTTATCCTCCAAAGAGGGTTGGAAACAACTCCATGAGTACGCCCATGGCCTTATGGGCGACGTCTATTTCTCTCATCATGAACACGTCAGACCACGCACCATCAGCGATCACACGCGAGAATCCGCCGTAGCGCAGTACTTTAAACTCGATCCGCTCAAAACCACTGATTTCCTACAACACGAACGACGCTTGACGAACGAGGTAATTTATGCCCCTGAATTTGTCAACAAAATATTCAATAAATCATTTGTAGACAAAACGCTACAGACAGCGGGAAAAAACACCGTGTTCCCCATCGAGAACGACAAAGGGATTATTGGCATCATGAACCGGCATACGAACTGGAATCAAATACAGGGCGCAAAAGATAATGGCGTGTGGTTATCCAATATCCTGCCTGATGTGCCCGTCAAACAGCTTATCATCTCGGAAGCCCCCATTGATTCACTGTCCTACCATCAGCTCTACCCGCCAAAAACACCCGGCGAACAACTCTACATTGCCACGGCGGGTACACTCACCACCACTCAGCCTATGACGATTCAGTACATCATTAACCAGACGAACCCCCAAACGCTAATTCTGGCCAATGACAACGATTTTCAGGGCATCCGCAACAATATCAATTTGATGGGTAAACTCCTGCTGCCGGATCAACCCAATAACGGACTTACTACCCACATCAGCAATAACAAGCATACCAATACGCTCCTTATTGAATACCAGCCCACCAAACAAGAGTCGGATAAACTCGTCGACACGAAGCTGCTTATCCGTCGGGTGGATGAGGTCATGAATCGTGGTTTTGACCCGGCAGAAAAACCCGCAACCGTCAACCTGATCTCCAATCGCAATGACCTTACCCAGATCGAAGTAACGTTCCCCAATATTCGTCAGCTTCTTATTCGGGCAGCCAATCTGACAGGCGAGCTGCGTGAGGTGGGGGAACGTATTGAGCTTAAAAGGGCCATCGAAAATGACTGGAACGAAGATGTGCAGCTCAAAACGGTCAAACCCCAACTCATCGACCAGCTCGGCATTAAGCTCACCAATGATCAGTTAAAAGAATTGCTCAAAACGGATCGCTCCCCCATCGTGCTTGACCGTCAGCTTGATCCGGGTAAAATCATTCAGGAATTTACCCGGGAAGGAGTTGCGTATCATTTTGAAAAACGTGAACCCACCCTGCAACTGCCCGGCCAGTTTCGGGGCTACGCGCTGACGGCGGAGGACCGGCGTGAATTAGCCAATGAGGGGCAGCTTGCTAAACGAATCGACACGATTCACCCCCGCAACAGTGAACTCCAGACTGGCTATTTAGGCGTAGACAGTGACCTTAATACGGTTGTCTTTCTTCACGCTGCCCGCTTAAAAAGTAGCAACCTGAATAACCTGAACTTGAGCGAAGCAGAGGTAAAGCTAGTGATCGCCGGTCAAGTCATAAACACGCAAAAAAAGGGAAAAGATGGCTTTCACCAACCCGTCGAGGTACGCATACTGGCAGCAAAAGGAGAAATTGTTATCCGACCAGTTTTAGCCGATGGTAGCCCGGTACCGCAACAAAAATTAACGGGTGACCAGCGTGATTCACCTCAAGCGGCCGGGCCAGCACCAGCAGCGCAGACAACGCGTCTGGAAACCAAAAGGGCCGATATCCCTAAAACACCCAAGCCTGCGATTAAAACCGCCATAGCAGGCAAAAAACGGCCTGCTTAGTCAAAAACAGCTATGCCACGCGTAACAACTCATTGACGGAAGGGAGATAACGTATCATTCTAGTTGCGCAATTGCTATTAATTAGTGCAATTTGGAAGCTTTCAAGCTATCTTGTGACGAGTTGTATACCCAAATTTTACGCTACGCCGACGGGCCTGTAGGATGACCACAATGAAGCATATCGTCAAGATCGACCCTTACGGGGAAACGATAACCATCATCCCTTTTACGCAAAATGTGTCCACGCTTATGCGGTGGGTAGGTGGCCCGTTTCTAGGCATGGTCGCCACAGGGCCCAATCGGGATGGCGCACTCATCAGCACACAGGCGTTGGCCCAGACGCCCTATCCACCGGCCTGGCGGATTCACGATTCGCTGGAGATCTATTACGGGACAGGATTATGGGTCAATGTCTCGCCCGAAGGCCTGCTGCGAGCGCCACTGACCCGGCTGGACGAACTAATCAAGCGAATTGAGTTTTTAGGGTTCGTGCAGCCTCAATGCATCATCGACTACTTGCCGTTGGCGGAGCGGGACGATTCAGAAGACCATGAACCGGAATCCGATGATGAAGCCATCTGCTTATAAGAAAGGCTCCCACTAGTAACGATGTTAAGGGTTGATTATCGGCTGGTAAACAAGTATATCAAGTTCTCGCCGGTCAGGCTGCCTACCTAACTCGTAAAGTGCCTGACCGGAATGAACAGGACAGACTATGCCATTCTATAAAAACTACTTTGACAATGCTATATCTACAAAATAAATTTAACTTAGACGAAATTTTAGTCTGTAGCCCGCTCGAAAGCGGTTGGTAACTTACCCGGAAACTGCATGTATACCGCAAAGAATGCCCAGCAACCCTCCACTGGCGACCTGGTATTGATCACCGAACCCTTTGGCACCAATGCCGCAGGGACTCGGGGCATCATCTACCATACAGAAGTCGACGATGATGTTGTCTGTAACAGCGTAATCCTGGACAACGGCCATGATATCGGCACTTTTTCAGCCCTGGAGGTGTCGGCTTCACTCAAGGTGGTCGGCCACAGCTCACTTCGTTACGATTACACTACGCCCACCCAGCTACAGGCTGACTTTAAAGCGGGGTATTTCGACACGGCATGGGCAAGCTTACCACAATACCAATAGGGGAAACCAGCATGGCCAACCTACTGCACGACTTCAGGGGCATCCCACTTTGGGGCCAGATCATGCTGGTGGTGATCATACTGGTGGTGGGTAATTTCTGGTTGCAACGCGTATCTACTGGGCTTATTACGCACCTGAAGATGCCCGGTGGCCCATTTTGGCAACTGCTCAAGTTAGCCGTTGCGGCGGGGCTTATCGCCTACATGAGCGTAACGTTTTGGATCGGGTCTGATACCCGTGGGCAAGCGTATCCATGGGGGCTTTGGGGCCGGGGAGCCTTTGTTGTCGTGATGATCTACCTGACGACCTTCTTTCATAAGGTGTTTCCCCGCTAAGACCATGAAGCCAATTCGCAAATGCCGGATTTATGCGGCAGCGATGCCCTACTTAACCTGGCGGCATAGTACTCAATCAGGCACTCAGCAGGCATTCACCCGCCGTTGTCTTCAGGCAATGAGCCACCAACTAAACGTACCTGATCCGCCCGATTCAGACGAAGAACCATCAACCTGGTTTGCGTTACTGCACTCGTCTGCCAATTAAGGCCCAACACCCCCAAATTACCAACCCGCATGAAACTGCTCATTGTTGAATCACCCAACAAATGCACGAAAATCCAGGGAATACTCGACGCCGTCTATGGTGCGCAGCAATGGCGAGTAGCCGCCTCGGTGGGGCACATTCGGGATCTGCCCAAAAAAGAACTCGGCGTTGACCGCAGTAAGCACTACAAACCCAGCTATGACGTAACTGACGAAAAGCGGGCCGTCGTCGCCCGACTTAAACAACAGGTTACTGCCGTGGGTGTCGATGCGGTGTACCTGGCCACTGACCCTGACCGGGAAGGGGAAAGTATCGCCTACCATTTGGCAATTTGCCTCAGTATACCCCTACAGGGGGCCAAACGTGTCCTGTTTCGCGAAATCACCGAGAAAGCCGTTAAGACAGCCATTTCAAGCACTGGGGCCATCAATATGCGGCTGGTCGCTGCCCAGGAAGCCCGTCGGGTCATTGACCGGCTGGCCGGCTTTGAAGTCTCAAGCCTCATGAGCCGCAAATTGGGCCAGCACGTATCGGCAGGCCGCGTGCAGTCGGTAGCCCTACGGCTGTGCGTCGAGCGGGAAGCACAAATTGGGGCTTTTATTGTTACCGCCGATTTTCGGTTGAAAAGTCTTTTTCTCACGCCGGCGGGTGATTACCTCCAGGCGTCTCATGCGCACGTAATGGACTCGTCGGCTCAGGTTAAGGACTATATGGGCCAGCTAACCAGCCGACAATTTGCCGTGACCGAGGTGACAATAAAACCCGTTGAGCGCGTGCCGAAACCCGCCTTTACTACGGCAAGTCTGCAACAGGAGGCGATCCGGAAATTTGGTAAGAAGGGAGGATGGTCCGCCAAAAAAGTAATGGACCTGGCTCAAAGACTCTTCGAGCAGGGTGCCATCACCTACATGCGGACTGATTCGCCAAACATCAGTGAAGAGGCAATCGCCGCGATCCGGCTGTTGGTGACGGACCGGTATGGCATGGCTTATTTCAAGGCACGGACGTTTGCGGCCAAGGCCTCCGCTCAGGAAGCCCATGAAGCCATCCGGCCTACGCACCTCGAGGTGGATGCCGCCGGTGAAACGCCCGACGAACAACGACTCTACGCACTCATTCATGCCCGAACTATCGCCTCCCAAATGGCACCGGCAGTCATCGAGCAAACCCTGGTAAAAATCGCTTCCGGAGAGCCTGGCGATGACTATGTAGCCAAAGCCTCCCGGATGCAGTTTGACGGATTTCTGCGCGTGTATACCGAAGAAGTTGACGAGACGCCGGAGGAAGAGGAATCGGTCATCAGAACCATTGCTGTAGGCGATAAGCT
>JBBRMP010000283.1:0-6408 GCA_038230755.1 Cytophagales bacterium | reverse complement strand
TTCTGAGATTTTGCCAACCTCGTCTTTGAGGTCATACAGGTTTACAGTCTTGCCTTGAATCAGGCATCCGATGATAATGAATAAGTTTTGGGTAGTTGACCGACTATAATCCCCATAATAGAGCCTAAATTTGTTGAGATAAGGGTGCATTTTGATGTCTTTTTTGTTCTGGTAAAACAAATCTACATCTTAATCCCCTCATTTTCAAATACTTATGCCTTTTGTCCAGTAGTATTCTCAAAATAATATGGTAGCCATCCCCAAAAAGAAGTACACGTTTGAGGAATACCTGGCCCTGGAACGCGCCGAGGGCATTCGCTATGAATTCTGGAATGGTGACGTCATGGCAATGGCGGGAGCCACCAAACGACATAATATGCTCGTAAATGCACTGTCGCGCCATCTCTATACTGTTGCCCGCAAAAACGGTTGCCAGGTTTTCACAGAAAATGTTCGGTTAAAAATACCGTCGACTGAAAAGTATGTGTACCCCGACGTGATCTATACCTGCGAACCCGACGATCTGCAAAACGATCAGGGAGTTTATGTCCAAAGCCCCGGTTTGCTCATCGAAGTATTGTCAGCATCAACGGGGGCTGACGATGACCACAAAAAGCGGCTTCAGTATTTTAAAATTCCTTCGCTTCAATACTATGTCCTGATTCACCAGGATGCCTACAAAGTGGAAGTCTACGAGCGTTCAGCCGACTTTTGGGCCTATCGGCTTTACGAAGGCATCAGCACGTCAATTCCCATGCCCAATATCAACGTAACAATTTCAATGTCAGCAATTTACGAAGACATTGAGATAGACGAACTAGCAGACTAATCCCTACACATACACCACCTCATACCGCTTGCCGGGCAGGGTGCGGACGTAGCCACGGAATTCGAGGCTGAGGAGCAATGAGGCGAGTTGGCCCATCGGAATCTGCGATTGCCAGCTTAACTCGTCAACGTGGATGGCCGGGTTTTGGCGAAGTAGCGATACTATCTGGCTTTCCTGCGCCGTGAAATCAAGCGGCAACGGTGTGGAGGCCGACGATTTAGCGGCAGCCTGCTGGGCGGGGTCCATGTCCCAGTTCAGGGTTTCGATCAGGTCGGCGGGGCTGGTGTAGATCTGGGCTTTATTTTCGCGGAGGAGCTTGTTGCAGCCCGCCGAAAACTGCTGCGTCACCTGTCCTGGCACAGCAAATACCTCTCTGTTGTAGTTATTGGCGTATTCGGCGGTGATCAGCGCACCCCCTTTCGCGGCGGCTTCGACCACCACTACGGCGTCGGAAAGGCCCGCGATGATGCGGTTGCGGGCGGGGAAAAAGCGAGGATCGGGTTTCACGCCCGGCAGGTGTTCGGTCAGTAATGCGCCCATTTCCTGCATGTCGTGGGCGGTTCGGGCGTGGACGGACGGGTAAATAATGTCGATGCCACTCGCCATGACACCCACCGTGGGCAATCCCGCCGCGAGGCTCGCCCGGTGCGCCGCAATGTCGATGCCATAGGCCAGCCCGCTGATGATAGACACGCCGTAGGGCTGCATAGTCTGCACAATCTCTTCCGTAATGCGTCGGCCATAGTCGGTGGCCTGCCGGGTACCGACCAGCGCCAGCGTGCGGGTAGCGTTCAGGTTGGCATTACCCGATTTGTACAGCAGGGCCGGGGCATCGTAAAGCGTTTTCAGGCGGGCGGGGTACTCGGCGTCGGTATAAAACAAGGCCGAAGTACCCGTTTTTTCCAACAGTCGAACGGCCTTTTCGGCGTCAGGAAGCAGGTTTGGCTGGCGAATAGCGCGGGCTGTGACTTCGCCGATGCCGGGGATTTTCATGAGGCGGGCCGGGGGCATGGCTAGTATAGCCTCTGCTGAGCCGCCGTAGCTGATGAGCTGCCGGATGAGGACGCCACCCACGCCGGGCACGAGCGAGAGCGCAATTTGATGGAGATTATAAGTGGGCACGAACGGTCGTTACGGTGAATGGCTTGATCTACAATCATATGCAATTCTATGCTGAAATGCTAAAAACTAGTCAATAGTCGTAAGTCGATAGTCAAGAGTGGATCGAACGCGGAGTTATACCTGTGTCAGCTCACCATTGACTATCGACTTACGACTGTTGACTCTTACCCCCACTTATTTACCGGTATACGTTAAAGCGGCGAAAGGGAGTTTTCAGGATAAGACGATATTGTCAATAGGGTTAAACTACTTTTCCAATGAAAAAGAAACTCAAGTCTGTTCTCCTGCTGGCTTTCCTGGCAATGGCGGGTGGTACCTACGCCCAAACTGATACCATAAAGGCGTCTTCAGCCTCGTCTGGTAAAATGGCGGGAGGCAGTGCAAAATCGACGGGTAAAGACCTGGCCGGTAGTCTGGCCGGTGCGCCTGATTTCTCGAACCTGCAAACGGCTCTTTTGGCGTCTGGTTTGGCCGACAAGGCAAAAGATCAGGGACCATATACCGTTTTTGCCCCATCCAACGATGCCTTCGACAAACTGCCAGCCGGGGCTATGGAGTCGTTGATGCAACCCGCCAACAAAGCCAAACTGGCGGGTCTGTTAGCCAACCACGTGGTGCAGGGCAGCTTTATGGCGGCCGATCTGAAAGATGGGCAGACGCTGAAAACCGTAGGGGGTGGCACCCTCACCGTGCGCAAACAGGGTAATTCCGTGGTGCTGACCAATGCCAAAGGCGGTTCGGCCACGGTTACCACCGCCGATATCCAGGCCACCAACGGCACCGTTCATGCCGTAGACAATGTGTTAATGCCCAAGTAAGCCCGATTCTGTACCCTGCCCCGTGACGCCACCGCCGTGCCTGCTGCCCAATCAGCAAGCGGCGGTGGTTTTTTTGTGGGCAGGTGGGCAAACCCGTTTCTGTATTGGATGACTTTCCACCAAACAGAAAACCCCGACACTAGCCGGGGTTTTCTGTTTGGCAACGCTTTGTTTAGCAGACGGTCCGCCGTTGCGGTGCCACTCCGCCGTGAAAAGGTTACCACACTACTCGATCAGCACTTTCTGGCTGGCCCGCCGTCCGCCGCTTACGACTTCGACGATGACTACGCCCCGCACACTGCCCGGCAGCACAACCGCTTCGGCGTGTTCGCCACCTGTGCCCGTGATCGACTGCGTGGCTCGTACCGCCCGACCCGCCCGACCCGTCAAATCACTCAGCCGCAGACTGGCCAATTCACCCAATTTGGTCTGGAAATGCACCGTAAAACGGCCATTGTTGGGGTTGGGGGCAATACTTATCCCCAAGTTATAGCCTTCGCTTCCCGGTTCAGCTACGCCCACCCGCGCCCCGCAGGCATCACCAGCGAACTTGAGGCACGTACCCATGCTACTGGTCGAAAAGCCCGGATTGGCCGTGATGTAGGGTAGCCAGTCGCGGGGCATATCCCCGTCGCTGTTAGTCCAGGCGGCGTATTTGCAGTTGCCCCTCACCTGCACCACCACCTTCACGTTGGGATCACCCACCGCCCGGTAGGCCACCTGCGCCCCGTTGGTGTAGATAGAGCAATCAGTACCACCGCCGCCAGTACTGCAACCACTTACGTTCAGGCTGACGTTACCCGGTTGGGGACTACAGCCGGCTTTGGTGGCCGTTACCGCATAGGTATAGCTGCCATTGGCCCCCGGCACATTGAAGGACACCGACGAGCCGTTGCTATTGCTCGGAATGCCGTTGCCGCTCCAGCTATAGGAAACACTGCCGCAATCACTGCCCGAACAGTTGGCGTTGAGGGTAACGGCCTGCCCACAGGTCCGGTTGAGGTTATTATCCGATACGCCCGGCGCGAGGGCCACGTTGCAGCCAGAGCCAATTGTGCAGCTTTCACCGTTGAAGGTAAGGCACTGACGCATAGCCTCTTTGGTGAAGTTGCCTATGGTGTTCACGTAGGGCATCCAGTTATAGGGCATATCCTCGCTACCATCGCTCCAGACGGCGTATTTACAGCCATTCCTGACCTGAACCCTCACCTTCACGTTGGGGTCACCAATAGCCCGGTAGGCCACGTCAGTACCCTCGGTAAAGGACGGACAGGCATCGGCGGGCGGCTGAGTATCGTCGACAATGTAAAAGGGGTAGGGCACGGCCTGCGTGATGATGAAGTTGCCGTTGGCGTTTTGTACCAATGCGCGGCGTAGACCACTGCCCGCCGGTGCGTTGTTATTGCTACCACCTCCGCCGCCGCTGGAGATTGTCTGTTGCGTACCAATGGGGTTGTTGGGGTCGATCTTGCCCGTACTTTCATCGAGTCAGCGGTAGGTTGACCCTGCCGGAGCAATATAGGTCTGCTCATCAGCCGATATGTCGATGCTTTGCGCCGTTGTGCCCAGCGAGGCCACAGTAACAGGCAATGCAACTCCATTCAGCAGTTTACCAGGGCCAACCAGCGCATCGAACCAGGCACTGGCTGCATCGGTTAAGCCTTGCTTTTTCAAGTGAGTAGGCTCAGTACCTGGGCCAGAATCAGCCCCTACATTGTCTACTCCATCAACACGCCGTCTATCAGCCCCAATCTGATCCATATCAGGCCCGCGAAGGATGTTGGGAACCCCAGACGTTATAACTTGTTCCTGCCCATCCCTTACCAAACTACTGGTGGTGCCATTGATGTAGGATGCTTTGGCAATCACCCAGGGAATATTGGGGGCACTGACCCGGCTTTCGGCAATGATATGTTGAAGTTTTTGCGCGTAATCTGCCGCATTTTGAACACGTCTGTTATAAGGCTCAGGTGGGCCGCCATTCCAGTTTGTCACCGTCACAGGGTCGAAAGCTGGATTATTTTGTGAGTAGTTATCATGTTCGCCCTGCATCCATAATACTGCCCTTGCTCCATAAAGCGACGCATACAGATTCAATGTTCGCCGCAGCAAATTATACGGCAAGCCCAACTTCTCTGTCGTTCCACCCCAAATTGGGTCGTTAGGACCACCAGTAACTTGTCCGCCACCGGTTACTTTTTTAATGGGGTCGATAGATCGTTCCCATTCCGTAATCGTAGTACCATACCAGGATGCGTTGAAAAAGGCTACCGGCACGTTTTTTTCATTGACAATTTTCTCGCCCAGTTTGGCCCAGTACCAGAGCGAGTTTCCCGTTGGTGCAATACCCGCCTCATAAACGCCAGCCAGACTATTGACACCCGTTAAGCGAGCTATGGGTGTGTATAAGCCCAATAAGCTGGTGTTGCGTACATCGGGTATATTGTTTGCTACGTCGTTGTTTAAGGTATTCAACGTCTTATCAACGCGGACACCATCATACAGATTCGTATTAGCCGCATAGGGTGGGGCTACTTTGTAATCGTCAGGTACGTTCGGCACGTTCCGAAGTCCCTGTGCGTTCGACTGGCCTGAGATAATAAATACCTCACCAATGCCGACTTTGATCGGGCCAAACGAATATTGCTCCATGTTATATCTCGATGGCGTGAAGCTTATACTGAGCGCATACCAGCCCGCAGTCGCGTCGGTAAACAAATCGTATATAAAGAGTCGCCTGTCTGGTATGAGCTTTTCGATGGGAGTTGCATTTGGGATTGGATTCCCCGTTTTCACGTCCAAAGGTCTGAGCGTAGCACGGATTGTATACAGCCCCTGACGGACACCGAGCGAATAGAACGCACCGATGATCGGGATTTGGCCTTTTCCATTGCCATCCTGCTGAAACACCACCCCATCAACAGGCCAGGAAATAATCTGGTCCATGAAACCTGGCGGTTTGCCAGATATAGGCGTAACTGTTGATGCAGGTGCTACTGTTTTGGACTGCGATAAAGCAGTGGTAGCCAAAAACAGGCACAACAAGGCCAGTACCAGTGCTTTGCACTGGTTAAATGTAGAAATCATCATGTTGAGTTGGGATTAAATTAGATGAACAGAAAGGACTAAGGACACTCGTACTCGTAATCAAATACCCCGATACTGCCCAGGTTTACCCCAAAGACCCAACCAGAACCCGGAAACTGGCTGTCAAGTTGAATCTCACGTTTTACGCGTCCGTTCGAATCAAATTCATAGTAGTGATCGATCTGGTAAACAGGTCCATCCCGATAATTGGGAATGCCTTGAGCAATGGCTGTGCCACTAACCATCAGATTTCGATCACCACTGCCTCGAAATTGGCGAATCTGTGGGAGTGCCGTATGGAGCAGATCAAATGTGTTGGCCAGGTTAAGCCTGCCACCAGTGTAATAGACTTCTGAACTCGCCAGGAGATTGTTCATTTCCAGCTTGAAGGTTGACGTACTTGCATCTTGCTTATAAGTAGTTGTTGATAAAGAATAGACACTTTCGTAACTTGCCGGCATGAGATATGTTAATCCGTTGCCAGAGAATGAAAAAATAACGCTTTTGGAGTGTCGAAAAAACCACAAAAAGGGTCATGTTCGGGATCGTAGT
>JBBRMP010000282.1:0-6415 GCA_038230755.1 Cytophagales bacterium | reverse complement strand
CTCTCGCTCCACACACGACGAGGTCGTCACTGCCGCCGAGCAGATGGAAGCCGAGATGCGGGCGGCGGGCATGGGCTACCATTTTCCGTTACTCTTCGGCGACGATACCAAGAAAGTCTGGATACTCCGTAAAGCCGGTCTGGGCCTGCTGGGCAATCTTCCCGGCGACGAAAAAGCCGTGGCCGTGATTGAAGATACTGCCGTGGATGTCAACGACTTACCAGCGTACATCCGCGAGTTTAATGAGATCCTGAAAACCCACAACATGGCGGCGGTGCATTATGCCCACGCGGGTTCGGGTGAATTGCATTTGCGGCCCATCATCAACCTGAAGACCGCCGAAGGGCACCGGCAGTTCAGGATGATTGCCGAAGAGATTGCCACGCTGGTGAAGAAATACAACGGCTCGCTCTCCGGCGAACACGGCGACGGGCGGCTGCGTGGCGAGTTTATCCCGCAAATGGTGGGGGCGCACAACTACGAACTAATGCGGCAGGTGAAGCACATCTGGGATCCGGAGGGCCTGTTTAACCCCGGCAAGATCGTGGATACGCCACCCATGGACACGTTCCTGCGCTACGAGGCCGACCAGCAAACGCCTGATTTTCAGACCTATTTTCGGTATCACGACCAAAACGTGTTGCAACACGCCGAGCAGTGCAATGGCTCTGGCGATTGCCGAAAAACGGAGCTTTCGGGTGGAACTATGTGCCCCAGCTACATGGCGACCCGCAACGAGAAAGACACCACGCGGGCAAGGGCCAATATCCTTCGCGAAATGCTGACGCGGTCGCCAAAGGAGAACCGATTCGACCACCAGGAAATCAAGGACGTGTATGACCTCTGCCTGTCGTGCAAGGCGTGCAAATCGGAGTGCCCCTCGAATGTGGACGTGGCCAAGTTGAAGGCCGAGTTTTTGCAACATTATTATGATGCCAACGGCGTGCCCATCCGGTCGCGGCTGGTGGCCAACTTTGCGCGGCTCTCAAACATTGCGAGTTATGTGCCCTGGGCCTGGAACGCCGTGTTGGGCACCCCAGTCCTCCGTCGCCTAGCCAACAGCCTCGTCGGTTTCCACCCCGACCGCACCATGCCGCTGATGCACAGCATGACGGTCAAAAAGTGGGCGAAGAGCAGAGCGCGGAGAGCAGAAAGCAGAGAAAGCGAGGTGGAGGCAAACTCTAGGCCCGCTGCCGAATCGTCGGACCGTCCACGTCCCACGCTTTACCTTTTCCTTGACGAGTTTACCAACTACAACGACGTGGAGGTGGGCAAAAAGGCGGTGCTATTGCTCGAAAAGTTGGGCTACACCGTGGTCATTCCTGAACACGGGGAAAGTGGCCGGGCTGCCCTCTCGAAGGGGATGCTGAAATACGCCAAAACCCTCGCCGAGCGCAATGTGCTGGCCCTGCGCGGGTTGGTCACCGATGAAACGCCGCTGGTGGGACTGGAACCCTCGGCCATCCTCACCTTCCGCGACGAATACCCTGATCTCGTTGATACTTCGCTGGCCGAGGATGCCCACCGGATTGCCAAAAACGCCCTGACGTTTGAAGAATTCATCGCCCGTGAGCTAGACAATAAACGCATTGACTCAGAAGCGTTTACCGACGAGAAACGGCTGGTGAAAGTACACGGTCACTGCCAGCAAAAGGCGGTCTCGAACATGACGCATAGCAAGCGGATGCTGGCGTTGCCCAAAAACTATACCGTCGAGATTATTCCGTCGGGGTGTTGCGGTATGGCTGGGTCGTTTGGCTATGAAAAAGAGCATTACGCTGTGTCGATGCAGGTAGGCGAACTAGTGCTACTCCCCGCCGTCCGGCAGATGGCCGACGACGTGATTATTGCCGCGGCGGGTACCTCGTGCCGCCACCAAATTCACGACGGTGCCCACCGCACCGCTAAACACCCGGCAGAGGTTTTGTACGAGGCATTACGGTAACAGGGGGATGCGGATTGAGCGGATGAGGCGGATTAAAACGGATTTTTGTCTGATTAAGGCACGAGAATCCGTTTTGATCCGCCTCATCCGCTCAATCCGCGTTCCCCTGTTACCGTATCTGTGTTCCCCCAACATTTTCGTACTTTCGTGGGTAATTTATCAGTCACTGACTTAATGAAAAAAATCCTTCTTGGTGCTGCCTGTCTGCTAAGCTGGCAGGGCATGGCCCAAACTTCATCGACCACAAGCACAGCGGGTTACGACGCCAAAGTGCTGTTTCACCCGCTGTTTAATATGCAGCCGGGCAACGATTACCGCACGGGTGGCGGTGCCCCTGGTCCCCGCTACTGGCAGAACCGCGCCGACTACAAAATCAACGTCAGCCTCGACGATGTGCAGAACACGGTGACAGGCGAGGTGGAGATCACGTACAAAAACAATTCGCCCGAATCCCTCAATTACCTCTGGCTACAACTGGACCAAAACGCCTTCAGCGACTCGTCGCGGGCGGCCAAAACGACTCCGATTCAGGGTGGGCGCTTTGGCAACAAAGACTTCGCAGGGGGCGATGCCATCACGTCTGTTTCAGTGGAACAAGGCACCAAAAAGTTTGCTCCGGCTAATTTCCTGATCACCGATAGCCGGATGCAGATCAAGCTCAGTGAGGCACTCAAAGCGGGTGGCGATGTGGTGAAAGTGAAGATCGCCTACACGTTTAAAGTGCCCGAATACGGCTCGGACCGGATGGGGCAACTGAAGCGGAAGGATGGCGTCATCTACGAAATTGCGCAGTGGTACCCCCGCCTGTGTGTCTACGACGACATTCAGGGCTGGAACACGCTGCCTTACCTTGGCGCGGGTGAGTTTTACCTCGAATACGGCGACATCGATTTTGCCATAAATGTGCCCTGGGACCACATTGTGGTGGGTTCTGGCGAATTGACTAACCCAACCGACGTACTGACAGCCGAACAGATAAAGCGGTTGGCACAAGCCCGCGCCAGCGACAAAACGGTGATCATCCGGAGTAAAGATGAGGTAACCAACGCCAACAGCCGCCCTAAACAGTCCGGTCGGTTGACGTGGAAATTCCGCATCACCAACACCCGCGATGCCGCTTGGGCGTCGTCAAAAGCGTTTGTGTGGGATGCTGCCAAAATCAATTTACCCAGCGGCAAAACGGCCCTGGCGCAGTCGGTTTATCCTGGGGAGAGTGCCACCGATGATTCGTGGAACCGTTCGACAGAATATGTAAAGCACACCATCGAATTCTATTCGGGCTATGTCTATGAATACTCGTACCCTGTGGCAACCAACGTGGCCGGTATTGTGGGCGGCATGGAATACCCTGGCATCGTGTTTTGCGATCACCGCGACAAAAAAGACGGCCTTTTCGGCGTAACCGACCACGAATTCGGCCACAACTGGTTTCCCATGATTGTGGGCAATAACGAGCGGAAATACGCCTGGATGGACGAAGGGTTCAACACCTTTATCAACTTCCTGTCGCTAGACGCCTTCAACAAAGGCGAGTACGTTCGTCGGACGGGTACCATGCACGACGTAGCGCCCGCGCTGTATTCACCCCAGGAACCAATCATGACCATCCCTGACGTGCAACCCCCACGAGCATTGGGCATTCTGGCCTACTACAAGCCCGGTATGGGTCTGCGCATTCTGCGCGAAAGTGTGTTGGGCAAAGAGCGGTTCGACTACGCATTCCGCCAATACGTAGCGCGTTGGGCGTTTAAGCACCCCACCCCGCACGACTTTTTCCGTAGTATGGAAAACGGAGCGGGCGAAGACCTCGGCTGGTTCTGGCGCGGCTGGTTCTTTGAAACCTGGAAGCTCGATCAAGCGGTAAAAGATGTGAAATACGTGGAATCGTCGCCCGAAAAAGGCTCGACAATCACCATCGAAAACCTCGACAAGTTGGCTATGCCTGCCGTGGTAGAAATTCAGGAAAGCAACGGCAAAAAAACCCGCGTGAACCTACCCGTTGAAGTCTGGCAGCGCGGCGGCACCTGGAGTTTCCGGGCCAATACGACCTCGGCCATCAGTACCGTCACCATTGACCCTGACGAAAAATTGCCCGATTACAACGAGAAGAACAACACCTGGAAAGGCGAAGCCACCAGCCAGGGAAATTAAAGGCCTCCTAACCGACCCGTCCGACCGCCCCGAAGGGGGAAGTACTGCCGCGTCCACAAAAAAAGCTTCGCTAACAGACATAGCGAAGCTTTTTTTGTGGACGCGGCAGTACTTCCCCCTTCGGGGCGGTCGGGCGGGTCGGTTAGGAGGCTTTATGGCTTCAAAATCAGCTTCCCCGTGGTGCCCCGGCCTTCGAGATCACGATGGGCTTGGGCGGCGTTGGCGAGTTTGTAGGGCGGCTGAATCAGCACGTTTAGTTCGCCCGATGCTACCCAGTTGAAAATGGCCCCGGCGCGTTCCAGCAGGGCCGGGCGGGTGGCAATGAAATGACCCAGCGAAGGCCGCGTGAGCATCAGCGACCCCCGGCTGGTAAGATCAGTCAATGGCACAGGAGGCACCACTCCACTCGCCGACCCAAACGAGGCCATTGTGCCCAGAGGACGCAGGCTATTCAGGCTTCCCTCGAACGTGGTTTTTCCCACACCGTCATAGACCGCGTGAACACCCTGCCCACCGGTGAGGTCTTTTACGGCTTGGGCAAAATCGGTTTGGGTGTACAAAATCACCTCGTCGGCACCATTGGCGCGGGAGAGTTCAGCTTTGTCGGGGGTAGAGACGGTGGTGATCACACGCGCGCCCCGCCGACGGGCAATCTGGCTCAGCAACAGGCCCACGCCCCCCGCGCCCGCATGAATCAGCACGGTATCGCCGGGACGGATAGGATAGACCGTAAAGGCCAGGTAATGGGCCGTCATTCCCTGCAAGAGCACTGCTGCAGCTTGTTGGTCGGTGATGTGGTCGGGCAGGGGAATGAGTTTGTCGGCGGGCACGGTCGCGTACTCAGCATATGCCCCCAGTTGGGTAGAATAGTAGCCCACACGTTGCCCGACTGAAAAGTCCGATACGCCTTCGCCCAGTTCCTCAACTACACCCGCAGCTTCGTGGCCGGGTATCAGTGGCAGAGGCGCTTTATACTGGCCAGTGCGGTAGTACATGTCGATGTAATTAACCCCAATAGCCGTATGGCGCACCAGCACCTGCCCGACAGTAGGCTCCGGCGTGGCAATTTCGGTATAGGTGAGCACCTCTGGCCCACCGTTCTGCGTAAGTTGTATGGCGTGCATGGCTGTTAGTTTTTCCCTTGTAATTATCAGCGATTTTGGCGTAATTTTGTAAGACGTACTCTTGATTAACCAACACTTAACATGAAAAAATCGCTGCTTTTCAGTACACTACTGGCGTTGCTGTTTGTGGGCCTGAGCGGGTGTAAGAAGCAAGCCAAACCGGACGAATATATGCCCAAAGCGGCAAACCCGGAGCGTTATAACGCCTGCTTGAACAAACTTACCCAGGTTGTTATCCACGATATTTTTTCGCCCCCCGTGGCCAGCCGGATCTACGGCTACGCCAACCTCGCGGGCTACGAAGCCATGGTGGCTTTCAATCCCGGTTTCGAATCGCTGGGCGGCCAATTAAAGCGGTTCAAATCGCCACCCAAACCCGAGGCGGGTCAACAATATTGCTACCCATTGGCCGGAGCCAAAGCATTTCTGACCGTAGCCCGCGCCCTTACATTCTCGGTTACGTTCTACGACGAGTTCGAGCCAACGTTTTACAAGCAATTTGAAACCGATGGTGTGCCCTCCGACGTTCGCGAACGGTCGATAGCCTATGGCGAGACGGTGGCCAAAGCCATTCTGGACTATGCCGCCAAAGATACCTACAAGCAGACACGGGGCTTTAAACATACCGTCACCAATGAAGACGGCACGTGGGTGCCCACCCCACCCGCTTACATGGATGCTGCCGAGCCGCAGTGGAACCACATCCGCTGCTGGACGATGGACACCTGCAATCAGTTTGCACCGCCGAAGCCGTTTAAATTCACCACAGCCAAAGGGTCGGAGTATGAAAAGGAGTTAACGGAGGTCTATACCATTGGCAACAACCTGACAAAAGACCAGACTGAACAGGCCTATTTCTGGGACGACAATGCGTTTGTGATGAACGTGGCCGGGCACGTATCCTACGCCTCGAAAAAGATGACGCCGGGTGGCCATTGGATGGCCATTGCGCAAACCGTTGGGCGACAGCAGAAATTAGATTTAATGCATATGGCCGAAGCCTATGCGCTTACGTCATTTGCGCTGGCCGATGGATTTATTGCCTGTTGGGACGAGAAGTACCGCAGCAAAACCGTCCGCCCCGAAACCGTGATCAACAAGGTAATTGACCCCCGTTGGGCACCGTTTCTGCAGACACCCCCTTTTCCCGAATATCCCAGCGGTCACAGCACCATTACCGCCGCTGCTGCCACCG
>JBBRMP010000281.1:0-6462 GCA_038230755.1 Cytophagales bacterium | reverse complement strand
CTCGTCTTTACTCCATTTTCGAAAGTACCAATAGACGGTCTGCCAAGGCGGAAAACCGTCGGGCAAATCACGCCAAATGATGCCATTTTTGGTCAGGTAAAAGATAGCTTCCAAAATACGTTTGAGGGGCCAAATGCTTTTTCGTTTGACACAAATGAGTTTTTCAATACCTTGCCATTGAGAGGCCGTCAGGTCGGAGGAATATGATTGTTGCACGCAATTTAAACCCCGATTGGCGGCTTTCTCGTTTCAGAAAATCCTAACTCAAACAGCTTCTAAGTTGTTTCGCCTTACGCTTGTGTGTGTGCACAGGATTGGGGATAACCCGGTTCAGTGCGCACAACTTAGCTGTTGCCAATTATTCACAGACCACGATGCTTGTCGCTGACCACCAACTACGCTTACTGCTCCCTACCTCGAATCGGGTTGTGAAGCGACGCTATAAACTGGCCTATGCCTATCGGATGGTCAACATCCGGCAAGTAGATGAATACGTTGAAGAAGCTACGGTGGAGGTGAGCTTTAGCGCCAGTGATCACACCGAAATACACTGGACGGTCAATTACCAGCCACAACGGGTCGAGTATGTAGGCAGTCCCGAAGCGCTGGTATTCTTTCAGTGGTACGAGCAGCTTTGTGATCAAGCTCTGAGTCTGGCTGTCTCAACTGATAGCAACGGTATTACTACCCCTGACACGCTTGAGAGGGCCACCCAATCGCCCATTCTGGCGGGGCATTTGGGCTTCATCACGGCGGGCATCTGGGGGGAGTATCCAACAGGGGGACGAGTGCGAGAGCAGGTGTTGCCCCATCATTTCGGCGACATTGACTTGCCCATTCGGGAAACGCTGCGAGCTACTCAAACCGCCACAGGCTATGCGGTAGATATTGAGGGGGAGGTAAATAAAAGCCTCTTCGAGCAGGCCCGGTTTAGCCGCTTTGTGAAAGACATGACCGACATCTACGACATCCGTACCCGCGTAGACCTCACCCATGAGGGAAACTACCGACTGGACGCAGAAGGGCTGATGGAGCATGCTGAGGCCTATACCGAAACCGAAGTAGCCAATGCCTACAACATCACGTTCGCCCGCACCTTAAAACGAATGCATTAATGAGTATGCCCTACGGTACTTACACGGCCCGCACGGGTCAGGAGTTTTACGACTTGGTCAACAAGATACTCGTTCACCGGGCTGAGCAGGAAAAGCTGCCTAAACTGGATGACTATCTGGGTTCGTTGTGGCACCTAGCCAGTGAGTACAAAGACGGCCCTGCCCCCCAGTTCACCTACAGCCTGCTAGCCGAGTGGTTCGACCGGGCCTTTGACTACACACCCATGCCCTACGACTGGAAAACAGTGCTTAAACGGCCTTATGTCTGGGGCACAGATACGATGGCCGAGGCAAATACTGATGCTTACCGACAAGAGATACAAACCTATGCCTACTTTGAGCGGGTCATCAAGAGGCAGATTGAAGAAATGAAGCGCGGTTATGCTAACCAACCTTGGGATCAAGTACAGACAGGTTCCGTACGCTGGGAGAACGGCAATGTAGACGCGTTTTTGGAACGGGTTGTAGCTAATCATGATGCTGATGACGAGGAAGAAGATATGTCAGATTTTTATGGCTGGTACGATTTGGTAGGTTATCTGCAAGCCGGTCAGTGGACAGAATGAGCAAGCACTATGGCAAGCAAATATGTACCCGATGGTAGTTGGTTGCGCTGTGATAAGGGAGCTTTACCTCAACAACTCAAAGTCACCCATCATAATAACACGCAGATTTACGGTTCACCTTTGGCTTCAGAGGCTGATAAGGAGCCGTTTATCAATACCCCCTTGATGGGCTATTGCCAAATGTCATGTAGTGTCTGTGTCCCTGCACCTATTTATTGGGACAAAACCGCCCAAGGCGTAAAGGTCAATGGTTATAAACTGTTAGTCGACGAGGCTAAACTCCAATGCTCATCGGGTGCCCATTATCACGAAAGTGTATGGCCTCGCCGACGATTTCACCACGGGTGTGGAACGCGCCACGATTGAGGGCACGGTAGACTACATCACCAAAGAACTCGACGCCGCTGCTGCGCTGTTGCCGCTGAAGCATACAGGGGCCGACGTGGGCCGGGCCACAAAAGGGGCTTGTCTGGCCCTGAAAGCGCGGGTGTTGCTCTACGCTGCCTCGCCGCTGTATACCAACACGGCCACCGGCGACGTGGCCAAATACGCCAAAGCAGCCGACGCAGCCAAGGCCGTCATCGACCTGGAGCAGTATTCGCTCTACCCCGACTATGGCCCGCTATTTACCACGATTAGGAATCAGGAGGTGATTCTGGACGAAGCCCACATCCGGAAATCGGGCTGGCAGTGGCTGGAGCGATTCAACGGTCCCAACGGCTTTGGTGGCTGAGCGGGTAACATGCCGAATCAAACCCTGATCGACGAGTACGAAACCGCCGACGGCAAGATGATTACCAGCGCAGGCACCAGCTACACGGCCAACGATCCGTACAAAAACCGCGACTCCCGGTTGGCGGCCACGATTTTGTATAATGGTGCTATGTATCACGGGCGGGCTATCGAGACGTTTTTGCCCGGTGGCAAAGACACCAAAGACGGCATCGAACCCTGGAACACGAGCCTGACGGGCTACTATGTACGCAAGTTCATGTATGAAGATACCAGCCTGAGCGACGGCGACAACTACGGCAATAACCACTGGATTTTCATGCGCTACGGTGAGGTGTTGCTCAACTACGCCGAAGCCCTGAACGAAAGTGGCAAAACCGCCGACGCCTACGCGCCCCTAAACATGATCCGCGCCCGCGCCAAGATGCCCGCCCTGCCCGTGGGCCCCACGCAGGCACAAATGCGCGACCGCCTCCGCCACGAACGGCAGATTGAACTGGCCTACGAAGAACCCCGGTTCTATGACGTGCGCCGTTGGAAGATTGCGATGACCACCGACGTGAAACCGATTGTGGGCGCCGACATTCGGAAAGACGCGTCGGGCAAGCTGACCTACGCGTACCAGACCATTCAAACGCGGTCATTCCTCGAAAAGCACTACTGGCTCCCCATCCCTATCAAGGAGGTGCAGGTAAACAGCAAGCTCACGCAGAACGCGGGGTATTAGGAAGGGTATATAATCAATGAAAATGGCCCTGCCAGGCACCGATTGGGTGTTTGGCAGGGCCATTTTTTGGGGCTGCCAATGAGTGTGTTCTGAACAAATCTGGAAACCGGCGATGGGTAAAAACAGTTATCCTGGTATAAACAAACGGCCCGCCCGTCTAACGCTGTATACATGAAAAATTTAGCCCGTTTGGGTGCCGTATTCTATTTCGCGGCTGTGTTCTTCGTTGTGTTTCACAACGCCGGTTCTCAGCTAAGCGGTTTGCTGGAAACCCGCTTCCTGGTGATGCTGTTGCTGGGCGGTCTTGGCTTTATTGTCATTCTGAAGGTGATTCGGGAAGCAACCGACGAAGACAAATCGGACTAACGTTCCGGCCTGCCATGCCTGGAGCCAGGCCACATTCCTGCAACGACCAGGCTTCAGCGGAGCGTTATCTATGTTGCCAAACTACCATCCAGCCAGTCAAACAAATAGGAATCGTTGTATTCGATACCGGCTTTGACCAGCATATCCAGGTATTCGTCGCGAAAAGTACGATGATGGTGGTGATGGGGCTGGTTGAGGATGTAGGCCACCACGGTGTCGAGTTGAGACCGTGCATGAGAAAATGCACCATACCCTTCCTGCCAGTTAAAGGCCGAACGTACCCAGCGTTTTTCTTTTATCAGCGCCGAGGTACCCGTTTTTACGTCACGAACAAGGTCTGAAATCGGTTCGGCGGGATTCAGGCCCACGAACAGATGGGTGTGGTCGGGCATACAGTATACCGCCAGGGGTTTATGCCGTTTGTGGGTAGCAATGCCGCAGATATATTTCTCCAGTTCATCCCGGAACGATTCACGGATTAGGGCATTCCGGTTTTTGACCGCAAACACAATATGGATATAGAGTTGAGTGTAGGTGTTGGCCATTAGTTTTTGGGTATCAGGGTATGTGTGTTGCCATAAAGATTACGCCCCGCCGGGGCTTTGGCCTGGGCGGTGATGATTTTCTACACAGATTACGCCCTGCTGGGGCTTTGACGAGGCAGCCCCGGCGGGGCGCAATCTGTGTAGAAAACCGCACAACACCCAGACCCGTCAAAGCCCCGGCGGGGCGTAATCTGTGTAATCACACCACCGGAAAATACCGTAACGCCCGCACCGACTGCGTTTGCTGCCTGTCGGTGAAGAGTTTATCGTAGATGTTGGCCGACGGACTACCGAATCCCGTAAAATGCGTTTCGTAGGTCTGCCTGTAGGCTTGATTCAGTGAGTCGGCCACGATAGGGATGAAGTTCGCAATTACATCTGGAGTCAGGCAATCATTGACCTCGCATAAACAGTTGTTATGCCACCGACCTTCGTTCTGCTGCGCGTTACGGCGCGTCACGTAGAGTTCTTCGAGAAGCGTTAACTCAAACTGGCAACTAAACCGGAGTGGGCCGGTTGAGCTTTGAGCAACAAGATTAAGGGTGAAATACAATTTCTGACCCCGCTCAAGAACCTGACGAGATTCGGAATAGCCCGCATTGACTACATCCTGCGAAACCTCCTGATGACTTCGAGGCTGATTCATCATAGCCGCTTGAGGTAATTGCACTACATCTCTCGGATTTACGACTATCACAACCTTCGCCTCCTCGCGATGGGTGATCGACTGATTGGTAGCCAGGTCATACAAACGACCGTGGCGGTAGATGGCTTCGATGGGTTTCATAATGTGGTCTCCTCTCCAGTCGGTTTAGGGTGATTGTGTTTTATCCATTCACGAACGGTGTGTCGTGAACACTTCAGGCTACGGGCAATATCAATCTGTTTGGCCCCTTCGGCTAATCTCCTTTTGATGTAGTTGGCATGCTTATTCAGGATTGGATTCTGTTTTTTGCTGCCTTTGGGCCGACCAAGTATTTTACCCTCCGCCTTGAGCCTCGCTAGTGATTCTTTAGTTCGTTGCGAAATCAGGTTGCGCTCGATCTCGGCGGCCAATCCAAAGGCAAATGCCAGCACCTTCGAGTTGATATTATTGCCCAGTTCGTACCCCTCTTTCACGGCGTAAACTGCCACATTGCGCTCCATGCACAAATTCAGGATACTCATGATCTGCAACAGGTTGCGGCCCAATCGGGATAGCTCCGAGACGATCACTTTATCAGACGGTTGTAGGGATTTCAGAAGCTTGTTGAGCAGCCGTTCATCAAGGCGGCGTGTGGCACTGATGGTCTCGTCAAACCACACGCCAATAGTTAGCTCCTTTGAGGTGGCGAAGCGTTCGATTTCGTGCCGTTGGTTGGCGGTTGTCTGCTTGTCGGTGCTGACACGGGTATAGGCGTAAACCATTTTTGGCCTCAAGGTACAAATACGGCCCTCATTTTTTACAAACCAGAAGTGCTTCATCATCACAGGTACGCAGTTGGGCTATTTAACCGCCTTTTTTAACTCACGCATTTTTCGCTTCGCCTTCAAAGAATACTTCCCCGAACTGCTCGGCGACACGCGGGAATTGAGCAAAGTATTTTTTGAAACCGTTACTGTAATGCCTGTTTCTGAGCAACTTAATACTGTGTTTGGCAAACTGGTAGAACAAGTTGGTGAGTTAAAAAAACAAGGCAAATCCGCAGCCAAAGAACAGGAGGAAATCGAAAGGTTACTCACCATTCATTACCAATTGACCGAGGCTGATATGGCTATGATACGCCTGAGCGAATCTCTTTAAATAGTTGATTAAGAGTTAATTAAAGCTATGTCTTTCTGAGTTAGCCCATACAGAGCAAAAAGCTGTTCGTCTATTTCTCGCTCTATGTCCGACGTTGGTAAGCCTTTTTTCTTGTGGTCGGTAATTAGCGATACCTTTTTTTCGTACCAACTTTCATTGGTAACGGGCTTGACCGTGACGTTCTCGAAAAAGACCTTTCGCAACTCTCTGGTTTCGCCTAATAGTTCTGGAAAGTATTCTTTGAAGGCAAATTTGAAGATTGATGAATTTAAAAACGCCGTGAGGTAGCCCAACGAATTACCAGTCAGGATAAACGATTTATCGTTTGTAAAAAATGAGCGTTTTTTGCCATGCCCGGTGCAACGCCACAAACGAATCGAACTTGTGCTGCCTGTAGAGTTCACCAAAACTCAAATCGTCCAAAATACCAAGATGGCCAGGGTGCGTTTTGGTGAGCGCGATGTCTTTGATGAGTGTTACTTTTTCAAGCAGGGCTTTCTCATAAAAATCTTAGGCCTACTTGACGTCTCAAAAGTTACTGATGCAAGGGAGTCAGATAGGGTTATAGTAACACGGCAACCAGTAAAGTATACTTCAGACAACTTGGTTAGTGTACCATTGAGCCTGT
>JBBRMP010000280.1:0-6472 GCA_038230755.1 Cytophagales bacterium | reverse complement strand
TGTCCCCGCCGACATTTTGAAGCGGATGTAATCCTGAAAAATCACGCCGATGTTCCGCCGCAAATCGTCCAGGCTGTAGTCGCGGATGTCGTGACCGTCGAGGAGAATGCGGCCTTCGGCGGGGTCGTAGAGGCGGGCCAGGAGTTTGACGAGCGTGGTTTTTCCGGCTCCGTTTTCGCCTACCAGGGCCAATTTTTCGCCCGGTTGCAGCGTGAACGATAGTCCCCGCAAGGCCCACCGTTCCGAATTCGTGTACTTAAACCCGACGTTCTCAAACGTGAACCCGTTGCGCACGGGCCGGGGGAACGGCAGCGGGGTTTTGGGCGAATGAATAAGCGGCCTGATGGCGAAATAATCGAACAGGTCCTGCAAGTAAATAGCTTCCTGCGTCAGGCTGCTGAACTGCAACAGAATCCCCTCCAATGACCCGCGCACCTGCCGAAACGACCCCGCCAAAAACGTCAGGTCGCCCAGCGAAATACCGCCCGTTACGGCTCGCTGCACAATCCAGACGTAGGCCCCGTAGTAGCCCGCCGTACCCAGCACCGTCAGCAGCGTACCCCACCCCGCCCGGCTCACGGCAATGGCCTGGTTTTTAGTCAGATACTCATTCGAGAGCAGCCGAAACCGATCAACCAGAAAACCCGACAGGCCAAATATTTTGACCTCTTTGGCCGTTTCGTCGCTTGCCCCCACGAAGCGGAGGTAATCCAGTTCGCGGCGTTCTGGCGTCCAACTCCTTGATAGTGAATAACTTTTTTTGTTGAAATAATTGTCACCAATGAACGACGGCGTCACGGCCACGGCAATCAGCAGCAGCAACCACGGGTTGTATACGGCCAGCCCCGCCCCCAGAAAACCGACCGAGATTAGTTGCTGTACCTGCCCAAAAACACCCGTTAGCAGCACCGTCCGGCCCGACGTTTGGCGGCGGGCGCGTTCGAGTTTGTCGTAGAATGTGGCGTCTTCAAACTGTTCCAAATCCAGTTCGGCGGCGTGTTCCATGAGCCGGATCGACGTGGCATTAGCAAATTTGTCGCCCAGCAAACCGTCCATGAGCGAGATCGCCCGACCAATGGCCGTTGACAAAATGGCCAGCGCAAATTCGGCCACCACCAGTTGCCAAAGCAGCGTACTGTCGGGGCTGCCATTGCCTGCTTTGGTGAGGTCAACAACCTGATCGACAATGAGTTTGCCGATGTAGAGCGAGGCCGCCGGGATGGCCGCCTGAATGAGTCGCAGGAACGCATCGCCCAGAAAAAGCGGGGGCGAGGTTTCCCATACGAGGCGGAAAAAGGCGGGTAGATTGCCCAGCGCAGCAAAGCGGTCGCGCCAGGTAACCTGATCATCTGCGTCTTCTTTTTTTGCCGACGAAACCACCCTTTTGGGCAGCCCCTGCGGACGTATATTTGTTGGATTCATCTCTGAAAAAGACAAGCCGTAACCGGGTTTGGTTCAGCCGGTTGCCTTACAACGTATAGCGCATAGCCTAATCAGCTAATTATCCGATAGTATTTATGGAATAATCAGACATTCAGCATCTTACCGGTTTATAAACGACTGTGCTAAACCAGTATGAAAACTGCTCTTTTTGCGCCTCCTCTGCGGCTGACCCTTCTGCTGGCCCTTTGCTTTGTCGCCCTGCTTTCCTTCTCCACTGAACCTTCGGTAGGGATCAGATTTTACACTGGGTCTTGGGAGAATCTGCTGGCAGAGGCCCAAAAGCGGGACAAACCCATCTTTATCGACGTGCAGACCACCTGGTGTGGCCCCTGCCGGATGATGGAAAAACAGGCATTTCCCAACCCCAACATTAGCCGGAAATTCAACAGCAACTTCGTCAACTACCGGGTCGATTTGGAAAAGGGTATTGGACTACTATTGAGTAAGGAATTTGCCATCACAGCGGTGCCTACGCTGCTGTTTCTGTCGCCGAAGGGCGAGCTGATTCACCGCTCAACCGGGTACAATGATAAGGACGGAATAAAGGCCCTTCTGGCCGAAGCCGACAAAGCCTTAGCCGCCGCTGAAGAACCGACGCAGCTAGCTGACGTAGAGAAAAAATACGCCGCCGGGCAGCGTGATTTACCCTTCTTACGAACGTACCTGACCCTGCGGGCGCAGATGGGCCTGCCCAACGAGGCAGTGATGATGGCCTGCACAAAGCGACTGCCCCAACGCGACTGGAAACAGACCCAGGCCCTGGCCCTGATCACCAAAAATACCCTCACCGACAAAGCCCCCACGTTCGACTGGCTGCTCCGCTATGCCGACAGTATTAAAACAGACCGCGCCAAAACCAACTCGCTCTGGCTGATTAGCAATGCCGTTGACCGCGTAAAAACGAACGAACTGATGATGGCCAAAACGAAGGCCGATCTGGATCGGATACTTGCCTTCGTACGCCGAATGAACCACGCCATCTCTGGTGGCAACATAACGCCTGAGAACATGGACTTTCTGCTCGATGGCATTCGGATGGAATTTTACCTCCAAACAAACAATCAGGCGGGCTACCGCCCCATTGCCCTGAAAAAAGCCAGCAAATGGATGAAGAAATCGATTGCGTCCGTCCGCGCCATAGATGACCAGCATGTCAAATACTTATTGAGTCAGGTTAAAAATCCCGCCAATAAAGTCAAATTCGATCATGAGTACGCCTTGAAAGCGAAGGCACAGGGGCTTTACGGGCAGCAGTCGGGTTGGGTGGCAGCCGAGCTAAATAAGCTCGTCAAGGGCTATTTGGCTACCATGACCAGCCCCGCCGATCTAAAGCAGGCCCTGATGTGGTCAGACCGGTCGGTGGCCCTGTATCCTCATTGGGGAATCTTGACCGATCATGCACGGTTGCTGGCCAAACTGAATCGAAAACAGGAAGCCATCACCGTTGAAAAACAAGCCATCGGCAAAGCCAGTCTGTTTGGTGAATCAACGGCTGATTATGAGGTTATCCTGGCCAGTTTGCAGAAATGAGCTACCTACAACTATACCATTAGTTTCCTATATTCGTTGGCCAATCAACTAAACATACTTTTTAACCAGTAACCTTTAACTTCATATGAAAACGACTCTCCTCTCGCGGCCATTCCGGGCCGCTTTTCTACTGGCTCTTTGCCTCACCACCCTGCTGGCCCGCGCCGACGATACAGTGGGTATCCAATTCTTCAAAGGCTCGTGGAAAGATGTACTGGCCGAGGCCAAAAAGCAGAACAAACCCGTCTTTGTCGACATCTACACCACCTGGTGCGGGCCGTGCAAGCTGATGGCCAAACAGGCGTTCCCCGATGCTAAAGTGGGCGAGAAATTCAACGCCAATTTCATCAGTTACCAGATCGACGCCGAAAAGGGCGAAGGTATCGACGTGGCCAAAAAATACGCCGTAACCGCCTACCCTACTTCACTCTACGTGTCGGGCGACGGTGAGTTGCTGCACCGGGCGGTGGGCTACGGTGGCATTCCGGGTATGCTGACCGAAGCTGACAAGGCCATTGCCGCCGCCAAAGACCCCAGCCCACTCTCGGCGATGGAAAAACAGTATGCCGACGGCAAACGCGACGCCGATTTCCTGCGGACGTATCTGACTAAGCGGACGCAGCTTGGCATGCCAAGTGCCGAAGCGTTAGACGCTTTTTTGACCGCTGTTCCCCAGGCCGAATGGACCAGCCCGGCTAACATCGACGCCGTGTCGGGTAACCTGACTACCGCCAACTCGCGGGCGTTTGAGCCATTGCTGAATGAAGTGAAGGCTACGCGCATGGATAAGTCGCGGATGAAAACAACGCAGGCAATCATGCAGGCGGTTAGTCAGGCGGTTGGGCGCGACGAACGGCAGGCCAAAACCGAAGCCGAACTGGAAACGACTGTTGCCAACAAGCTCAAACTCCGCACCACGCTTTCGCCCAAGCCCGTGTCGGAAGCTGACAAGGTGACGATGGCCAACGAAAGCCGGATGAGTTTTTACCAACGCACCAAAAACTGGCCCAAATACCGCGAGTTGGCCGTTGTGGATGCCGCAAAATTGATGGCCACGTCAACAGATTCGTTGCGGGCCAGAGATGCCGCCACCTATCAGCGATTTATGGATGAGGCCAAAAGCGTACCCGATTCGGTAAAGGCGAGCCCCAATTTTACGCGGTATGCAGCCATGATGAAAACCATTGAAACCCAGCAGGTTTCGATGAAATTAAATAGCCTGGCCTGGGCCTATTTCCAGAACATGACTGACCCCGCCGACCTAAAACAGGCCCTGACCTGGTCAACGCGGATGGTAGAACTGGACCCCAAACCGGCCCTGCTCGACACCCATGCCCAGTTACTGGCCAAACTTGGTCGTAAAGCCGAAGCCGCCGTGGTAGAACAGGATGCCCTGACCAAAGCCAAAGCCGCTGGTGAAAACACCGCCGACTACGAAAAAGCACTGGCCGAGATGCAGAAATAGCGTAGACAGTGCCTTTTTAAACCTGTAAGGTCTGAAGGAGGCCTTACAGGTTTGTTTTTAGCCGTTCATTTAATTACTGCAACAGTACTGAATCATTCGGCGTACGATATAGTTAACCGAGTTGACTATCTTTTGTGTTGGATGATCCAAGCTGTACGCGTACTTCTTTTGCTCTTACTGCTGGCGGGTAATACAACGCGGGGGCAAACCCTGCCCGACAGTACACACCGGGCGCAGCTTGACCTATCCGATTTGGGACAGCGCTGGTTTCATGTCAAACTCGTGCCGGGGGGCGATTCCAGCAGACCAGACAAACCGCAATGGGCCGTTCTACCGTCGATCAACTATTCGCCGGCCACTGCGTTTGCGTTTGGGGGCATTCTGACCAGCACATTTTACCCGAAACAAACGTCCCGCACCCGACTATCTACAGCGCAGCTCTACGTGGGCTATTCGCAATACAACCAGACATTTGTATCGGCGTTAAGCAATATCTGGACACGGAAGCATCGATTTAATAGCCAGGGCGACTACCGGTTCTACAATTTCCCTACCGTTACGTTTGGCCTCGGCAGCAACACCCAACTGGCCAACGCCAGCGATATTAATTACAACCACGTCCGGTTTCATCAGACGCTTTACAGGGCCATTGGCCGCGACTATATGCTGGGCGCAGGCTACCTCTACGACCGCCATTTCAGCATCGAGAATACAGCATCCGACGGTCTCCCGACTGACTTTGATCGCTATGGCCGCACCCCAACATCTACATCGTCGGGGCTGGTGGTGGGGGTACTGCGCGACCGGCGGGGCAATCCCAACAACCCCACGGGCGGCTCGTTCCTGCTGGTGCAATACCGCTATTTCACCAAAACCCTGGGCAGCGATACCAACTGGCAAGCCCTCTGGCTCGACTATCGCCGGTACATTCCGCTGGGTGGCCGGTTGCAAAAGCAGCTTGCCTTCTGGGCCTTCGACTGGGTCACGTTTGGCGGCGCGGCCCCCTATCTGGACCTGCCCGCCACCAGTTGGGACACCTTCGGCAACACGGGCCGGGGCTACACGCTGGGACGGCTACGCGGCACGGGCCTCTACTACGCCGAAGCCGAATACCGCACCCAGCTTACCACCAATGGACTGGTAGGTGCCGTGCTGTTTGCCAACGCCCAAACCGTCAACAATTGGCACGCTGACTCAAGTGCCCCCAATGATGTCAATAGTCCCTCGCGTAGCCCGGTGATCTGGCCGGGTTTCGGCGGGGGCATCCGGGTGAAGGTCAACAAAAACGCCCGCACCAATCTGGCCATCGACTATGGCATTGGCGCGGGCGGCTCCAGCGGACTGTATTTTAACTTGAACGAGGTTTTTTAACCCTATTCTACCTCACTCGAATCCGACTTTGCACTTCGTCTTTTTCGCCCAGTACGTAGCCGTTGCCGGGGGTTGAGGCGTAGGGCGTTTCGATCACGTCGAATATTTGGGCTTTCAGACTCCCCTCCCCCACCGGACGCCAGGTCAGTTTCACCGTGGCCGAACCACCCGCCGGAATCGTACTCAGGTAGCCATTAAGCGTCTGGGCATCAATGGCTTGCCAACCCTTTTGCGACGCCGGAAACGGCACCCCGTTGGGCAGCACCACCCGCACTACCACACCCGTAGCCGGTATACCGCCGCGATTGCGCACGGTGAGCGTGGCCGTGACCACCTCCTGCTGCGCCACGTTGGCCACCAGTTTGTCGAGGTCCATTTGTAAACTTAATTGGTTGTCTGACAAATTTTGTGATTTTGCATAAAACCACTATTATTGAAAATGGAAAAAGTACAATTATATGAAGAGCTACTTGGTCTGCCTTCACTCAAAATCCTTGACGTTATTATTGAACCAAAAGTAATCCGACTAATTTGTCAGGCAAAAATACCCGCCCAAAACTGCCCCAATTGTGGCACAAATACACGGACGGTTAATCAATACTACGACCGAGAAATCCGGGATTTAAACATGGGCATTCGCCACGTATTGTTACGGATAAAAAT
>JBBRMP010000279.1:0-6472 GCA_038230755.1 Cytophagales bacterium | reverse complement strand
TTACGATGTACGAATTACGAGCGGTCCGCCGCTGCGGTACGATTTATTGCTTACGCCGGAGCAAGCCCATGCGTAAACAATAGATCGTACCGCAGCGGCGGACCGCTCGTAATTCGTACATCGTAAATCTATTCCTCCACCCGCCGTCGCGATGCCTTCACCTCGCCACGGCGTTTTTTTTTGTCCATGCGTTCGGCCTGCGCGGCTTTGCTGGGTTTGCTGGCGCGGCGGGGCTTTTGCACCTCAAACGACTTGGCAATGAGCCGGTCGAATTTCTTGATAACCTTCTCTTTATTAGCTAGTTGCGTGCGCTCGGTCTGGTGCGTCATCACCAGTTCGCCCTCGGTGGTGAGTTTGTTGGCCAGTTTTTCGGTCAATGTAGCCCGCTCGTCGTCAGTGAGGAGGGTAGAGTCGCGCACCGAAAACCGTAATTCAGCCTTAGTCGCTACTTTATTCACATTTTGCCCACCGGCGCCGCCGCTTCGGGCAAATTGAAAACGCAGGTCAGGGTGTAGGGTTGTAGAGTTCATTTTTGAAGACGGAAGACAGTAAACAGAAGACTACCCCTCCAGATCTGCCTTCCGGTCGGCGCGGACTTCGGGGAGCGTATCAGGATCGATCAGACCGAGGGCGGCGGCGTGTTCGGCGGCGGCTACTGTGTTCGGCACCAGCAACATGGGTACGTGGTAGGTGGCGGCTGTCTGAATCAGATGCTGCACGGCCTTGTCGCGGCTGCTTTCGCGCGAAACGTCACGAATATACGCCACCACAATCCGACCGGGATTGTCGCGGATGATGTCGGCATAAATTTCGGGGTCTTGCTGCCCACTGTCGCCCAGCAGCACAAATTTCAGTGCAGGATTCACGGCCATCACCTTCCGAACCATGGCCATCTTGTGCAGGTGATGCCCTTCCTGCGATACCATGCTGGCACTCAGCTCCAGATCGCGCAGGAGAATTGGCCCTTTCGGAATGCCCTGGATTCGGAAGAAATCGATCAGCAGATCATACAGATTCCACGGGCTACTCGACACAAAATAGATGGGGTTAAACAGCGTGGTCACCGCACCACCCTGCAAGGCCCGGTAAAATGCCGCCATCCCCGCAAAGGGTAACCGCGTAAAGGCATTTTCGAGAAATGTAAGCCGTAACGTCTGCCATAAACTGGTGGATCCCGTCACCAGTACCGTATCGTCGATGTCGGAAATAATGCCAAACTGACTGTATGCCGGGGCAATCATCAGTTGTCCATCTTTAATTACCTCGCGCGCCCGAACGCGGGACCTTCCCGACCCCGACGGCCTATCGTAGCCTTCGGGTTGCAGGACTCCCTCCAGCGAATAACGGACCGGAAACCAGGCCCGCCCGGTAGGTAAATCAATAGCCGGGTCGATTGTGATGTCAAAATAGCCCTCGTTGTTGGTGACGGTGCGAAAAACCTGCCCAAATGCCTCGATCCGGACCGTTATACCACCTACTTCGTCGGTGAGAAACCGGCTGACAGCCGCCGAAAAATTATCCCAGAACGGCGCCTCGTCGGCGGGCGAGACCAGTTCGTTCTGGCGCAACACCCGCCCCGTGAGCCAAACGGCCCCGGGCGAGCCAAAACCCCGGTAATAGATGATCTGGTATGGTTTCATAGGAATGGATAACCCCTTGTAACGCAAAAATTCCTGACGAGGTCAGGAATTCTGGTACGAACAAAAAACGGCCTCAACTATCGTTTCACGCGGAGAGGGTCTGTGATGGCCATCTTGATTAAATAGTTTATGCTAAAGATCATTTGTCGAATTGCCTGACGCACACGTGTTATTTCGTTCATTAATGGTAAAGGTAAATAGTGGCCAGCGGATTACAAAAGTGGGGATTGTGGCCGATTTATCGTTTGAACGGTTTATGAAACGGAAGTTTAGCTCAACAAACGGTCGGTTTAGCTTGATAATCGGCTTGTGTGGCCTGCCAAACTGCCTGCTTTTTCGCTTGGGCCGCAGCAATATGCGACGTCTACAACATATGACTCGATATTAACCGATTTGTTACTCATCAATGCCAGAATCAGAGCGAATGGCCGGTGGCCTGAACATAATCAGGCCACTCATCAATGTCAGGCAACTCATCCAGGCAACTGTACGTGAGCTGGTTACGCTGGAGTACCCGTTCGGTTTGGGCAAATAAGCCCGCCTGACTCCAAGGCATATTGGCGAATAATTCGCTGTGCAACTGCTTCATACCCAGCAGGTAATAGCCGCCATCGGTAGCCGGGCCAATCACCACGTCGGTGGTGTCGAGGGCGGCAAATGCCTGCGCGAGGTGGGCTGCGGTGATATCCAGGCAATCGCTGCCGATGAGTACTATCCGCTCAGCGTTTGCTGCAAACTGGTCATGGAAAGCCTGTTGCATTCGTTGGCCCAGATCACCGTCGGCCTGCTGTGCTTTCTGGTAGCCGTTCCAGCCATCGTCGGGGTTGATAAAGTCAGCGTAGTAAACCACCTTTTCTACGGGGCAGTGGCGGGCGATTTGTTGCGTGTATTGAAGCAGATGGCGGTACACCTGTGCGGCCTTTTCGGCGCCAACGGTTTTTGCAATCCGCGTTTTAACGGTGCCAGGAATCGGGTTCTTTACAAAAATGACGAGTTGGTGGTGGGGCATAAAAAAAAGTCGTGAGTCAGTAAGTCATAAGTTTGGAAAGTGGTGTTAATCATCAACACCACTTTCCAAAATTACGACTTACGACTTTTCTAAGCCATGTCAAAGCAAATAGTTTACACCGAACAGGCTCCAGCAGCCATTGGGCCTTATAGCCAGGCCGTAAAGATGAACGGCATGCTGTTCGTATCGGGCCAGATAGCGGTTGAAAAATCGGCGCAAGGCGATATCCGGGCCGAAACGCAGCAGGTAATGGAGAACATCGGGGCTATTTTGCGCACCGCCGATCTGGATTACGCCAATGTGGTGAAGGCAACCATCTTCGTGAAAGACCTCAACAATTTTGGGGCTATCAACGAGGTATATGGCAGCTTTTTCACCACCGATTACCCCGCCCGCGAAACTGTTGAAGTGGCCCGCCTGCCCAGAGATGTCAACGTCGAAATTTCGGTGATTGCCGTGGGGTAGAGCGCGTGGTCGAACCAGTCTGTTGTCAACTACGTGCCCACATACTCTCGCTGGTTTTTAAGCGTAACCTGGGCCGCCTTATTGGGTGGCTCCACGGTGGCTTTGTGTCAATCGGCGGGTACGTTCCAGGCCCAAGGCTTAGGGGAACAAATTGGGGCAAAGATTACCGTAAACAACCGCGATGGCTTATCTTTCCGACTACACGTGCCAGCATCACCGCTGGTGTCAGCCTGACAAGTTGTTGCCCCCATGCACACCCCCGTACACATTCTGGTCATTGAGGATGAGGCCGTTCTGGCCATGGCCCTCAGCGATAAATTAGAGGCCGAAGGGTACACGGTGGTGGGGGTAGCCAACAACGGTGCCAAAGCCCTTAGCTTATTCACGGCCAATCCTGTCGACCTGATTTTGTCGGATATTCGGATCAAAGGCCCCTGGGATGGCATCGAAACGGTTCGCCAGATTACGCAGCAACGCCCCGTGCCGGTGATCTACCTCACGGCCTATGCCGACAATGACACCATTAGCCGTGCCAAGCAGACGTATCCGGCTGCCTATCTGGCTAAACCAGTCGACATCAGCAGCCTACGGTTGGCTATCGACCTGGCGATTCACAATTTTGTGCAGCGCCTAAGCCCCGACAGTGCCGCCAGCGAACCACCTATCTCCACTGACCGCGACGCTACGCGTGACCCTATTTTGCAGGTAAACGACCAGTTATTTTTAAAGCAGGGCTACCAGTTTGTGAAGGTCAATCTGGCCGATATCGTGCTGCTCGAAGCTGATAATACCTACACCACCTTCGTAACGTCTACCCGCAAATATGCCCTGCGGTTGCCCCTGACGTCGGTTCTGGAAAAGTTACCCGCCAAACGTTTCGTGCGTGTGCATCGGTCCTTCGCCGTCAACGTGAGTCAGGTTGATACCTTCAGCGACCATGAAGTGACGCTGGGCAAACACAGCGTGCCCATGAGCAAAAACTTCAAAGACGAGTTCATTCACAGGTTGAGGGCATCGTAAGACAGAGGACTCCTCTTCGTATTTTTGCGGATTGTTTTTGACACACCACTATGCCTGATTCAGTCCGCGACGTGCGCGTCCGTTTTGCTCCTAGTCCCACCGGCCCCCTCCACATTGGCGGCGTCCGTACGGCCTTATACAATTATCTCTTTGCCCGAAAAATGGGCGGAAAAATGCTCCTTCGCATTGAAGATACCGACCAAAACCGGTTCGTGCCGGGAGCTGAGGCCTACATCATTGAAGCCCTGAATTGGGTTGGTATTCAGATTGACGAAGGCCAAACCGCCGATGGTCCCGTTGGTCCCGATGCCCCCTACCGGCAGTCGGAACGGCGCGAAATTTACCATCGTGAGGCCCGGCGGCTGGTGGAAGAAGGCAAAGCGTACTACGCCTTCGATACCGCCGATGAACTCGACGTTATGCGCAAACGGCTCGAAGAAGCCAATGCGCCCGCCGCCCAGTACAATGCCATCACCCGGATGCAGATGCGCAACGCCCTCACCATGCCCGCCGCCGAGGTGAGAGCCATGATCGAAGCCGGTGAGCCGCACGTAATTCGGCTGAAAACGCCTCGCAAAGAGGAAGTTAGGATCAATGATATTGTGCGTGGCTGGGTCAACGTGCATTCGTCGGCCATCGATGACAAGGTGCTGTTGAAGTCAGACGGGTTGCCTACGTATCACCTCGCCAACGTGGTTGATGACCATTTGATGAACATTTCGCACGTGATTCGGGGCGAAGAATGGTTGCCCTCGGCTCCGTTGCATGTGCTGCTGTACCGGTACCTGGGTTGGGAAGACACCATGCCGCAGTTTGCGCATCTGCCCCTGCTGCTTAAGCCCGAAGGCAATGGCAAACTCAGTAAGCGCGACGCTGATTTGGGCGGTTTCCCCATCTTCCCGCTGCGATGGACCGATCCGTTCAGCAGCGTCGTAGCGCGGGGCTTTCGCGAAGATGGTTACTTGCCCGAAGCCCTCGTCAATTTTCTGTCGCTGCTGGGCTGGAACCCCGGTACCGAGCAGGAACTGTTTACGATGGATGAATTGATCGAGGCGTTTGACCTGGAAAAAATACACAAAGCCGGTGCCCGTTTCGACATTGAAAAGGCCAACTGGTTCAACCATCAGTACCTCCGCCAACGCCCTAACGCCGAGCTTGCCCCGGCTGTACAAGCGCAGGCGCAAGCCGCCGGACTGGCCTGTTCGCCCGAAAAAGCGGAGCAGGTGGTGGCGTTGCTGAAAGAACGCGTCAATTTTGCCCATGACATCTTCCCCGAAGCGCACACGATCTTCTACGCACCCGACGTCTACGATGAAACGATCCGCGCGGCCAAATGGAACGACGACGCCCGCCGCGCCGTAACTGTTTTCCGCGATGCCCTGCAAGCCTACGATGGCCCCTTTGACGCCGACGCCATCAAGCACCTCCTGTCCGATACGCTCACGCAGGCGGGCATCAAACAGGGTAAGATCATGCAGGCCATGCGCCTGGCCCTCACCGGCTCCGGCGTTGGCCCCGACCTGATGCTGACGATGCACCTAGTTGGTAAAGAAGGGGTCGTGGCAAGGCTGGAAAACGCGTTGGGAACGCTTGGCTAAAAGAGACTTTCAGTGGCACGGACGTAGTTGAGTTTTTGTTATGCACTTACTTCGGTGTCAATGACGGTACATGATGGCTGATTGTGATATAGCTGGAGGTGACTAACTTACGTGTCTAATAGTAGACTTGTTATGAACGAACAAATGCTGGAAAAAGCGAGAGAGGTTCTAGCCGAACGGCGAAAAGCCATCATTGAGTCGAAAGACCCAAAAGCTGTGGCAAGAATGTATCTACAGCAGGCAGGCTATTTAGATGAAACTGGTGAAGTGTCTGAGACATTCAGAGGCGGAATAGTGGTGTCAAAATTAGAAGCTTCGCCTGGGACAGGAGTCAAGGTAATACGGTTGCCATTTGGAATAGTTAGACCAAAGAGGCGCAAAGATAAAGCAGTATCCAGAAGACACGTATCAGCCGAAACGGGGAAAAGCAGGCGAAAAAAGTCGTAAACTTGCGTATAAACCAAATCATTAGGCTCTTGTGTCATATAGCCTTCCGGTTTATCTATTTTCCGCGTCACTACTCATGAGAAAGCAACAGTTTGCTTTCTCATTTTTTGTATGAAAGAATTTCATTATTCAGACATTACTGTTTATGGATTTGCAGGGCTTTCTCATAAAAACTCGTGGGGCTAACTTTAGGCTGATGGTTGCCACAAATCGTTGCAGTGTAGCTATAGACAGGCTCAATGGTACACTAACCAAGTTGTCTGAAGTATACTTTACTGGTTGCCGTGTTACTA
>JBBRMP010000278.1:0-6476 GCA_038230755.1 Cytophagales bacterium | reverse complement strand
TAGCATGACTACGATCCCGAACATGACCCTTTTTGTGGTTTTTTCGACACTCCAAAAGCGTTATTTTTTCATTCTCTGGCAACGGATTAACATATCTCATGCCGGCAAGTTACGAAAGTGTCTATTCTTTATCAACAACTTCTTATAGAAGCACACCCTCTATAACTCACGGCATAATGGCCAACCTGACCGATTTGAAGGCGTTCCCGGATTTTGACACTGTGCCTGATGTGCAATTGCAGTGGCTGCTGGACCGGGCTGAAGAGCATCGTTATCCGGCGGGGTATCTGCTGCACAAGCCCGGCGACCCCATCGACCACCTGCGGCTGTTGCTGGAAGGGCAAATCACGATTGGTGCTCCGCCCGACGAACTGCTCGTCTATAACGCCCCGGCCATTACGGGCGTGCTGCCCTATTCGCGGCTCACCGAAGGGACACAGCCCGTGACGGTCAATACCGATTCGCACACGCTGGACCTGCACCGTGACCACCTGCGTGAGATGACCACGGCCTGCTATGAATTGACGGCCGCGTTTGTGTGGCAAATGACTGACCGGGTGCGCAATTTCACCCAACAGGCTCAGCAGGGAGAAAAACTAGCCTCGTTGGGGCGACTGTCGGCGGGGTTGGCGCATGAACTGAATAACCCGGTTTCGGCCATTGTGCGCAACGCCGACGCCCTCCGCACTCACCTGCGGGCCACGCCCGAAAGCTTCAAAGCCATCATGCACATGAACCTGACCGACGAGAAAACCGACATAGTCAATGAATGGCTGTTTGAGAAGCTCGACAACAAAACGGCTCCGCTCTCGATGCTGGAACGGAGCAGCCTGGAAGATGACCTGACTGATTGGCTCGATGATAAAAAGGTGCCTGACTCATTAGATTTGGCCGATTCACTGGCCGAATTCCGTTTTGCCGAAGCTGATCTGGACTTCATTTTGGAACAGGTTGGTTTGGAAAACGTAGCGGGTGTGCTGGGCTGGGTAAACAACAACCTAGTGACCGAAAAGCTGGTTGTTGATATTGGCGAGGCATCGGGGCGCATGGCTACGCTGGTGGGTTCCATCAAATCGTATACCCACATGGATCGGGGCGGCGGCAAAGAAACCGTGGTTCTCGCCGAGGGCATCCAGAGTACGCTGACGTTGCTGGGCCATAAACTTCGGGCGAAAAACGTGGCGCTCACCGTTGAGATACCTGCCGATTTACCCACTATTCAGGGATGGCCCGGCGAACTGAATCAGGTCTGGACTAACCTCATCGATAATGCCGTCGACGCCCTCCCCGACACGGGCGGCAAGCTCACCATACGGAGTCATTCGGAACGCGAGCAGTTCGTCTACACCACATTCACCGACAACGGTTTGGGCATTCCTGAAGATATTCAGCAAAAGATTTTCGAGCCGTATTTCACCACCAAGGGTATGGGTAAAGGTTCTGGCTTAGGTCTCGATATTGCCCAAGGTATCATCCGCCACCACAACGGCAGCATCAACGTAGTATCCCAACCCGGCGAGACGACCTTTACGGTCTGCCTTCCAATTAGCGTGTAATGAAACAACCCATCATCCTGGCTATTGACGACGACGAACCGGTGCTGGAGGCATTGCGTCGTGATTTGCGGACGCGATACCACAAAGACTACCGGATTCTGACTACGTCGTCGGCGAAAGAAGCGCTGACGTCGCTGGACGATTTGAAGAAAAAAGGCGAGACGATTGCCCTGTTTTTATCGGACCAGAAAATGCCCGATATGCTGGGCGTCAAATTTTTGAAGGAAGCCCGGAAAGTCTTTCCCGGTGCCAAAAAAGCCCTGCTCACGGCCTACTCCGATACTGACGCTGCCGTGCGGGCCATCAATGAAGTACAGCTCGATTATTACATCAACAAGCCCTGGGACCCACCCGAAGAGAAGCTATACCCGGTATTGGATGGACTGCTGGAAGACTGGAAACAGAAGGATATACCTGATTATGAGGGATTAAGCCTGATTGGTTATCAGTTTTCGCGTGATTCGCATGAACTGAAAGATTTCCTGGCGGGCAACCTGTTTCCGTACCGGTGGCTCAACATCGAAACCGACGAACGGGCCAAGTCACTGCTCGACACGCACGGCCTTACCACCGCTGATTTACCTGTGGCTTTGCTCGACGATGGTATGGCCCTGATACACCCCACCATTCAGGAACTGGGCGAAAAACTGGGGCTTACATCGAAAGCAGAAGGCGATTTGTATGACTTGGCCATCATTGGCGCGGGGCCTGCCGGGCTGGCGGCAGCAGTTTACGGCGGTTCAGAGGGGTTGCGCACCATCTTGATCGACAAGCGCGGACCGGGCGGGCAGGCAGGCACGAGTTCGCGAATCGAGAACTACCTTGGTTTCCCCAACGGCCTCAGCGGCGCGGAACTGACGCAACGAGCTATTTCGCAGGCAAAACGCTTTGGCGTGGAGTTTCTGGTGCCGCAGGAAGTGGCCGAAATTAAGTCGGAGGGGCAATATAAGCGGATAAAGATGGCCGACGGCAGCGAGGTGGTGACGCGGGCTATTCTGCTCAGCACGGGCGTATCCTACCGGAAACTGGAAACCGAGAGCCTCGATAAGTTCACCGGCGCGGGGGTTTATTACGGCGCGGCCACCACTGAAGCCTACGCGTTTAAAGGGCAGCCGGTTTACATTGTGGGCGGTGGTAATTCGGCGGGGCAGGGGGCCATGTACCTTTCGCGCGCGGCGTCGGACGTATTCATCTGCATCCGCCGCCAAAGCCTGTCCGACACCATGTCGCAATACCTAATCGACCAGATCGAGAAGACGCCGAATATCAAGTTGCTGCCCTGCACCGAAATTGTGGAGGGTAAGGGCGACGACAAATTAGCTGCCATCGTGCTCGAAGATTTGAACAGCCACGAGCGCCGCGAAGCACCCACGGGGGGCGTATTTATTTTCATCGGTGCCAAACCCCTCACCGACTGGATCGAGATGGACATCATCCGCGATGGCAAGGGCTTCATCGAAACGGGCCGCGACCTGATCAACAACCCGCGTTACCGCCAAATCTGGAAACAATCCCGCGAACCGTTTTCGCTCGAAACGTGCAGCCCCGGCATCTTCGCGGCGGGCGACGTGCGCTCCGGTGCAATGGCCCGCGTAGCCTCGGCTGTGGGCGAAGGGGCGATGGCCGTCAGCTTCGTGCACAAGTATCTGGCCGATAACTGAGCAAACCTGCAAGGGTCTCCAAGACCTTACAGGTTTAAACACGAAAAAGGCCCCTGCTTCATAGAAGGGGCCTTTTTCGTGTTGTCTGACGGAGCGATCTACTCCGTTAGACTGCTAATAAAACTTCGCGCGGTTGTCGGTGATTTTGGCCGCGTCGCGGATGGCTTCGTTGGCGTAGAACTGCGACCGCTGGAAGTTGTTTTGCTCGATCAGGTTGCGGTACATGGCGTAGTCGGCCACGTTGGCGGCAGGAGCAAGGCGGGTTGGTTCCACCATCAGCACACCGTTCTCCCCGGCAAATGGTTTTGAGCGCTTACCAGCTTTTAGGCCAAACGTTTTGCCCAGGGCCACGGGGTCAACACCCGCGCTGCGCAAAAAGCCCGTCGAGAGGTTAATATCGTCGGCGGTTTCAACGATGGCACCGGCACCGTATTTCTGAGCAATGCCTTCCAATGGACCGGTTGGGCTGCCCAATTTAGCCATAATCTGGTCCGCCTTTTTCTGGTTGCGCACTTTGGCGGTCAGCTCGGGGCGGTAGTCATTAACAGACACTTTGTCTTTGTCGGTCTTGCCCGTCAGCACGGCCACCACATATTGGTCGCCCACCTGATACGGCTCCGACACAGCGTTCATGTCGGTCTTGCTGTCGAATGCCCAGCGCACAATCTGGCGGGCATCGGTCAGGGCGTTGATGCTCGATGCCGTTTCCGGAATACGCTCGGCGTTGGCCACTACGATTTTGTCTTTCTTGGCATTATCATCAAACGCCTCTTTCGTGCGGCTGCTGGCGGCAAACTGGCTGGCTTTCTGGTAGGCCTCGTTGGTGGTCGCTTCGCTTGGCGTAATGGTTTTGCCAATACCCGACACACGATACAGCAGGTTCGTTTTTGGCTCGGTCACCTTGATGATGTGGTAGCCATAATCTGTTTCGATCAGGCGCGGAATCAGACCGGCGTTGCTTTGACCAAACACGGCTTCTTCAAACGGCTTCACCATCCGGTGGTCATTGCGGAAATAACCCAGGTCGCCACCCAAATCCCGCGAGCCGTCGTCGCTGTTGGTTTGTGCCAGTGCCTCAAACGAAGCACCACCCTGAATCTGCTTCAAAATACCCTCGGCCCGGCGACGTGCCTGGGCTTTCACCGAATCAGACGCCGTTTTAGGCGCGTTAATCAGGATGTGGCTGGCGCGGGCCGTAAAGCTCGTATCGCGCTTGGTGCCCCCGTATTTGTAGATGAAGTACGTGTTCTTTTCGCGGAAAGGGCCATACACACCACCCGGCGAGAACGTGGGGATGGCGGCGCGGAGTTGCTCTGGCATCTGCCCGGCGGTTTGGTAGAGAGGCACTTGCTCGTCGGAGTTCTGACGGGCAAACGTCGAATCGTTTTTGGCCGCGCCTAGCCCGCGGGCCAGCGTTTTGATTTCGTTATAGAGCGATGCGCTGTCTTCTTTCGAGGGGTTCACGGCAAACGTCACGTACTGAACCGTGCGGCTATTGGCCCCCTGATATTCGTCTTTGTGGCTGCTCAGGTAGCTCTCCAGCTCTGAATCGGTCACCTTTACGGCGGTGTCATTCACCGACTGGAAGGGCACGTAGAGGAACTTCACGTCGGCCTTCGTGTTTTGGGCCGTATATTCTCTCTGGGCTTCGGCAGTGGTCACGAAGGATGATAGCCGGATCAGGTTGGCGTATTTTTCGCGGAGGCGGCTGGTGCTCAGACCCTGCTCAAAATTGGCCCACTGCACTTTTTCTTCTACCGGACGGCTATTTAATCCTTTCAAAAAAGTCAGGATTTGCGCCTTGTCGAATACACCGGCGGCGTTGGTAAAGCTGCGGCGCACCTCCGGGCTGATGTTTTCGCCCTGCACCATATCGACCAGTTCGTCGTTCGAAACGGTCAGGCCAAGTTTGTCGAATTCCTTCTGGTAGGCGGTTTCGTAGATGAACTCATTCCAGGCCTGGTCCCGAATCTGACCCATTTCCTGCTCACTTGGTGCGCGGCCTGCCTGCTGCTGATACTGCTGGCGGGCCTGCTCTACTTTGGCTTGAAAATCCTGATTATCAATGGTTTTTCCGTCAATCTCGCCCACTTCCTGTTTGTTGCCGCCGAACAGGGCTCCACGGCCACCAACCAAGTCACTCCCCACAATGAATAGGATCAAACTGACAGCGATCACACCGACAGCTACAGCGGAGTGCTCACGGATTTTGTTAATTAATGACATCTCTTTTAGATACGAATTTAGCCCGCAAAATAACAATCTTTCCCGGTCGGATACAAGAATTGGGCCAAAAAGGAGTAGACAGTGGGCCGCAATAATTAACGGGGTCAACGCGTAGGCTGCTCACCTGGTGTTGGCCTTTCTGATGACCCGTACCGATTCTGTTGCCAGTTCGGCTTCCTCCGGCCATGAGTCAAACAGTGTGGTGCCAGTTGTTGTAAACGCTTTGTACGTTCCTCTGGGATTGACGAATGCCCGCACGTCAAAAGCTATGTCGGTGGGTGCCGGGTGAGGCGTTCCCACAACGATTCGCCCCCGCCAGGTGCCATCAGGGTTCACAGGAACCACGTCCTGTATGTAGAACTTGTCTCCTTTCACAACCGGATGAACAACAAGCCAGACTTCACCGGAGTTTGTTGCTTTACCCTCTACCCACGTTAAACGAGGGACAACCTGACCAGCCGACGGCTGATGAACTGTAAGTTTAGCTGCCCGGCTGTTTTTGTTAATCTGCGTTATGGCTGCATAAAGCGCGTAGACAGCCCCAATAATCAGCACCAAACCAAGTAACCTTAGCCAACGTACCCTATGTTGGTTGGTTACTGGTGGGGGATTTATACCAGCCGTAGCCGTCTCATCAGCCCCTGGCGTTGGGTTTGCGTAGGAGCGACAGGTGTTCAGAATCTTTTTGCTCGGTCTGTACTCATTATCCGTGAAAAGAAGGGCCAGCGTGTTTGTGCTGGGAATGTGCAGGTTAGCATTCGTCCGGTCGATGCCCCTGACGGTATAGAACTCATGCTCGAACGATTCGCGCAGGGGTTCATAATTGGCTCGGTTGGTGTTGAACTCAAAATCGGGAAACGTATCGCGGTCCTGGTGGTGGTAGGCTTCATATTTCCGGCGGATGCCGTCCCGAATCAGATTCATCTCCCCACTAACAAGGGACTTGTCAAGCTCTTTCATACTCCCGAACGACGCAGACGCGATTGTCTGATTTAGTTATGGTTTGGCCCTCTCACTACGGCAACTGGCTTCG
>JBBRMP010000277.1:0-6531 GCA_038230755.1 Cytophagales bacterium | reverse complement strand
CTTCAGTTTCGATAGTTCGCTGAACGTGCGCCGGACCACGATCAGGGTAATGATCTCATACTGTTTGCCGATGTAGCTACTAATCGATTTGGGGAAATAGTAGACCAGCAGGTAGACCTCGTAGATCAGGATAAACGAGAACGGCGTATAAATGGCCACAATCGGGTTGCTCAACAGGCTCGACGTATTGTTGGGCAAGATGACGTCGAGGTCTACCAACGCAACAAGTAACAGATGGATCACGTAGCTGACGACGGCGATGATCACAATGGCGTGTTCGCTTTTTTTCTTTGTCTTCTCAGACAACAGCCGGTCATAAATGGTATTGAACAACGATGCCGTGTTGGCCATTGGACGGGGACAAAAAGGGTGGGATGCGCAGAATAGCGCCTCCTGCAACTTACGCCCAAAACACCGGCAGTCCTAACGCGGAATGTCCGCTGTCATCGCGCAGCAGTACGCCCACTAACCCCTGATTTATTACCTGTTAGGCTGAGCGTAGCGTCAGGTGACTGGCTAATCGTTGCAGTAAGGCTACGTGCAAGGCGTTGGGTGTAAAGCCAATAACCCGATCAATAGCGGAAGCGGGAATAGTGACCAGGTTGGACAGCCGGACCACCGACACCGCAACCAATTGATTGGCAACGCTGGGGACTAGTTGTTCGTCAAACCCCGGCACGGTCTGCTCCAGCTTCGTAGAAATAGCGCAAACCAGATAATCGCCAAACAGGGGCATCCTGCGCAACAGCAACACCGGGCGCATTTTGTATGCTCCGTCTGCCTGCTGAACAGCCGCAATGGCAATGCATCCCTCCTGAACCGACTGCACGGACATAGGCCCTTGTGGCACCCGGCTACTCCCAACCGGCACCCGCCGCCGCCGAATCCGTCCCTTATTGGTATCCGGTTTGCCCACACGGGGACCAACAATGTCCTGACGTATAGACAGATCAGGCAGGTCAATCCTGGTTGTATTAGCTGGGCTAACGTTTGCCCCTTCAGCGTGAGCGATAATATGAACCAACTCAGTCAGTTGGTCGGGGGTAACGTTGGGTTGGGTCTGTTTGCTATACATCGCTTTGGTGCGTTTTGTACGGCAAAGGTTGACTGAGGCAAACGCCGGGGCGTACCAGTGGTGCGCTAGTGGTTTAAAATTTATTCTGAAAGGCGGCCTAGTAATAGGTTTTGCAATTCAGCGGGAAAAGTTTTTCCGTCTTTTGCTTTGTAGGAGGACGATTTAGATTTGGTATCATATTTGGTCTTCATCAGATTGGCTACGTCCAATGAATCCAGCCCCAATAGGGCAACAATTTGGCTCACCAACTCTTTTTGAGCAACAGGTTTCCCGGTTGTGATGTCCGTTATCCGCTCTGACTTAGCCAATGCCCAAATCAGTTCAGCCAAATCCGTTTTATTCCCTTTCCATTGTAGTTTTACGCTCGTCTCCGTTGGGATGGGTTGGGGCAGTGAGTCAGTAGAACTTGATACATTACTGAATATTTTAATATTTTCGTTGATTATCCACTCTACTCTTTCAGCCGACTCTAGAACGTCTTCTAAATAATATACGAATGTTGAAAGTGTAGCTTCGTACTTGCGACAAGAATGAATAGTTTTTTTTGGGTCAGCCTTTTTGTCCTTAATGTCGGATTTCAGAGTCGCTAACTGGGGTCTAATACGTTCATTTTCAGCACCTAACTGGGTTAATTTGCTGTTTAGTAGAGTGATGTAATTCGACCTCCGAATATCATCTGTAACAAGAAAATTATTCTCTACTTCATTGCGAAGGGAGTAAGGATCAAGAACTAAAATTTCTTGCCCTTTCCATCTCTCAGTGAGTTCATTGTAATAATGATAGATCTGTATAAATGGGCTGATCTCACTTCCATCCCCTCTTGTGCGAAGTTCGTAAAACGAATCTATCATCATATTTTGAAGTCCGGTAGCTATAGATTCCAGTCTTTGAGTTTCAATTTCCATCGGCCAATTTCGGTTTGCTCTATTTTCTCACAAAATGCCCCGTATGGGCTGAGAGTGTCAGGTTTTCGCGGTTAGGCGGCGGTTTCCAAATAGCTGTAATGCAGCATCACCCGGCCTAAATCAACGGGGCGTACCTCATCGGCGGTGAGGGTTTCCACGGCTACCGTGTCTCCCTTCGCCGGTCCGCCGGTGCGGTTAATAAATTCCACTTCGTAGAGGCTGCCTCCGTTGTAGATGTGAACAACGGTGCCCACGTCCCCCCGGCGCAATCCCAGCGCGGCGGTCCCGCGTCCGGGGCGGTCGGTCAGTAGAGTGGCTAAATCGAGTTCCTGTATCATGGCATTTAGTTGGTTATTTGGTAACCAATGAGATCATAAAACCGGGCCTTGCCTTTTCCTTCGGGGTGTTCATGGTTAAGTAGGTAGCGGTACAGTTTGGCATCGGCAATGTGTGCCTGTTCGCAGTTGGGTAGCTGTTCGGCATCGGTCATGACTGGTAGGCGGGTACATCGCTGTAATCGGGTTCATCATTGCCATACACCCGGTTTAGCGACGCATGGGCCAACGTTTGCCAGTCGGCGCGTTCCTGTGCTGTATCCGCATCTGTCCGGCGGACGAGTTCTAACAGCCCCTCAACTAACGGACTGGCAACCGGATCGAGGTTGGCAGAGTCAATGGTAATAATGGTCTGGCCGTTGGGGGTGGACTGTAGGGTTATGCCTTGCATGGTCTTGTTATAAGTCAAAATGCCAGATGATTCAGCCGCTGACGTTGCATCGAGACACAATACTGGCGCCATAAAAAAAGGCGCTGACTGGTTAACAGTCAGCGCCTTTCTAGTGCTCCCGAAGGGATTCGAACCCCTATCGTCGGTACCGGAAACCGAAATTCTATCCATTGAACTACGGGAGCAGGATGCCCAAATTGGCCTCTTGGCCGCGTTTGGGAGTGCAAATATAGCCCATCAGCGGGCGTGAGGCAAGTGCCGTGCCGAAATCACAGCTTCTTCATCATCTCGTAATCGCCCACGTTGTTCAGGTAAAGGAACTGAATCAGCAGGCCGTTGACGTTCGTGACCAGCTTATGGGCTTCGGGCAGGGTAGCCACAATTGATGTAATGCGCTCGTAGTCAGAATCGCTGTCAATCTTTTTGAGATGAAACGCCATGATCTCGTCGCGGGGCATGGTCTTTTCCACGAAGTAAAAATGCATGGCCTCGTCGCTGGTGCCGGTACTGGGAAACCAGAGTTGCGGGTTCAGCTTTGTCAGCTCGTCGGGGCGTATGTCGAGGCCAATTTCCTCGCCTACTTCGCGGGCGGCGGTGTCGGTGGGGTCATCGTCGGTGTCGACCATGCCTGCGGGGTGTTCGTGGGTGTGCGACCCGTCGGAGATGCGGCGCTGGCGCACAAGGACCACAAATTTGTCGCCCGTCTGGTCGTCGATGAGGCAGACGAGCACCGAGGCGGCGTGGCCCTTGAGGAAACAAACCGGCGGAATCTTGTCGCCTTCGGGCGTGTCGGCATCCACGGTGAGCATGGCAAACAGCACCTCGCCGTTGTTCCGTCGGCGAATGAAATGGTCGTCTATCTTATTGATTATCAGGCCATTTCTCTCAAGCTGGCCTTTCCAGAATTTGAATTTGGCGGCATCTTCTAATTTTTCCACGGGAGAATCAGTCGGTTGGGGATAAGTGCATTCGAACGACTTCTGCCTGATGAACTGCCAGACAAAGGGCACTGTTAGAAAACCGGGTCCTGATTTCCTGCCCGTTCTATGCTCTCAAAAATACTGCTTGGCCTGCTGGTTGTCATCGTCGTGGTCGTGTTGGTGGCCCTGCTCATCGGCTACCTGATCTCGGCCCCGAAATATACCGACCCTGTCTCGGACCATTTCAACGGGAAAACGTTTTTTACGCCTGGTGCCCCCAAACCCCGTGGCCTCGCTGACGTGATCAAGTGGCAACTGAACCACGACATCTCCGAACCCTGGCCCCCATTCCATCGTGAGCCGCCCGGCCCCAAACCCGCCGCCCGTATCCCCACCGATTCGACCCAACACGGCCCCGTTCGCGTCACCTACGTGAACCACTCCACGGTGCTGCTTCAGTTCGACGGGTTGAACGTGCTCACCGACCCGATCTACGAAAACCGGGTGAGTCCGTTCTCGTTCATCGGCCCCGCCCGCAACTCGCCCCCCGGTATCCGTTTCGACGATCTGCCCAAAATCGACGTGCTGCTCTTGAGCCACAACCACTGGGACCACCTCGAAATTGGCACTGTCAACAAACTCGCCGCCCGCGACAAACCCATGATTTTTTGCCCATTGGGCATCAAAGTATTTCTGGAGCAGGAAGGCGTTACGGCACCCATCACCGAACTGGATTGGGAGCAATCGGCCTCCGTCAACGACCAAACCACGCTACACTGCGTACCGGCTCAGCACTTTTCAGGACGCGGCATGTTCGACCGCGATGCTACGCTGTGGGCGGGCTATGTGCTTGATAATAAAGCCGTTGGTAAACTTTATTTTGCGGGCGATTCTGGCTACGGGCCGCATTTTAGCGCCATCGGAAAGCAGTTTGGCCCGTTGCGGCTGGCCCTGATTCCCATCGGGGCTTATAAACCCAACTGGTTTATGTCGCCGGTGCATATTGGTCCCGCCGAGGCCGTGCAGGTGCATCAGGACGTGCAGTCGCAGCAAAGCGTAGCTATTCACTTCGGCACCTTCCCCCTTGCCGACGATGGCGAAGGTGAACCCGTAACCGATTTAGCCAAAGCTCTGGCCACTAAACGCATTGATCCTGAGCGATTTCGGGCGCTAAAAAATGGCGAGAGCGTAAATTTTTAATATCCCTTCCAACGTTCCCCCCAAAAACGGGGTATCCTCTGTAGTACTCATTTGCCACGGGCACCAACTCTATCGGGCCACAATAGCACTCTTTTTTATGTACAAACTCAATCTGGCGTTGGTAGCCGCCCTGTTCATTGCTGCCAGTTTTCTGTCGTGTAAAGACACGTACATTGACCCGACCATTGCCAACTTTAAGATCGACACCACGGCCATTGCCGTTTACGCCAAAGCCAAAGGACTGGTTGTTCAGGAAGCGGCACTGGGAGTGCGGTACGTGATTACCAAGGCCAACCCCACCGGAAAAACCGCCGCAGCAGGTGACGAAATGGAGTTTATATACGCGGTCTCTTCGTTGAGCGGCGTAATGATCGACAGCACCAAGAAAGATTCATCGTCGTTTTTTCAGTACGGGCTGAACAAGGTAATTCCGGGTCTCGAAATCGGCTTTGGTAAGATGCGTGAGGGCGAAAAAGCCATTTTGCTCATTCCCTCCTATGCCGCCTTCGGTGACCGGGTGGTGGGCGTATTACCCGCCAATTCACCTGTTCGCTACGATGTAACACTCAAGGCTGTGCGCTCGGAAGATGCGCAGATCGAAGACTACATCGTCCGCAAAAAGCTGATGAGTGTCGATAAACAGCCAACGGGGTTGCGTATCAGCAAGACCGTGAGCGTCAGCGCGGGGGCGGCCCTAACCGATGGACAAAAAGTGACCGTCAGGTATTCAGGTAAACTGCTGCGGACGGGCAACGTGTTCGACAATAATTCGGGCAACACCTACGACGTAACGCTGGGCCGCAATCAGGTTGTGCCGGGTTTCGAGGCGGGTATCAAAGCCTTGAAGGTGGGCGAAAAAGCGACTATCATCTTCCCTTCGTCACTGGGCTACGGCTCAACGGGTTATCTATCCATTTTGCCTTACACACCGCTGGCGTTCGATATAGAAATCGTCGCTGCGCAGTAGGCAGGGGAACGCGGACCGGCCTAATCCGCTTTCCCCTGCCCCCTAAAACCGCCAACGTACCTGCATTTTCATCTCCGTTTTGTGGGGGGCGCTGATGAGGTCGAGTCCGGAGCCGATGTCAGGTTGGTTGAGCAGGTCGGTGCGGGCGTAGCGCAGCCAGACGTCGAGGTGCTGATTGACCTGGTACCGGGCCAGCAGGTAATGCCGGAAGCCCCGGTCGGCGTAGGCGGGGAAAGAAAACGCATAGAGTACGTCGCGCTCGTAAACGTACTGTCGGCTGTCGTAATCGTCGGTGCTGAAATAGGCCGCGCGGCCACTCAGGCTTAGTCGCCCCCGTTCGTAGGTGGCATCCTGCACTACGGCAAACCCCTGCGAACTCGTCGACGATGACGTATAGCCGTACAACCCCGCCTGCAATCGTGACCGTAGCGTAAGCCCCGGCGCGGGCACCCAGTCGGCGGTGAGGGCCACGTTGCGGCGTACCGTGTTCACCACTTCTTTGGGCGTCAACTTGCTGCCGGGACGATTTTTCTCCTTGTGTTCATCATGGAAAATGAGCGCGAAATGCGTCTGCCGGTCTGGCGAATACTGCGCCGAAACGAGGTAATCGAACCCACCAGATGGCGCGTCGATGAGGTATTTCCACCACGGAAACCGGAACCAGTCAACGAAACCGCTGAGGGTCAGTTTCCGGTAGATACTGTATTTTATGCCGCCATACACGCCTGTTTCGTTGCT
>JBBRMP010000276.1:0-6577 GCA_038230755.1 Cytophagales bacterium | reverse complement strand
GAGATTGGCGATTACATCGACACCTATTATAATAGGGTGCGCAAGCACTCCAGCTTAAACTATTGCAGTCCTGTTCAATTCGAGTCTAAACATATCTCTCAGAACTAGCAAGAGACTGTCCGCTAAAACCCGACCACCCCAATCCACGGGTAAGTTGTTATAGATGGCAACGTCTGGTTTGCATTTACCGGTTGTCAGTTCCAGTTCTAGCTCAGGTAATATGTCATACGTTTCTTCATACCGGTCTAATGCTACACTAAGGCGGTGAATCAGTTTAGAGTGATTTAGCGACATAATGTCTTCGGACTGGTACTCTTCGATAAGGTCAAATGGTGCCGTTTCCATAGCTGTCTGAGTTTTCTCAAATATACATACTTGCCAGTATCTACGCTAAACCGTTGGGCAGGGCTATTCGTTACATCAGATACATAACTCAGCGAATCATGATACCACAACGGCAGGACGACGGCACCGTCGAGAAGAAAATTGCGATTTTATTAACCGATGGCTTCGAGGAAGTCGAGATGACCGGACCCCGGAAGGCGCTGGAGGCGGAGGGCTTTCAAACGCACCTGATTTCGCCTAAAGACGGCGAGGTGCGCGGCTGGGACGAGACTGACTGGGGCGACACTTTCCCCACCGACCTTCCCCTGGCCGGGGCCGACCCCGCCCAATACGACGCGCTATTGCTGCCCGGCGGCGTGATGAACCCCGATACGCTCCGGCAAAACCCGCAGGCGGTGAAATTCATTCAGCACTTTTTTGAGACGAAAAAGCCCGTAGCGGCGATCTGTCACGCGCCTATTTTGCTCATCGAAGCCGACGTAGTGCGGGGCAAGGAACTGACCTCGTTCCCCAGCATCCAGACCGACCTCCGCAACGCCGGTGCCAACTGGGTAGACCGCGAAGTGGTGACCGACGGCAACCTCATCACCAGCCGCAACCCGCACGATATTCCAGCCTTCAACCAGGCGTTTATCAACGTGCTGAAAGAGGGCAAGCGCGTGGGCAGCACGATGGTATAACGTCTTGATGGAGTGCATTCAACGCGGCCACGACAGCAGCGGCGGCACGGTCTGTTTGACCTGCCCCGCTGCTTTTTGTGGTATCAGCAATACCGTGAGGGCTGTTTTGGCGCTGGCAGGCATGGTCACCTCGAACCCAACCCGCACCGTGCCCGGATTGAGTGCATCGTAGTCGTGCGGTGGGTCAGTTGGCCAGGTTTTTAGGGTGACGGTGGTGGGTTCCTGCACTTGAAGCAGCAGCGTTTTGCCCGCCTGCGTTAACTCGGCTTTCGTGGCGCTGACCAGTTTAACCGTTGCCGGGGTGAGCATGGTCCAGCGCACGGTGGCCCCGGTGGCGGGGGTCTGGAGTTCATCCCGAACCACCACATACGCTTTGTCGACGATGGCGATACCCCGGTTGGCTTTGGTCAGGCCATCGCTGTAGAGGTCGGTGAGGTCGGTGGTGGCGTTCATAAACGCGGGCGTGGCCGATGAGCTGGTAATGGTGGCGTTGCCCGAAACACGCTGCAAACTATCATTGACGGTCAGCGTGTTATGCACCGAATTGCCATAGCGAAACACCTGCCAGCGTTGCGAATGCTGCTTCATATTCCACAAATCCACGCCTTTCGATTCCAGCGATTCGTACTGCTGCATCCCGAAATCCATGGCCCAGCGCACACCGTCGGCATCCATCACAAACGAGCCAACGTCCATGTGGGCGTGGTTGGTGCTGGGGGTGCCGCCTTTCATGGCCACATAAATAGCCGCCGGGTCGGCCCAGGAGGTGCGCATGAACGCCACCGGTGTTTTGCCTTCGCCCACCCATAGCGTATTTTTTGGTGGCATCAAATTGGTGATCTTGAGACCTTTACTCCAAAGCAGGGTGGCGGGCAGCAGCCGGTTCCGAACCTGCTGCTTTGTAAGGGCGGGGTCGGTCAGGAACGGGCGTTCCTGCCAGAGCAGCGACGGCTCGTTGAGTTTGTTGGCAAACCAGAACATGGCCGGTTGCAGTTCGCCCTTCACGCCGGAGTCCGAAAAGTTGAACGATGCTCCCGACGGACCAGTCATGTTTTCCATGAAACCCGCCGTTTTTAAAAAACCCGGCTGCTGCGACAGGCCAAAATCGGTTTTGAATAAGTTATCTAACGCACTGATCAGCATGACGTTGAAGCTCGTGCCGTAGCCCCAGTAGCCGTAGCCTTCGGGGTAGCTGCCGTCCGGGCCGTAGTCGCCCATGGGCAGGGTTACGCTGTTCACCGACCGGTTGATGATCTGTCTGGCCAGCGCGGGTTGATCGTCGAAAATAGCCATTGCCCCGTAGGCCATGCCCGCGTTGCAAACCTGATTCCAGTTGTGGCTCGCCCTCAGCCAGCCGTTGTATTTACTATCCAGCGAGGGCTGAAGGCCTTTGGTCAAAATGGCTTCGCGGATGACCGAACGCGATTCGGGCGACAGGTCATCGTAGAGCCAGTCGTAGCCGATGGCAGCGGCCATGGTCATTTCAGCCACGTCCAGAAAATGGGTTGGGTTCCAGTCGCTGAAGGCAGCGATGGCCAGGAGTTCTTTTTCGGCCCGCTTGAGGTAGGTATCCTGATGCGTCATCCGCCAGGCATACGACAGGAAAAAGATGCGGCGCAACGCTTCTCTGGATTTATCGAGTAGTCGCCGCCCGATCTTGATGCGCTCTACTTGAGGTAGTTCCACTATCGCGTCGCATTCCGTCAGAATGGCCTGGTGTAGCTGCGTCCAGGTTTTATCGCCGCCCATGGTCTGTTTGATGTCCACTTCCTGGCCTTTCAACAGCAGGATACGCGGGTGGTCGGGCAGTTTCGTTACCGAGCCAACGTAGTCCGTTTGCGCCATAGCCAGTTGAGCCAGCAGGCAGGATAGAATAAGGAGAAAAGAGCGGGGCATTATCATCGTCGCCGAGGGATTGGCTTTCTGGTAAAGACAGTATAGCATAGACCCCAAAGTCATTTCCACAAGAAACATACGCCTCTTCACCTTCGCTAGTAACTAACCCATGCCACTACTCCGCAAACGCCTGCTCTACGGGGCCATAGTCCTCAGTCTACTCACCATAACGGGCTTGACCACACTTGGTAGGCCCGAAAAAATGCCCCCCGGCCCAGCCCCCGGCCTGAAACGGTACCTCTATTTGGTTACGCCGGGCATCCGCAACTACCTCGGCTACGGAGGCCACGGTATCCAGGTGTTCGACATCGACAATGGGCATCGGTTTGTCAAATTCATTCCGGGAAAAGCGGGGCTAACCAAAGCCGGACTTCTCTCGAACGTGAAAGGGGTCGATGTCAGCCTGGCCACCAACTGCCTCTACATCAGCACGCTCGAAGCGCTGCAATGCATTGACCTGACCACCGAAAAACTGGTTTGGGAACGGGCCTACGAGGGTGGCGTCGACCGTATCTCCATCTCACCCGACGGCACACTTATTTACATGCCGTCGCTGGAAAAAGAATTCTGGACGGTGGTCGATGCCAAAACCGGCGACGTGATCAGGAAAATCGTGACCAACTCCGGTGCCCACAACACCATCTATGGCCCCGACGGTAAGTTCGTTTACCTGGGCGGGCTTAAGTCGACGATGCTCAACGTGGCCGACACCAAAACGCACACCGTGACCAAACAGGTGGGGCCATTCGGTGCTGACATCCGCCCCTTCACCATCAACGGGTCGCAGACGCTGGTGTACGTAAACGTCAACGGGTTGCTGGGTTTCGAGGTGGGCGATTTGGTCACGGGTAAAAAACTGCATCGGGTTGAGGTGCAGGGATTTACCATCGGCGAGGTGAAACGGCACAGTTGCCCAAGCCACGGTATCGGCCTCACGCCCGACGAACGCGAACTCTGGCTCTGCGATGGGGCCAACAACCGGATCCACGTGTTCGACAATACGGTGATGCCGCCCGTGCAGAAAACGTCTATTCTGGTGCGGGACATGCCGGGCTGGATTACGTTCAGCGCTGATGGTCGGTACGCCTACCCCTCAACGGGTGATGTGATCGACGTGAAAACACGCCGTATTGTGGCCACGCTGGAAGACCAGCAGTACAACAGCGTTCAGAGCGAGAAGATGGTGGAGATTCATTTCCGCGACAATAAGCCCGTTTTCGCCGGAAACCAGTTCGGCATTGGCCGGGTGAGAGCCGTCAAAAAGTGAGTCTGTTTTATGGGCACCTACGCCGTATCGCCTGTGGTGCGGATGAGGCTGATGCCGGTGAAGAAGAAGATACCGCCCAAAATGAGGTAGACGATAGAGGCCTGGGCCACCCCGCCGTACATAAGGTCTTTACCGCCCATAATGAGGCCAACAAGACCAAGAAGTGTCAGGATGACACCGAAAACACGTTTGAGATTCATACGTTGAGTGCGTTATGTGAATGTTAACAGGAACTGGAGAAAGAACACAAACCAACCGCAGGTGTTTAAAATAGGCCAGTGCTTCTTAGCCAATGACCCCGTTTACGGCCCAATGATTGGGACCAAAACAGGGAAGATTCGCTATTTTTGCGGCTACTTTTTTGTATCGTTTTCAATCGCTTATACCTGTCAAAATGAAAAAAATTAAAGTGGCGAATCCGGTTGTCGAACTGGACGGCGACGAAATGACCCGCATCATCTGGAAGTTTATCAAAGACAAGCTGATTCTGCCCTACGTTGATGTTGATATCAAATACTATGACCTCGGCATTGAATACCGCGACGAAACCAACGATCAGGTAACCATCGACGCCGCCCACGCCATTCAGCAGTACGGCGTTGGTATCAAATGCGCCACCATCACGCCCGACGAGGATCGCGTTAAAGAGTTCAACCTCAAGCAGATGTGGAAGTCGCCCAACGGCACGATCCGCAATATTCTGGACGGCACCGTCTTCCGCGAGCCTATCGTGATGCAGAACGTGCCCCGCCTCGTCACCAACTGGACGGCCCCCATCATCATCGGTCGCCACGCCTTCGGCGATCAGTACCGCGCCACCGATTTTGTGGTGCCCGGCCCTGGTAAATTGACCATGAAATTCGAGGGCGAAGACGGCACTGTGATGGACTTCGAGGTCTACAAGTTCAAATCCGCTGGTGTGGCCATGGGTATGTACAACGTCGATGAGTCGATCCGCGGATTTGCCCGCGCCTGCATGAACGTGGCGATGGAGAAAGGCTGGCCGTTGTATTTGTCGACCAAAAACACGATCCTGAAAAAATACGACGGTCGGTTTAAAGACATTTTCCAGGAAATCTATGACACCGAATTTGCCGGGAAAGTAGCTTATGAACACCGCCTCATCGACGACATGGTGGCCTCGGCCCTGAAGTGGAACGGCAACTTTGTCTGGGCCTGCAAAAACTACGACGGCGACGTGCAGTCGGACACCGTGGCGCAGGGTTTTGGCTCACTCGGCCTGATGACCTCTGTGCTGCTCACGCCCGACGGCAACGTGATGGAGGCCGAGGCCGCCCACGGCACCGTGACGCGCCACTACCGCGAATACCAGAAAGGCAACAAAACCAGCACCAATCCCATCGCTTCGATCTACGCCTGGACGCGTGGTCTGGCATTCCGGGGTAAACTGGATGGCAATCAGCCCCTGATCGACTTCGCCAACGCGCTGGAAGCGGTGTGTGTGGAGGTGGTCGAAAGCGGTAAAATGACCAAAGACCTGTCGCTATCGGTATACCCACAGGGGACCAAACTGGTGGCCGGTGAGCATTACCTGAACACCGAAGATTTCCTCGACGCGCTGGATCAGGCGTTGCAGGCGAAACTAGCGTAATTGACAATCGAGTAAATTCCAGACCTATAAGGTTTTAAAACGGGGCCGCCCCCAACCTTATAGATCTATTTTCTGCCCTAAAACCAATCTCATGAAAAAGCACGCATCCTTACTCATATTGGCGTTTGCACTCTTAGCTCAACCCTTAGTTGCCGCCACGCCTAATCCACCCAAAAAACACGCTATGAAAGGCATGGTTAAACACATCGTTCTGTTCAAATTCAAACCCGAAACCACGCCTGAAAAGCTGGCCGAAATCATTGCGGCGTTTGAAGCATTACCCTCGAAAATCAGTCAGATCAAAGGCTTCGAGTGGGGCACCAATAACAGCCCTGAGAAACTCGACAAGGGCCTCACCCACGCCTTTATTCTGACCTTTGCCAACACAACAGACCGCGATACGTACCTGCCGCACCCCGCCCACAAGGCGTTCGGTGGCATTGTTGGCCCTTGGCTCGCCGATGTAACAGTGGTTGATTTTACGGACAAGGGTGGAATGAAGTAAGGTTAGATCTGGAACGATTCTTGATAAAACACAAAAGCATCCCGGCGGATGCTTTTGTGTTTTATCAAGAATCGTTCCAGATCCAGCAATTCCCACTATGGCTTAATCGACTGATTTTAAGTAGCTTACATACATATGAACAATTGGCAATAAATTGATATATAGTCATTCGGGTGTGGTTTTAGAGCCGGTAAGGCTTGATATCACTTTGATCGGGTATAAAAACGCACATCAATAGTGTGATTTCGCACAATTGTAAGCTCATAGTTTAT
>JBBRMP010000275.1:0-6622 GCA_038230755.1 Cytophagales bacterium | reverse complement strand
GTGCAAAACGGCACCAACGTCAGCGTCAATGGGCCAACCTTCACCTACGCCGCCGCCAATGAACCCATCGTGACCACCTATGCGGGTACGGGTGTGGAGGGGTTTGTGGAAGGCCCCCTCAAAACGGCCCAGTTTAGCAAACCACAAAACATTGCCGTTGATTTTCAGGGAAATATCTACGTCACCGAATATACGGGCGGGCGGATTCGGAAAATCAGTGCCGACGGGGTGGTTAGCACCCTGGCGGGGTCTGGTGCAACGGGCTATAAAGATGGCAAAGGGGCGGCGGCACTGCTGTTCAATCCCGGCAGGATGGTGTGCGACCCACAGGGTAACATATACTTCACTGACGCAGGCTCCCGCATCAGGAAGGTTACACCCGCTGGCGACGTCACGACCATTGCCGGGGGTGCCAGTTGCGGCTCGACCGATGGCCCGGCGGCTTCGGCCACCTTCTGCGGGCTTGGCCACATTGCGCTGGCCGCCAATGGCGATTTGTACGTCTGCGACTCCAACAATTTCCGCGTCCGCAAAATCAGCAATGGGCAGGTAACGACCCTGGCGGGCAGCAAAGAAGGCTACGCCGACGGCACCGGAACGGCAGCTATGTTCAACGGCGGCCTGACCGGCATCGTCATCGACTCGAAAGGTAATCTGTTCGTGAGCGAAACCTATACGGTACGCAAAATCACGCCACAGGGCGTGGTAAGCACGTTTTTGGGCAAAAATCAAGGCTTTGGCACCCCAACGGAGGGCACCGGAGCCGCCGCCATCGTCGGGGATTTCTTTGGCCTCACCATAGACCCCGCCGATAATATCTATGCTGCCGATTTTAGGTCAATAGTCTGGAAAATCACGCCCGGTGCGGTAGGCACCTTCATCACGGGGGGTAACAAGGGCTACAAAGACGGCGGGCGACTTGCCCAGTTTAATGAGCCGTCAGACATATGCCGCGATAGCCAGGGGAATCTGTACGTAGCGGACATATTCAATCACGTCATCCGCAAAATTGTCCTTCGGTAGGCAGCTTTTCAGGTTATCAAACCCAAAAACAATACTGACCATGAAACAAACTGTATGTGTGCATTCCTTGCTGGTGATGCTTTTGGCAACGCTGCTTATGTCCTGTTCGCGGAAAGAAATCAGCTTTATTACCACCGAAGCTTCGATGGATTTTATTGGGCAAACCTATTCTGGACCTTCCTACGGCAATCCGTATACCGGGGCTTCCGGCAGTGAAGCGTCGGGGCTGGACATCGGGCTTAATCTTGCGGCTATGTTCCTGATCGAATTGAACGATATGCTGGAGGTGTTCGGTAACCCGCAGGCAGCCAAAACGCCTGCCGGACCACCCTTGGGCTCGCTGCTGGCCAGCAACTACCCTGGTCTTCAGCTATCCCGTTTTCAATCGGTTAACGCCCATCGTCCCCCGGCTGACTGGGCCACCATTCGACAGCATCTCGCCTTTATGAGTGGCCTGGAACTGACCGGGAAGGGGGCGCGCCAAACAACCGGCGGCAGTACCGACAAGACCAGCCTGCTTTACCTCGAAATCCCTATTTACGCCATCTACTACCAGAACCTGGCAAACAAAGGCCGGGTGTTCGGCGGCATAGGTCCCTACATTGCCTATGGCCTTTCCGGTACGTTTAACTCCACCACCAGTGGCCGATCGTTCAGTTCGCCTGCGTTTGGTACTAACGGCGGATTCCAGCGGTTCGATGCGGGTATTGCGCTCACTGCTGGTTATCAACTGACCAATAGCCTGCGGTTTCGGTTGGCCTACGACCTCGGTCTGGCCAATATTGAATCAGGCCCGTCCGGCACCAATGGCGATAAAACCTTTAACCGAACGCTCAGTCTCAATGTGGGCTATCCGCTGGAGAAACTGGCTGGACTGGTCAAGAAAAAATAAACCCCAAACGTGATGAAAACACCCCTCACTTCCCTCCTGCTTTGTTTCCTGTTGCTGTCTCTGTCAACCAGCATCGCACAGGTGCTGACCAACCGCACCGTGGTCAAATTCAATTTGTCGGGCGTGGTTATCAAGAGCTACACGGCGCAATATGAGCGGGTGCTGAACCGGCGCAGCTCCATTACGCTTTCGGCCAGCTACACACCAAAAAGTACCGCCCTGCCTTTTAAACAGGCGTTGCTGGATCAATATGGCACTAATCTGGATGCCAAACGGGCCATCGAGGGTACGCTGTTTGGCAAACGCATTGCCACCCTCGAATACCGGCTCTACCTGGCGGGCCACGCGCCAACGGGCTGGTACATTGCCCCGTTTGTGCGCTACGCCAGCCTCGACATCAGCAACGACTACACCTACACCCCCAGCGATGGTATTTTGCACAAAGCTCACCTCGATGCCAGTTTCAGCGCGGGCGGCGCGGGCGTGTTGCTGGGCTATCAGTTCCTACTGGGCAAACGCCTCGGCCTCGATCTCTGGCTGCTCGGACCCTTCTACGGCACCCAGGTTACCGCCAACTTTGTGGGTGTCGATCCGCTTTGGACCAGCCTGAAACCCGCCGACATTACGAAGCTCAAGGCCGACATCGACAACACGAAACTGCCGCTCTACACGGTATCTTCGACGCTGAACCTACCTACCATTACCGCGCCGCTGAAAGGACCGTACTACGGCGTTCGGGCGTTGGGACTGGCGTTGGCGTATAGCTTTTGAGGTATGAAACTGGCCCTACTCATCCTGATTTTCGGCGTTTTCGCTACGCAAACGGCCCACGCTCAGGTCGATTCGACAAGCAGTAGCTGTGGGTTTGGGTTGGCTGAGCAGCACCAAAAACAGCACGATCCGCTGGCCGTGCAGGGCCGGAATCAGGCCGAAGCCATCCTGCAACAGCAACTGACAAAGTCACGCAATGCCCGCACCGAGGCCGTCGTGTATACGCTGCCGGTGGTGGTTCACGTCATCCACAATGGCGAACCCATCGGCACGGGCGACAACCCCTCCAATGCTAGTATCCAGGCTATGATGGCGGTATTGAACGCGGCGTTTCGGAAAAATGGGGCGCAGTTTGGCGGTGTCGATGTGGGCATTCAATTTCAGTTGGCCACCCGGTCGCCGCTCTGTGGCAGCACGTCGGGCATCGACCGGGTCAATGGCAGTGGCGTGGCCAACTACACGTCGGGGGGCATTGCCGTGGGCACCTATCCCGGCAGTGCCGACGAGGTAACGGTGAAAGCCCTCAGCCGCTGGCCCAACACCGATTACATCAACATCTGGATCGTGAACAAAATCAACGTAAACAGCAATTCGGGCGGGTTTGCGTTTTTCCCGGAATATAACCAGGCCGCTACCGACGGTATTGTGGTGAAGGCCAACACCGTTGATGGCACCAACAAAACCATCGTCCATGAAATGGGGCACGTGTTCAACCTCTATCATACCTTCCACGATTACGACTACGGCCCCGAAACCAACTGCCCTTCGGCCACCTCCTGCGCCACCACCGGCGACCGTGTCTGCGACACCGAACCCGTGCTGAACGTGGCCTGCAACACGGCCCAGAATACCTGCACCGGGTCTGCTTTCCAGATTGCCGATGCCACGCTGAACTACACCGTGCTGAACAATTACATGGGCTACACTAGTTGCCAGTGGCTGTTCACGCAGGGCCAAAAAGACCGGATACGGGCCTCATTGCTGGCTTTCCGGGGTGGGCTGCTCTCGTCAGGCGGGTTGTCGGGGGCATTACCAACTGGACCGGTAACCGCCTGTTCCGTTACGGCCACGAACACGCCTTCGCAATATTATGGCATCGCTCAGGTGACGCTGAACAGCCTCGATGTGTATTCCAACACGTCGCTGGCCGACGGGGCTTTTTATGTAGACCGCACCTGCAATCAGCGCACGACGTTGACCAGAGATCAGTCGTATTCACTGGCTATTCAGGCTACCTACGGCAACTACCAGTACCTGCAAGCCTACCTCGATTACAACGCCGACGGCGATTTTACCGATGCCAACGAGACCCTCCTTATCACGGCGGGCGGCAGCGCAACCGTCACGGTGACCATCCCGACCACGGGTGTTACGCTCAACAAACCCCTGCGCCTCCGCATCGTGGCCGACAACCCGAATGGACCTGCACCCACGGCCTGTACCCTCGTCGGAACGGCAGCGGAGGGCGTTGGTCAGGCCGAAGATTACAGCGTCACCATCGTTCCCCGGACCGTCATGTCGGTGGCATCGGGGGCCTGGACTGCCCCGGCTACGTGGTCGTGTGGGTGCATACCCACGGCTGCCGACATCGTTTCGGTTCAGACCGGGCACATCGTTTCCATCAGTAGCGGGCTGAAACAGGCATTATCCCTAAACCTGTCGGGCCGGTTGCACTATGCTGCGGGTGGGCGGCTTCGCCTTACGGGCAACTGAGGTTCCCGGTTATCACCCTTTCAATCGCCTGATTTCGTGGAAGATCGCCTCGATGAGCCGGTAGTTGATCATCTGGATGAACACCGAATTGCTCATAACGGTAGCTATGGTGGCCGTTTGCTTTATCATTATGAACAGTCATTACCTATGCACATGAATTTCTCTAAACGGTCAGGCGGTATGATGACCGAAACCGCCCCACTGGAACCCGCCGTTTATCGGCAGCAGATGGAAGCCGAATTGGCCGAAATCCTCCAGTTTTGGGTGACTCACAGCCTCGATAACGAGCGCGGCGGGTTCATTGGGCGCATCACGGGCGCGGGCGTACCCGACCCAGCCGCGCCCAAAGGTGGGGTACTGAACGCCCGCATTTTGTGGACATTTTCGGCGGCGTATCGGCATACCAAAAACAAACAATACCTCGCCCTCGCCCACCGCGCCTACGACTACCTGATGGCCCATTTCTGGGACCGCGAATACGGCGGTGTGTATTGGTCGGTGGCGGCAGATGGGTCGCCGCTGGAGACGCGTAAGCAGGTGTATGGGCAGGCATTCGCGCTCTATGGTCTCAGCGAATATTACCGCACCACGTCCCGCCCCGACGTGCTAAGTGCCTGCAAAAGCCTGTACGACTGGATTGAAAAACACAGTTTTGACCCAAAACAGGGTGGCTATTTCGAGGCGTTTACCCGCGAGGGAGGCATGCTGAACCATTCGCAGTTGAGCGCGAAGGATCAGAACGACCCCAAAACGATGAACACGCACCTCCACGTGCTGGAGGCCTACGCCAACGTCTACCGCATCTGGCCCGACGAGGGCCTGGCGCGGCAGTTGCGCAGACTGCTGCAAACGTTTCGGCAGCACATCATCGACCCCCACACCTACCATCAGGGCCTGTTTTTCAGCGCCAACTGGAAACCCACCGCCGACCTTGTTTCGTATGGTCACGACATCGAGGCGGCGTGGCTACTGCTCGAAGCCGCCGAGGTGTTGGGCGACAAAAAACTGATTCAGGAAATGAAAATCGTGGCCGTGGAAATGGCGCGGGCGGTGGGCAAAACCATTGAACCCGACGGTAGCCTGCTCTATGAACTGAACCGCACCACCGGCCACGCCGACACCCACCGCGAATGGTGGGTCACTGCCGAAGCGATGGTGGGTTTCCTGAACGCATACCAGCTTACCGGCGACAAAACCTTCTACGAACAGTCTGTCTGTAGCTGGCAGTTCGCGCAGGAAAACCTCCTCGATAAACCCGCCGGTGAGTGGCGTTGGGGTGTTTTCGCGGATCATAGCCCAATGGTCAAAAACGATAAAATCGGTTTCTGGAAATGCCCGTATCACAACAGCCGCGCCTGTCTGGAAGTGATGGAGCGGCTGGGGAAAGTGTAAGTCAGGCAATCGTAAGCGGCTTCGATAATGTCGGGGCCGTGCAGGGCGTGTTCGGGTTGGATGAGCGCCAAAAATGGGCCTGGAAGGCTATTATGAAAAAAATATAGTAGAAAAATCTAGAACAGACTCAGGGTTCCCTGCCTATCACTTGTCTTTGTTCCTGAGCCTGCTGGCCAGTGTACTCGACTACTTCTTATGCAGCGACCATTACTCAACCAGTCTGTCAGCGTACCCGATCCGACCCGGCTGCTCTACCCCGACCGCGACGTACCTGTGGAAAATGATGCCGACTGGTACCTGAAAGCCCTCCATCATACCAGCGCATCCAGGAGTTGCCGGATATGGGTAACCGCCGCTTTTCTGCGTAATTCATACTGCGCGGCGTAGGTGGGTCCGTCGTAGAGCAGGTGGTAGGGCGAAGGCGATTCGTCATCTACGGCCAGTTCATTATGATGGGGCAGGGCACCGCGCAGCGCGAAATTATCCGTTACGTCGTTTATCAGGTCATCGGGAATAAATGAAATGGCCTCGCTCAGTCTGTCGACTGTACTCCCCCTGCGTTGTCGGCCTTCTTTTGTCATGGCGTAACGCCCCGAAATAAGCGTTTCTTTCCAGCCCACTATTACCGCGTTTCTATCGCCATTGACAAAAACGTTTTTATTTATGCTAAAAGCTGTCCATTTATCTCTGAACGTAACTGTTTAGGTAGTCCACTGAACTGATAATCAAGCACTTGCAAAGTTAAAAATCGCAAAAGTATTTAATGTCTAAAAGTCAAGTAGTTGATTATCAGCACATTAAGATTTTTGCTTAGTTTAACTCATAAATTAG
>JBBRMP010000274.1:0-6658 GCA_038230755.1 Cytophagales bacterium | reverse complement strand
TTTTTATTGTATTTAGACTACACCGTTTGCGAATGAGTCGAAATACGCTACCTCAAGGCCTTCAAATTAATACATCGTCATTTGTTAAAAGCTTGTAAACTACTTATAATCAGACTGTTATTCCATAGTGGGAATTGCTGCTGTTTAGCCGTTCAAATAAACGAAAATTACAAACGGAATAATCAAATAATCAGGCAGTTGCATGAGGCGTTGGCGGCGGGCGAGTTGCCAGATCATGATGGCGTTGCCGACCAGGAGCAGCGCGGGTAAGTCGGGCGCTACGCCCAGGGCTTTGAACACACCACCGGCCAGCATACTCACGCCGAGGTGACCCAGGTAATCGAGTACGTTGGCGGTTTGGCGGGTACCTGAGTGGCGCAGGATGTAGGTTAGGGCAAGGCCCAATTGGGCGGCCAGCGTCAGCATGGCCAACCCGGCAAAATGACCCACCGCCCCCAAATGTCCCACCGCAAGGGCAGCGTAGAGCAACACCAAAAACACGGTGCGGTAGCCAAGGTGCAAATCAGGGTCGAGGTCCATGATATGCCAGCGTTCGGGTTCAACGGGAAACATCACGCGGCGGTTGTAGGAGACAAAGGCGTAGAATCGGCGACCAATCTCGAACAGGGCCGTGTCGCGCACAAACCGTACGAACCGGGGCCATCCCTCCCCCAGCACCGTTAAAATAGCATCGACACCGTACTGCGTTTCGCCCGTTTCCAGATCGAGAAGGGGTATTTCGTGCCGACGACGGACGGGATCGAGTTGGTCAACAATGCGTTGGTCGTTGATGGCGGTGCTGGGCATACGCATCTCGGCGGGGAGTGCGCCCGTCACAACCAACCCTTTGGTATAGGCCCGGCATAGGGGGCAATCAGCGTCGTAAATCAGAACCTTATTCATAATACCTGTATCAATTAATTATATTTTCAGAAATTTTTGAAAGTTTATACTTTCAAAAAAGCCACCCAATTGTGGCCTGTCGGTGCGGGCGGTTACGCTTTTTGTCGGGCAAATACGTTAAAAAACTGGTTGACCAGCCACGTTTCTTCGGCCCGCAGCACGGCGCTTGCCGTGGCGTCGGCGAAGTTGGCCACGCGGCTGATGTTACCGATTACTTTGGCGAACTCCACGGCTTCGGGGGTATCGGTCGGGATGGCTTTTAACTCGTCCAGAACGGCCAGTACCGGGGCTATTTCGCGGCGGCGGCGTTCCTTCACAACCTGCCTTGCCACCTTCCAGATATCCTTTTCGGCGTAAAAGAACTCGCGCCGTTCACCGGTTTTGAGTTGCTTGAACGCGAGGCCCCAATCCATCAAATCGCGCAGGTTCATGTTGGCATTGCCCCGCGAAATCTGCAACTCAGCCATGATGCTGTCGGTGTCCATCGACTCCGGCGCAATCATGAGCAGGGCATGTATCTGCGCCATCGTGCGGTTGATGCCCCACTGTGTAGCCAGGGTGCCCCAGGTCTGAATGAACTTCTCTTTTGCGGCTGCGAATTCCATGACCCAAATATAGGCGTAGTTTTTAAAGTTTCAATTATTTCTGAAAATATAGTCTCACCGAACGGTACGCCACTGCTCCGTCACTTCGTCAGGGTTAACGTTTAAGCCCCCTTGCTGGTCGTTAAGTAGACATCTTTTCGGCTGATTTCGCCAAAATTGCTGCCGATTGCCTAACTCGTCCGTAGTAATTCTTACATTTGACTAAGCCGTTTGCCTCACAAACCGGCTCTGCGACACGCCACCGTTCCGAATGTCAGCCAAGCCATTTCCAGATCTGATCAACCACCTTCAGCATCGTTTACAGCAACCCTTACCAGGCGAGGCAGCCCATCAGATTATGGCCTCGACGGCCCGGACTAAACTCGGCATTCGGCCCAACGAACGTACCCGGCGCAGCGCCGTGCTTATCTTATTTTATCCCTACAAAGACTCGATTTTTCTGCCCCTGATTCTTCGCCCACAATACGACGGTGTTCATGCCGGGCAAATGGCGTTTCCGGGTGGGCGCATGGAACGCACCGACCGCGACCTGACCCAAACGGCCCTCCGCGAAGCGCAGGAGGAAATTGGCATTCGGGTGCAGGACGTCACGGTACTGGGGCAACTCTCTGAACTGTTCATTCCGCCCAGCAATTTCTACGTGCAGCCCGTGGTGGGTATGATGCACACCCGCCCCGATTTTTACCCCGATCCCCGCGAAGTAGACGCTGTGGTGGAAGTGAACCTGAACACGCTCCTCGACGAAACCATCGTGGGCGACTCACAAATTGAGGTACGTGGTATCACCGTCGATGCCCCTTTTTACGGCATAAACGGCCACCGCGTGTGGGGCGCCACCGCCATGATGATCGCCGAGTTATTGGCAGTGATGAAGTAGTCATTGGTCATTGGCTGACCGGTCTGCCTAGAGTACCAATGACTGCCGAAGGCAAATGACCAATGACCAATGACTACTTTTCAAACAACCGCCTGATCACATCCTGCTGGTTTTTGGCGAAGATGGACCGGTCGGGCGATTCGGCGAGGAGGGTGTTGGGGGGGTAGTAGCTGTGCTGGGCGTAGCTGTCGGCGTAGAGTTCAAAGCGTTGGCCCGAGAGCAGGTTGGCCATGCCGGGCCGCTGCCGAAACTGGCGCAGGGCGGTCAGGTCAATGTCGGCATTAGCCACCATACTTTCGCCATAACCGGCCTCAGCAAGCACTAAACCCCGATAATCGACAATTTTCGATCCCCCGTCAGCCGATCCCGCTGGTAGGGCTGTGCCCAAACTGCCCGCCGAGTTAGCCGACACCACGTAGCCCATGTTCTCGATAGCCCGCGCCAGTTTGCCCACGTTTTTCTGCGTCAGCATCGGCGAGCCAATTTCGGACGTCGAGTGCAGGAAAATCTCGGCACCGCGCATAGCCAGGCACCGCGCCACTTCGGGATACAGGATCTCGTCGGAAGCAATACAGGCCAGGTTACCAATGTTGGTTTTCACCACCGGAAACAACGCCTCGTAGCCATAAGCCTCTAGGTAATAGGCCAGTACGTCGTGGGGGGTGGGCGTATTCAGGGCGTTGAGCCGCCGGTAGCGCAGGATCACGTCGCCGCCGGGGCCAATGATGAAACTGGTCTGGAAATAGAGTTCGGTCAGGTGCGGGTCCAGTTCGTAGGCATTACCCGAAAAATAAATTTTGTGCTTCTGTGCCAACGCGCCCAGGGCCTCGTAGATGCGCCCGTCGATTTCGATAGCGGCTTTTTCGCGCCACTCAACCAGGCTCTCTCCTACCGGATAGCCCGTCAGAAAATGTTCGGGCACCACCACCAGCAGGGTGTCGCGCCCGGCCTGGGCAATGGAGGCGTCAATCTGTTTGTCGATCCGGTCGATGGAGGCCAGCATCAGGGTTTCGGCTTCATCGCGGTTGGTAGCAGCGTTTACGGTTTGGCAGGTTAGTTGCAGAGCAAGAGCTTTGTACATCGGTGTGACGGGGGTTAGCGGCGCTCAAATTACAAAGGCGGGGTTGAATTCTGCACTAACTTTCGCCCATGAACTTCATCAACGACCTCGACTTTGCCCGGCAATTAGACCAGAACGATCCACTTCGTGCTTTTCAGGACCGCTTTCACCTGCCTGAGCGGAACGGGGAGCGGCTGCGTTATTTCTGCGGAAACTCACTGGGCCTTCAGCCCAAAACCGTGCGGGCCGCCCTGGAACATGAGCTAGCCGTCTGGCAAAATCTGGCCGTGGAAGGCTGGTTTGATCACGACGAGGCGTTGCAAAACAAACCCTGGCTCACAATTCATGAGCGCAGCAAACCGGCTCTGGCGCATATTGTGGGGGCACTGGAAACGGAAGTCTGCGCCATGAACAGCCTCACCGTCAACATGCATCTGCTGCTGACATCGTTCTACTGCCCTGCTGACCGACGTACCAAAATCCTGACCATCGGCGGCGATTTTCCGTCGGATATGTACGCCTTTGAAACGCACCTCCGCGCCCGTGGCCTCAACCCCGACGACGTGCTGATTGAGGTGCTGCCCCGCCCCGGCAACGATACCTGGCACCCCGACGACCTACTGACAGCTATTGCCCAACACGCCGACACATTGGCACTGGTGCTGTTCAGCGGCGTACACTATTATACGGGGCAGGTATTCGATATGGCAGCGGTAGCCAGAGCCGCCCATGAGGCGGGTGCCCTCGTGGGGTTCGATCTGGCACATGGCGTGGGCAACGTACCGCTAAAACTACACGACTGGCAGGTCGATTTTGCCTATTGGTGTTCCTATAAATACCTCAACGCCGGTCCGGGGGGTGTTGCGGGCATATTCGTGCATGAACGCCACCACGCCAGTTCAGCCACCCTCCCCCGTCTGGCAGGCTGGTGGGGCTATGACCAGCCGAAGCGGTTTGCCATGACCAAAGGCTTTGTGCCCATGCCCGGTGCCGACGGCTGGCAGGTGAGCACCCCCACCGTAGTCGCCATGGCCACTCACGATGCGGCTGTTCATATTACTGCCGAAGCGGGCATGGACAACCTACGCCGCAAGAGCGAGTTGCTGACTGGCTATCTCTATTTTCTGCTCAGCGACGTGGTACGCATTATCACGCCCGAAGACACAGCGCAACATGGTTGCCAGTTGTCATTGCTGATACCCGATCAGGGAAAAGCCATTTTTGAACAACTTACGGCGGCAGGCATCATTGGCGATTGGCGGGAACCCGATTGTATCCGACTAGCTCCCGCACCGCTCTATACGTCGTTTGACGATGTCTGGCACGTGGGCAATACGCTACGACGGCTCCTGGCCGGGGGGCGATGAAGCGGGCACGAGCACGTTCTCGCCAACGCAGCCTTTGTTTAGTTCGGCTAGGGCCTGATAAATTCGTTGTAGTCCCCTTTCAATGTCAACCCAGCCTTCGTCCGTACCTAGATTGATGCCAAAAAGGGTCCGTTTATCCTGCGCCATAAAGGTCAACAGGGTCATTCCACTCACGATGATAGCCGAAAAAGACCTGCCGTGGTCGGTCTGAATCAGTGCGCCCAATTCATCGATCATGTTTCTGAGTTGTGCTTCTTTTTCGTCGGCAAATGGATTCGGAACGCCCGGCTGATAGGCCATGAGGTCATTCTTCAAAAAACTTTGTGCCTGCGGATTAGTACGTAAGAGCCTAAACTCGGCAATCACGTAGTCGCAACAGGCCTGGAAAAACGCCTCCACGGGTGCTCCCCTTAAGCGGTCGACATCAATGGGTGGCGTGCTAACAACCGGTTTATACTTCTTGTAATAGGCGTCGATCAGGCCATTGATACTCCCAAAGTATCTGTATATCAATATTTTATTTACTTTGGCGTGTTGAGCCACTCGGTTTATTTTGATTTGGTCGAAGCCTTCTTCGGTTAATAGTTCATGGATGGCATCAATTAATCGGTTTTCGGTTTGTATGCGGTCGCGAGTCATTTAGTTAGACAGGTGTGGCTTGTTGGTATGCAGGATTGGTACTAGACGCTACCGGGAACGGGGTGCATTTCAATCTTGTGTGGCGGGTCTTCTTGGCTATCTTCGTTATGTTTCCTTTTCTACTTTCACCCATGACTCAGGCTGAATTCATCGCCCTCGCTGCCGCTCGCCATGAGCAATTGCAAGCACTCAACCAACTCGACTCGTTCTACGATTACGAAAAAGGATTTGACCAACTCTGGACAGGCCTGGGCCGGGATGTGCTCGAAAAAAACTTGGGTGACTTGCCCAAGGACCCACAAAAAAAAACACCATGCGCTCCCGATACGGAACCCTAAATTTGTGCCGGGGACATCGCTTTAGTGACTCGGTGTTGGGCCAGCGTACCTCGCCTTATTTACAGGAGAAGTTCGTTTTGCTGGGGGTCGAACACGTTTTTGATGCGGTGCCGACTTTAGCCGAGTCGTTATTGGGCATTGCCGTGAGTACGAGTGGGGTCTTCCGGGCTTGTCAAGCCGTGAGCGAGCAGCTACAACCCGCTGATTTACAGACACCATCTGCTCAATTATCGCCTCGTTTAGCGGATGCTCACCAAACCGTCTATGGCATGGTCGACGGCTCGTTTTTGCTCACTAAAGACGGCTGGCAGGAAACCAAAGTGGGGCGCGTATTTGGGGCCTATCCCTACAACGAGGTAGCCACCAAAGCACTAGGCTGGACAATGGGGGACTCCGAATACGTGGCCCACCGGGGTCATTACCGCGGTTTTACGTCCGCTTTTGAGGGGTTGTTGCCCTCCCAAAGCCCAGTTCAGAAAGTAATTCTGAGTGATGGGGCCACCTGGATTGCCCCCTGGGTGGCGAAAACTTACCCTGATGGGGTTCATATTCTGGATTTATTTCATGTCTTGGAGAAGGTAGCACTCGTAGCTCAGGATGCGCCTGAGCCTGAGGAGTGGTTTACTCAACAAAAGCAAGCCCTGTTGGCCAACCGGTTAGCCGACGTGTTGGTCGCCCTTGATGGTGTGGCATGCCAGGATAAAGTGCAACAGGCTCAGATTCGGTCTTATTTGGTGACTCATGGGCATCAAATGAACTATGCCTGGTATCGGAGTCGGGGGTGGATGATCAGCAGTGGTCCTATTGAGTCGGCCCATCGCACGGTGCTCCAGGTGCGCATGAAACGGAGTGGTCAGCGGTGGTCGGAA
>JBBRMP010000273.1:0-6701 GCA_038230755.1 Cytophagales bacterium | reverse complement strand
CACGCCCTGCGCAAAGCCCTCGACTATGCCATTGGCCGCGATGGGCAGCTTGAATACTCCATTGTGGTCGATCAGGGCAACGCCCAGAACCGCCCCATCGCGGTGAGTATGCCCACCACCAAAAACCCGCAATCATCAAAGCCTGATAATGTTAGTCCCGACATCTTGCGGTCGCCGTTTCAGCTCAAAGACCTCGATTCGCTCACGCTGGATTCCTACCTCAACCCGTCGTACACCTTCGATAATTACGTAGAAGGAGACTGTAACCGGCTGGCCCGCAACGCCGGTCATGCGGTGGCGAGTCGGCCGGGGCTGACATCGTTCAACCCGCTGATGATTTACGGCGGCGTTGGGCTGGGCAAGACCCATCTGGTGCAGGCCATCGGCAACTTCGTCAAGAATAACAACCAGGACAAATTCGTCCTGTACGTGACGTCAGAGAAGTTCACGAACCAGTTTCTGAACGCCATCAAGTCCGATTCCCTCCGCGATTTCACCCAGTTCTATATGCAGGTCGACGTGCTGGTGATCGACGACGTGCAGTTTTTGCAGAAGAAGGAGAAGACGCAGGATATTTTCTTCCACATCTTCAATCACCTCCATCAGTCGGGCAAGCAGATTATCATGACGTCTGACCGCCCCCCAACTGCCCTTGGTGGGTTGGATGACCGGCTGCTGTCGCGCTTTAAGTGGGGCCTTACCACCGATCTGCAAACCCCTGACTTAGAGACTCGTATTGCCATTATTCAGAAAAAACTGATTGCCGAAGGCGTCTACATCGACGACAGCGTGATCGAATACCTGGCCCACAGCATCAACACCAACGTGCGCGAACTGGAAGGTGTGGTGGTCTCGCTGATGGCGCAGGCATCGCTCAACCGCCGCGACATTGACCTTGAACTGGCCAAGATGACCCTGCGCAACATTGTGGTGAGCGACGAAAAAGAAATCAATATCGACTCTGTGCAGGAGCTGGTGGCCGATTTCTACAACGTCACCATCGCCGATTTGAAATCGAAGAGCCGGAAGCGCGAAGTGGTGCATCCGCGTCAGGTGGCCATGTATCTGGCCAAAGAAATGACTGAACTGTCATTGAAATCAATCGGCTACCACTTCGGCGGACGTGACCACAGCACGGTCATCCATGCCATTCAGCAGGTCAACGACCTGATCAAAGAAAAGTCTGAATCCCGCGAAGAAATCGCCAAGATCAAGGCGTATTTCAAGTAAACAGCCTGGACGTTTGCTGTTGCTTTTCAATGCGGTAGAATGAAAGCCGTCGGATAGTAACATCGACCGTTGGACACTGAACTTTAAACGCAGTCTTGCACTTTCTGCCCCGCCAACTCATTGACGAAGCCGCCTGGAATAGGTGTGTAAATGGAGCGCCTAACGCGCTGCTGTATGGGCATACCTGGTATCTGGATGGCGTGACGGATACGCCGGGCTGGCGGTGGGAAGGACTGGTGTTACCCCATGAATCGGGGGTGGGCTATGCCGCCGTACTGCCCGTGCCACTGCGCAGGCGCTGGGGCCGGTGGGTGATTTACCAGCCGCTATTCTGCCAGTTTCTTGCCATTTTCGCCGAAAAACCGCTTGACCCCACGCCGTTTCTGGAAGCGCTCGGTAAGCGGTATCGGTATGCGTCGAGCCTGCATGTGCAACTTACCGAACCCCTGCCAGCGCTACCTGATTGGGTGAAAACAAGAACGCTGTTTACGCACGTGTTGCCGCTGACCAATGCGCAGAGTGTTCCTCCGCATCAACCTATTCTGCACGATGGCATCGTTGCCGGTTATACGGCTGACCGCCAGATGAACCGGCGCCGTGCCATAAAGCGAACAAGTGAAGTAGCTGATTGGCAGGTAGTTGATTCAGAAAATACAGAACCGTTGCTGGATTTGTTTCGGCAAAACCACGCCGAAACCATTGGCGTAGGGGAGTGGGCGTATACGCTGTTTCGGACGTTGTTCGCAGCACTTCGAGCGCATGGGTTGGGTACGTTGCGCTACGGGTGCGTGTCCGGGAAACCCGTGGCGGGGGCTTTTTTTGTGGAAACCAACGGACGGGTCATTTACCTGTTCAATGCTGCCAACGCCGAAGGTCGCCGCCTCAACGCCCGCACCCTGCTGCTGGACGAAGCCATCCGGGAGGGCACAAAAAGAGCAACGACCGGGCCGTTGCTCTTCGATTTTGAAAGTCCCGATACACCGGGCGTAGTGGCATTCTACGAAAGTTTCGGCGCTACTCGGCAAGCGTATACGGTGCTGACCTGGAGCCGGTTAACGTGGCTGGAGAAGGGGATTCAAGCGGTCCACCGCCTGTTAAAGTCCGCTTTCTAATTCGCCTGGATTGGCTGTTTCAGGCCCGTAGCTGACTTGATATCCATATCGAGCGAACCAACGGAGAGCTCGACCTGCACTTTGAGCGGCACCTTGTTTACGTCGTCCGATACCCACACCAGCAGCGCATCCTGCCCCTTGAAAAAGTTGTTGTTGGCCATGACCGGGCTGAGCTTGATAGCCTTGACCTGCCCAAATTTGGTCTTGATCGTTTCCTTGCCTCGATACTGGACTTTCAGATTATACACCGTGTCGTCGTAGAACGCGGGTAGTTCAATAATTTGACCAATGCCCATCCGGTTGAAATCAATGGTGCGCAAAAAGAAGTAGCTGCTCACGAAATCATGCACATTGTCGGGCACTTTAAACAAGTCTTTCTCGGTACGTTCTTCGGCTTTGACGGTGTTGTTGGCATGGTTGAAGGTCATATTTTCCTCCTTCCGGTAGCTGCTTTCCTGGATATTGGTATAGAATTTCTGCGGCAAAATTGCCGACGTGTCGATGTAGGAGCGCCATGTGTCGCGTACCCGTTTCACCAGGTCGAACGCGCCGGTAGTGCGGCCAAATACGTTAACCTGGTAGCAGGGACGACCGTTGACAGTATACAATGACGGTGCCACATCGACCCGCGCCTCGGCAGCGCTGATGAAGCCGTAGTGAACGCGGTATTCGAGGTGCTCGCCCGGCCCGAAACTGGTGTTGACTACCCGACGGTACGAGTCGGTAGCCCGGAAACCGACCAGCGCAAGAACAGCTACACTCAGCATGATACCCGCTTTTTTCATGGCAATCAATCCGTTACAGGGAAGGATAGGTTTGTTTAAGATGCGCCAGATAGCGCGGAAAATCACCACCAAAATGATTAACAAACTCCGTTTTAAACCGGTTCTGCTGTTTATTATACGTCAGAAACCCAACGAAGTATGCGTTGTTCGGCAACTCTTTTTTAGACGGGACCCGTTTCGCTGCCTTACCGTTGGTTTGCCTGCCCGGTAACGTATCGGCTGAGGTCACAATCTGGTTAATCAGCGCCCATTTCAATGATTCTTTGACAGCCGGTGCTACCGAGGGTTTAAACGTAGCATACAGCGAATCGAGTTTTTTGGTGCCGCGCAATATGTGATCGTTGTAGTGTTCGTAATACACGTTACTACCTACGTAATCCTGGTACTGTACCGACTGGTAACCATATTTCTGGGCCATATACCGGTCGGCACCGTAGTCGCCCACAAAGTTGGCCAGGTTCTCGTTGTACTCCAGGCTACTCTTGATAAACAGCGTGCCGTGGGTCATTTCGTGAATGATCAGCTCGGCCAGTCGCCCCTCGCTGTACTTCAGGAAACTCGACAGGATCGGGTCTTTAAAAAAGCCCAGTGTAGAATACGCCGCCCCCTGCGAAACCCACGTATCGTAGCCCTGCAAGCTCAGCAGCGAGTCGGCCTCCAGCAGCTTGTCCCGGTCGAAAAATCCTTGGTACGGAAATGACCCCACAACAGGATATGGGTGCAGCAACGGTTTCAGCGCGTACTGGTCCGAAGCCACCAGCATGTAGGCCAGCGGCTTGCCTTTCTGGTCGTAATAGGTCGTGAAATTCTTGAACTGATTCAGCCCCAGCGAATCGACGGCATACTGTTTAATGGCCTGTATGAGCCGGATTCGCGTTTTTACGGAGTCTGGCACGGCCTTGTCGGCCAGCACGTCGGGCACGGGGCGGGCCTGGTAGAGCATCGTAAACTGCCCCTTCGCCAGCGAATACCCATAGCTGACCACCTCACGTTGCCAGACGCCCACGCCAATCAACAGGAGTAAAATGCCCAGAAAAATTCGCCGTTTCATATGGGCAAACTTACGCACAAACGGGGCGGGGGCGGGTTGGATTAAGCATCGTTAAAAACGCGCGACTGTCCCGGTAGGTAGCCTTTTGACACAATGCCGTAGTGTTAGCCCGGAAAAATGGGTAGGTTCGTTCTTAACATAAACCGCGCAACCACATGGCTGTCAACGCAAAACACTTAGCCACCTTCATTCTCGGCGCTGCCGCCGGGGTGGCGCTTAACAAATACATGCAAACCGAAGAAGGCGAAAAACTGATGACCGACCTCAAAGAGAAAGGCAATCAGTTCAAAACCGAAGCCGAGAGCGCCGTTGACCACGCGCCGGACTATTTCGAGAAGCTAAAGAGCCAACTGGCCGAACTCCTCAAAACCAACTTCCCTAACGCCGAGCAAGCCATCAACGACGTACTGGGCAAAAAGCCTGATCTCCCAGTTTAACTGTGCCAGTTTAACTAGTACAAGTTCGACGGAGCGATACTCCGTCAGGCCGCCAGGCCAACTATAGCTAGGTGATCTCCCAAACAAAAACGCCGAACTCGACAATTCGGCGTTTTTGTTTAAGGCCACACGCCAACATAAATGACAAGAATTAATACTGCTTTAAAAAATCCACTACCTGCTGATGGAAATGATTGAAACTTTTTGAATACTGTTCTAACCAAGCACTATCTAAATGATCTAAAATTTCATTTGATTTGATGAGATCTGGATCACGTTTGCGTGGGCCATACACCATTTCCTTTGCTTCCGTTCGTCTAATCAGTTCCAGCGTTTCATTTTTAGTCGAGACTGGATTATCGCGATGCTTTTGAAGATACAATAACCAATGCTCGATGCATTGCACAGGTACCACCAGTACAACTTTGGGGCGATGATAACCGCATTTCAGGTGTAAACTATCAATCAAACTTTGAATTCGTTTATCGTCAGTAGCATCCGAATCACGACCTACAAAAAGAACATCTAGCTGGAACCTAGTGAACCCCAAACGCACAGCATCGACCAACGAATCACCTACTTCTTTGGCATTACTAGCTCTGGTTCGCCAGCCAAACTCCGCGCTTTCCAAAAATTGATCTGGATATTGCTGTTGCAGATAACGGGTAATGAAATTTTTGTGAGCAGCATCTTCGCACAGAATGCCGTAGGTTAAAATCGAATTCATCGGGGAACGCCGCCTATCAGTCCAACTTTCCACGCCTCACCAAGTCCGTTCAGATAGTGTGGCGGATCAAACCCAGCTCTCTCACTTTCGGCTGTTTCTGGCTCAATAATGTCCTTTTGTAAGTTTTTTACGTGCGTAGCCCCTTCGTCATCCTTATCAAAAATAAAGACTGATTCAGGCATATCCCCAAACATATCGACCACCGCCGGGCTGTGCGTAGTCATGATAACCTGTATATCTTTCTCGTCCGCAAGCCTAAAGATGAAGTTGATTACTTCTTCTATTCGACGCGGATGAATGCCCTTTTCAGGTTCTTCTAGGAGCAATAATTTCGGTGGATTAGGTTGATTTATAATGCATAAAAGTGCAAGAAAATACAGCGTACCTTCGGAGAGTTCGTCGGCCCAGTAGGTTATATCTTGCTTACTATTAATCAGTCCAAGTTTTTTGAATGTTTTTCCAGTTGGATGGATTCTGAGTAATTCATCAGTAGACGGTGTGTCATCTATACTAATTCCATCGAATTCAGGAATGCATTTCTGTAAATCATTTTCGATACGATTAAAAACAGTTTTTCTATATTTATTGCCAAGCATCCTGTCAAGAAATCCGATTAAATTAGAAGTATCACTATTTATTATTTCTACCCCTAATCCAGTTGGTCCTGGCTTAATAAGTTTATTTGGATCAGGTTTGTATATAGTTGTAGATTTGAATAGACTTTCCAATTCACTTTGGCCAGGAATGAATGGCACTACACCATCTCCGGCGAAAGTGATTTTATCTTTCGTTATCACAAGGAATTTGTCAGAATCGAAATCGAAAGGAATTTCAACATAAAGGGGCGTGTCGCTATCATCGGTTATCAAGAAGTGAATAGGTAATCCATTTCGTTCAAAAGTTAATTCTTTGTCTTTGCTTTGCGGTAGGCTCCGATAGTTAGCTTTTATATATTCCAGTGCCTTGAAAAAGTTCGTTTTGCCGGAGTTGTTGGGGCCGATGAGCAGGTTGATTTTCTGGAGGTCGAGGGTGACGTCTTTGAGGCTCTTGAAATTCTGGATCGAAACGCGCTTAAGCATGGTCAGCAGGTAGTCGGTTAAGATGCAATAGTACGGGTTTTTAATCGGCTATGCAGTCGGGTTGTACGTGAAAACAGGGCATGACTTCCGAAGCTACGCAGCGGCAACAGGCTAATGAATAAATGCAGGGGCTATGTTAACAATGGTTCGTCAATAATTAAGCGGCCAAACAGCCGAAACTATACAACTGGCGTACCTGCGGGTCATTTTTGGTTAGTTTAGTCCCCTCCGGTAAGATGGCAAAAAAACGATCCAGAAGTAAACTATTGTGATAGAGCGT
>JBBRMP010000272.1:0-6708 GCA_038230755.1 Cytophagales bacterium | reverse complement strand
TAACTGTTTAGGTAGTCCACTGAACTGATAATCAAGCACTTGCAAAGTTAAAAATCGCAAAAGTATTTAATGTCTAAAGGTCAAGTAGTTGATTATCAGCACATTAAGATTTTTGCTTAGTTTAACTCATAAATTAGAAAAGTTAGTAACTTACTGATTGTCAGATAATTGACTTTAATTTGCCTACCTAAACAGTTACACCGGAATAACCGTAATAATAGCCTCCATATGTACTCGAATTGTAGTCGATCTGCGCGCCGAAACTGATATCCTCGCTGACACCTGCCTCGTAGGTAATGCCAAACGGGTTGCCGTAGTAATACGATGACAACCCTACGCCGATCTGGAGCAGATTATCGCCTTTCTCGTAGGCTAATCCGCCGCCGTAGCTTGGGGGTCTCCGCTGCCTGATTCCCGGCCTCGGCGCTGTTGAAACGGGCCGGGCTGGAGCCGCAGGGGCCACTCGGTTGTCAGGCAATTTCGTTGACGCGGGGCGCTCCTCGGCCCGGAGCGATGATGACCGGCCTAAGGATGCAGGCCCCGCCGTCGGTGTTTGTTTTCTGGCGGGCAGTCGGGTGCTTTGGGCATAGGAAGCCGATGCCCAAAGCATAAGTAGAGCTAGTAGGAAGTTTTTCATGAAAATTAATCAGTTAGAGTTTTTTAAAATCGGTAAACTGACCTACAGTATTAAGGGTATACGTTCCTAAACGCCCCCGCGAGGCTCGTGCAGTAATTTTATACAGCCCCTTGGGTAGGCTCCCTCTGATAGTAGTTTTCGACCTGTTATTCAAAAAGCTTTGAACGTCGTTGGAAATCGACACCCCATTGACTGAGTCGAGGTAGAGTTCCACGAATGTATCAGCCGATGAAATTTCTAGGTCCAGAACGTTGCTGTCGGCGGTAAGCTGGAGCATATATTCATCGTAGGCATAGCCATACTGGTCTACTTTACTGCTGGCTGTCCACGCGCCTACTGTTGTACTTACCTGTGAATCGACCCGTGTCAGATTCTGCACTTTACCCGTAACCCGCAGATTATATTTGCCAACCTCACCCCGCTGATTGGTAGCAGCCATAACCCTATATGTTCCTTTTTTTACGGCCTGAATGGTGTATTGATATCGCCCCCCACTACGAGCATAAATCCGGCTTCCCAAGGCATCGAACAGGGTTATACCTATGTCGGTATCCGCCGACTCAAACTCTACATCAATACTTGTGTTGTCGTCGGTTATATCGAGCGTGTAAAAGTGATTCTTGTAGGTAACAACGTTCCCACCCCCGCCCAGCAGCCCCCAGTCCTGGGTGCCTGATTGCAGCATTTGCGCGCCAATCCGGGTGGCTCCGGCCTTTGTCTCTGACAGGCTCATCGTGAACCTGCCCACCGCCTGCCGGTCGGCCATCACCACCACCCGGTACACACCCGCATTGAGCGTGTAAGCATCGCCCGCGTCGCGGCCAACTACTGATGTAGCCTTCTGCTGACCAAGCGGGTCGAAAAGCGCGTACTGAACGTTAACGTCGGGCGAGGTCAGGCCAATTGTAATGAGTGTGTTGGCGGCTGCGATCTCAAAACTGTACTGATAGTTTTTGAACGTTTCAGTCGCGTTGAAACCGCCCGCGCCGCCGGTTTCGGCTTTCCACTCGCCGCTGGGATTAGCCACCGGAATCGTCGGCCTTGTAGGCGTACCGGTTCCTTGGGGGGCTACCAACTCCCGCTTAACGGTGCATCCTGCCAGCAGAACGAGTAGGCCAAATGCAATAACCTGTACGTTCGGGGGCGTTTTCGGGTAACATAGTGTGGCGCATTAACGGGTGGCGTGGCGGCGGCGGGCAAGGTCGAGCCGGGTTTGCAGGGTCTGCCTGACCAGTTCCGGTATGGCGAGATCGGGCGTATCGAACAGGTCGGGGATCACCGTACGGACAAGCCGGTCGAGGCAGTTGAGGTGGCGGTCACTGATTTTTTTTGGGCTGATCCCCAACTCCCCGGCCAGTTCTTTGAGCGAAGTGGCCTGAGGCCTCGGCGGTTGCATCGCCACGTCGAACAATGCCTGAAACTCCTCATCCGTCAACGATTCGGGCGGATCAATTTGTTCATAAGCCCGCTGAGGATCAAGCCCGTAGTGCTCGATGACAATCTGCTGGCAGGTTTCGGTCAATTGCCCCAGGGCGGCAGCGACCCGATTATATACCTGTTGGTAGAACGAGTTGTCATAATCGACAGTAGCCATCGGCTCTTCGGCCAAATGGGCTGCTCTTAACGGCCCCGCCCGACCCCCAAACGAGTACTTACCTAATCGGACAGCCTCGTTGATTTTGACCTTGACAATGCCAATCAGAAACGTACTCAGCGACGTGGTCAGCTCAAAATCAGCGTTGAGGAGTTTGTCATAAAACGCATCTACCGATTCCTCACACACCCGTTCCTGCTCTGATGTCAGGTGCCGACCGTGGTTCCACCGGCCCAGGTGCAGACGCACATACTGGCTGGCTCGGTCTCTGAAACGGTCCTGCCAAGCGTAGGTAGCTACCCGGTGCTGTAGGTTGTAGACAAGGGCCTGATCGCGCAGCATTTGCATGGCCAAACCGGGTCGCCAGATGCTGGTATTCCGGATGGAGTTGACTGTGGCCCGCAAGGCTCGTTTGACCAGGGCTGGTACTGCTTTGTCGGGAATGGCCAACTGCTGCCGGGCCAGGTTTGTAGCCCATTCGGTTAGCCTTGCTTTGAGGGTTCGTTCCGCAGTGGCACCTGAATACATGCGGCTGCTCAATAACGGATCGGGTTGGCGTTCGGAGGGAACGGACGGGGTACGCATGGCAGGTTGGTGATGGTGTGAACAGTTTCAGTAGCAATATACCAGTCTTACCGAACGCCAAACTCACCCGTCCCGATTTTGTAGTCCTCGCTGTAGAGCAGGTGTGGGTGTGTGACTACACGTCGGTGAAACGCTACGGTCCGGTTGCCAAAAAACTGCACCGCTACACCTTTAACCAAACCACAATCGCATCGATCCACCTTTGCAAAGCCACCACCGAGGGCATTCATTTTGTGCAGATGACCAACACCCAATTTTACGAACGCATGGGCAGCATACGTCTCGGACGGGAGCCTTACCAAGATCCCGATGGCAGCGAGGCCATCATTTTATGGTGTGGCCGGGAAGCGACTATTTATACCGTAGCCCCTCGTCATACTTGAACAGGGCGTAGTTGGGGCCTTCGAGGTAGCCGGGCACGTCGGTTTTTTGGTTTTGGGCGGCGGCTTCCGAACGCGGGGTCGAGAAGGGCATTTTGCCGGAGGGGTCAAACTGGCCCGTTATAACGTCCAGAAGCGCGTCGGTGGTGGTGTCGCTGGTAACGGCATTCTTGTTTTGGGGGGCCCCTAACGACCAGTCATTTTTCAGCCGCGTGGTGCTGATGAGCATAAAACCCACCTTGTCTTCCAGCGATATTCTTGACAGCAGATCGGCGGTGCGAACGGCAACGGGCAACCGCCAGTCTTCATAGTTATCTGACCTACTAAGCTATGTACCAGCCAGAGTTACTAGAACTGACCGCTAGGCGAGCCCATCTAGCGGCATGACTAAACCCGGCAGCACTTCTTCGTATTACTGAACCCCGTAATAACGTCGATAGAGCCGTTGGCGCGGTATACTTTAACCGTCTGCGTTTTGGGGTTGATAAGCCAGCCCAGCCGACAGCCGTTGTCGATGTATTCAGCCATTTTTTCTTCCGTCGCCTTCTGCGAATCGGATTCGCTCACCAACTCGATTATGAAGTCCGGGCAGAGTGGCATGAACTTGCGGCGTTGGTCAGGTGTCAGGGCGTTCCTACGCTCAGCTACCACCCAGGCGACATCGGGACTGCGAAGTGCCCCATTGGGAGGCGAAAGCCGGTTGATGAATCATAAATGAAACCGAGGTTAGTCTGCTGGTTCCAGATGCCTAAATCAATAACCAATTCACTATTCCGTTCGCCAGTTTCACCGCTAGTTTGGCCCATAAGTTTTATGATGCCAGTAGCATCGCGTTCAAAATTATAATCGGCGTCATCCTGACAGAAGAAATAAAACTCATCGTCGGTCATGCCACGCAGTTGCGTGAACAGATCAATGCCCGGCTCCAGATCAATGGGGAAAACAAGGTTTGTCATAGCAGTCGTGTAATTGCAGCGTATGCAAGATAACAAATCTATAGCGCCAGCCGCAGGGCTTCTTCCAGCAACTCGGCCTTGTTGATGGGCACCACACCCACACTTTCGCAGACGAGGCCACCACCCAAATTCGAGAGGCCCGCAATGCGGTGCGGCGTCTGTTTCAAGGCCACGCAACAGGCGGCAATGCTGATGACGGTATCGCCCGCCCCCGATACGTCGGAGATTTGCCGGATGTGAGCGGGAAGGCGATCCTGTACGCCCTCAAAATCAATGTAAACACCTCGTTCAGAAAGTGTTATGAGGGTGCCTTGCAGGTGCATCCGATCTTTTAACTGGCTAACAACGCGGGGTAACTCGCCGGGCTGGTCAACGTTAATATCGACTTTCAGGCCCTCGCGGAGTTCTTTCAGGTTGGGCTTAAACAGCGTGACGTGTTCGTAGTCGAGGAAATGCCGTTTCTTGGGATCAACCACCGTTGGCACGTTGTGGGCGTTGGCATAGGCGGTGATTTCGGCGATGGCTTCGCGGCTTAAAACGCCCTTGTCATAATCTTCAAAAATGACAACCTGGCAACTGGGAATCAGTGATTTAGCGCGGTCGATGAGTTGCGTCCGGTCGTGGTCAGCAATGTATTTATCGGTCTCGGTATCGACGCGCACCACCTGTTGCGACCCAGCAATGATGCGTTCTTTTATGGTGGTAATCCGCGACGCAGAGCGGATCAGGCCGTCGCAGTGGAGTCCCCGCTCGGTGAGTTGCTGTTGAAGTTGATCACCCGCCATGTCGGTGCCGATCACCGAACAGATAACCGCCTCAGCACCAAGCGCCTGCACATTGAGTAGCACGTTGCCCGCACCACCCAGACGTACCTCGCGGCGGTTTACGGTCACCACCGGAACGGGGGCTTCGGGCGAAATCCGGTCAACACGCCCCCAGACGTAGGCATCAAGCATGACATCGCCCACAATGAGCACACGGAGCGAATTGAACTGGGCAAATAAATCAGGAAGGGGGGTATTCATGGGGCAAAGATAGTAGGCAGCCCCCCGGCCCCCGAAGGGGGAGGGCTGCCGCGTCCATAAAAAAAGTCCAGCTACATCCTCGTGGCTGGACTTTTTTTATGGACGCGTCAGCCCTCCCCCTTCGGGGGCCGGGGGGCTAGATGCGCTGCACCAGCTCATTCACCTTGTGTACCTCCCGGCCCATGATGTGGTCGATAATGGCTTGTGCGTGTTCGCGGCCATTTTCGATGAACACTTTTTCGGTGTAAATGCCCGCCATCACTGTGCCGCAAACGTAGAGGCCCGACACGTTGGTTTCAAACGTTTCGCGGTTATAGACCGGCACCTGCGTTTCGGGGTTTAGTTCAACGCCACAACGCTGAAGTAGCTCAGCATCAGGCGTGTAGCCAGTCAAAACGAGCACAAAATCAGCGGGAATGTTACTAATCTCGCCGGTGATCTGGTTGTGTACCCGCACAAAATCGGGGCCGATCCGGGTGGCGCAACTATCAAAAACGGTCTTGATTTTACCTTCTTTCACCCGGTTTTTCACGTCAGGAATCAACCAATATTTCACCGTCGACCGGAAGTCGGGGCCACGGTGCACCACCGTCACGTCCACATCGTGCCGATACAGTTCCAGAGCCGCTTCGACCGCCGAGTTCGACGCGCCGATGATGACCACTTTGGTAAACGAGTAGTTGAACGGTTCGTCGTAATAATGAGACACCTGTGAGCCGTCTTCGCCGGGAATACCGAGCCAGCGGGGCCGGTCGAAATAGCCGGTGGCAAGGATCACTTTGTAGGCGCGGTAGGTGTCGCCAGCAGCAGTGGTCACCACAAACTGATCGCCCTGTTTTTGTACGCGCTGCACTTCGGTAAAGACTTTGGTATTGAGCTTGTAATAGGCCGCCACTTTCCGGTAATACTGAAGGGCTTCGTTGCGGTTGGCTTTCACGCTCGACACCGGAAACGGGATGCCGCCTATCTCGATATTTTCGGCAGTAGAGAAGAAACGCATCATCTTCGGATACCGCCGAATGGACTCGGTAACGCTACCTTTTTCAAGAATGATGTGGCTTAAACCGCTTTTGCTGGCGTCAATAGCGGCCGCCAATCCGCAGGGGCCGCCGCCCACAATCAGGACATCATAAGGTTGATTCATATTCATAGGGGCTGGATTACTCCGTGGTCGTATGTCGGTGTAACAAAAAAAAAGCCCCCAAAGGTTTGTCCTTTGGGGGCTTTGCCAACGTTTGGGAAAACAGCTTACCGAACGCGGTTTCCCTGAATGGCCAGACACCCACCCGGCAAAACGGTCAGCGTGAGTAGCGCCGATGGTTTACAGTCGGCCCGCGCCTGACCAACCGGCGAAATAATGGCGTAAACGTATTTGTCAACCCCTTGTGGCGTACCGTTCGCGATGGCGGCAAACGCATTGGCGGGTAGTGCAGCCTGGTTGCTGCCATTGGGCGTTACCGTGGCCAGCACCGTACCCCCGACATACATATTGGTGCCCGTTTGCGGCGTGTTGAACAGCACAAACTGAACC
>JBBRMP010000271.1:0-6738 GCA_038230755.1 Cytophagales bacterium | reverse complement strand
GTTTCTGTATTTAAACAGGGCCAGTCTCTACTAAAACAAAGTTTCGTTACTATGAACGCTTTTCTTGAAATAGTACAATACCTTAAAGCAGTGATCTCAGTCCCAATTCCACCACCTTCTATAAATGTCCGGTAGTATTAGCTGTGATATATAGCTTCTTGTAAAAAATTATGACAATCAGAACTCTCATTTATTTCTAAATGTGCAGAAAAGCTTGAAAAATGTATATAATCAGAAAAATGTCTCCAAAGATAAAATGACCTGTACATTGAAGCTTTCTCATTCGACGGATAGTTATCAACAATATTTCTTGTGGTAGGAAATTGTTTAAATTTGAAGTTGGCTTTGTCTGTAAAGTATTTGTCTGAATAGTGTTCATCTAAAAAATTCTTTTTTATATCTTCTACTAATTGAATTGTAGGATAGTATGGCGGCTGCTTGTGAATAAATTCTTCATTAACTTTCGCCATACTGAACAGGTTATCAAAATTTTTTTTTCTTGCATCAGCATTTAAACAAATAATAGTTTCATCGCTATTCAACTGTGAGGTAATATATTTAATTCTGATATAATCATCTAATATACATCTACTAATTATATACAAACTTATAAAAGAATTATGATTATCATCACTTATAATATTTTCTATGTCTCTGTTTAAAACAGTATGTCTCCTAATTAATCCATAATAAAAATCATATATTTCGCTATTGTCATTTCCAATTGCTTGATGTATTCTTCGAAGATTCTTCTGAGCGAAAGTTACCAAGCTCCTAGTTTGGCTCTGTATATCCTCTTTTAATGCTGTTATCATGATTGAAATTTAATTCTCTTAACGACTGAAGGAATTGAAATAAGTAGATTAATCAACCAAATATGAACACCTTCTACCTTCATATTTGTTAAAACTCGCTTGTTTTTTGGGCTATATCAAATGGTTTGTGAGTGAAAAGTATATATCCTGCAATATAATTAAAATCAGGATTTCGTGACCCATCTTTTTCTGATTGATGCAGACGTACATGTTCACATCGTATTATTTTAGCGTCCCATATATGACAATTCAGAATGTTCGGATCATTGGAACCGCAAATATATTTTCTTGTGCCAAAATTAGACTCTAATGCGTCCTGAATCATGGCATATTCTTGGTCTTCGTATTTCGTATTTTACATAAATCGATCCTAACACAACTTGAATTGAAAAAAGCTTGTTTTTGAAAAAAGAAAGGCTGATTCTATCTATTTTAACACCATAAACCATATCTATATCATTCCTGGTATATGAATATACATCTACATTTTGTCTTTTTGGACTATAGTCCTCTTTTTTAATGTTCGCCATCTGTTTGGGTGACATACCAAATTTATATTTCCTGAATCCATTATTAATATCTAATTTGCTAAGATTCTGCCCCAGAAGATTAAAAATACAACAATTAATAAGAAAAATAACAAGAATTATTTTTCTTATCTCGCAAATAATTAAAATCTGTACAATTACTTTTTTCATCTAAATAAATAGAGCTAATTCTGAAAAATTGATTCGCTTTAAATGAAATGCTTAGGCGGTTGCACTGTCCGCAACTTTAACCCTTAAACTCATAGGTTGATTGTCGGAGTATTTACTTCTCAGAGGCAACCCGCAGAATAGACACAAAACCTGACCTTGCTGCCTGCAACCTATCGTCGGCGACCCGAAAATACAAGCATTCTGTGGACATGCACCTAACATATTAAAGTACGACAAATCGCGGAACCAACTAGACCTATTGTCTTGATTATCAGTCAAAAGTGATTCTGTTGAAGAATCGAGTAAGATTTTGGGTCGAGCCTCTTCTCACAAAGAAGCACCTTTTATTCACAACGACAAAACCTGATCTGCCAACTTGGTTAAACGGTAGGTATCGACTCTGACTGGGTGAGTTGATAGTTGGGCTAGGTATCCATGATGAAGGGGTAAGATTAAGCTACGGTTATATCCGGGCCGCGTGAGGCGGTTTTGCTAACAAGCGGTTCGCCGGGCGGTTAAGTTTGTGGAAAGCCGCTGAGTCATGCCCAAAAAACCACCCATCGTTACGCCCCCTACACCGTCGAATCCCGAACTCGACCGATTACAGGAAAATGCCAAAAAGGCTGTGCCACTGGAGAAATGGGGGCCGTATCTGTCTGACCGTCAGTGGGGTACGGTGCGCGAAGACTATTCGGCGAATGGTGACGCCTGGCACTCGTTTCCGCACGAACAGGCCCGCAGTCGGGTGTATCGCTGGGGCGAAGATGGGCTGATGGGCATGGCCGACCGGCGCATGAACGTCTGCTTTGGGCTGGCGCTCTGGAACGGGCAGGACGCCATTTTGAAGGAGCGACTTTTTGGCCTCACCAACGGCGAAGGCAACCACGGCGAAGACGTGAAGGAGTTGTATTATTACCTCGACAACACGCCCACGCATTCGTACATGAAAAGCCTCTACAAATACCCGCAGGCCCAATTTCCCTACGAATGGCTATTGCAGGAAAATGCCCGCCGCACCAAACAGGACCCCGAATTCGAAGTTTTGCACACGGGCGTTTTTGAAGACGGTCGCTACTTCGATGTGCTGGTGGAATACGCCAAGAACGATTCCGACGACGTTTGTATTCGCATTTCGGTCACCAACCACGGCCCGGAAGCTGCCCCGCTCACGTTGCTGCCCACGCTTTGGTGCCGCAACCGCTGGTCGTTTGACCCGACATTTCAAAAGCCCACCATCAGCCGCCGACCCGACGCGCCCACGGCGGGGAATGTGTTTCTGAGCCACCCCCGCACCGGCAATTATTACCTCTATTATGAGCCCACCGACGTGGCGCTGATGACCGATAATGAGACGAATACCAGGCGGCTCTACGGTCAACCGAACACGTCGCCGTTTGTCAAAGATGCCTTCCACGAAGCCATCGCCGAGGGCAACGATTACCTCTGCGACCTGCTGCGGGAAAACGAAACGGGCACCAAATTCGCGGCGGTCTACAAGCGTCAGATTGAGCCGGGGCAAACGGTAGTTATTCGACTTCGGCTGAGCAAACCCATTCAGACACAACCATTTGACAAGCAATTTGAGCAGGTGTTTACGGACCGGAAACGCGAAGCCGACTTGTTTTTTGCGCCCCTAACTCCTGTCAATACCACCCCCGAATTGATGCAGATTCAGCGGCAGGCGCTGGCGGGCATGCTCTGGGGCAAGCAGTATTATCACTATGACATTCCGCACTGGCTGCGCGGCGATCCGGGCCACCCCTCGCCCCCGCCCGAACGCTGGCTTGGGCGCAATGCGGCCTGGCAACACCTGAATAACGAGGACGTTATCTCGATGCCCGACAAGTGGGAATACCCCTGGTACGCGGCCTGGGATCTGGCGTTTCATACCATCCCGCTGGCGATGGTAGACCCCGTTTTCGCCAAAAACCAGTTGATCCTGCTCATGCGCGAATGGTACATGAGTCCCACGGGGCAGATACCGGCCTACGAATGGAAGTTTTCGGACGTAAACCCGCCCGTTCATGCCTGGGCGGCGTTATCGGTGTATCGGCTGGAGCGGGCGATTTACAAGAACGAAGACATTCAGTTTCTGAAACGGGTGTTTCAAAAACTGCTCATCAACTTCACGTGGTGGACCAACCGGCAGGATGTTGAAGAAGACAACGTCTTTGGCGGGGGGTTTCTGGGCCTCGACAACATCGGCGTCATCGACCGCAGCAACCTGCCCGATGGCACCCGCTTGGAACAGGCCGACGCGACCGCCTGGATGGCGATGTATGCCCTCAACATGATGGATATAGCCCTGGAAATCAGCCACCACGACTCTACGTTTGAGGATATTACCACTAAATTTTACGAGCATTTTGTGATCATTGCTGAGAGCCTGAACGAAGCTCTCTGGGACGATGAGGCCAACTTTTATTACGACCGCCTTTACCCCGTTACCGGCAATCCGGTAACGCTGGAAGTACGGTCGGTGGTGGGGCTGACGGTGCTGTTTGCTGTCTCGATTATCAAGCGGAACAAGAGCGAACCACTGTCTGATTTCCTGAAGCGGGTGCGTTTCTTCCAAACGTATCGCGCGGGCCTCAACCTGCCCATGCCCAATCAGCGCGTCACCGACGACGGCGACATTCTGTTGTCGCTAGTGTCGAAAGAACGGCTGGAAAAGCTGCTGGCGGTCATGCTCGACGAGAGCGAATTTCTCTCGCCGGGGGGCATCCGTGCCCTCTCGAAATACCACGAAGCCCACCCCTATCAGGTCACGGTGTATGGCCAAACGCATTCCATCAGCTACGTCCCCGGTGACTCGGACTCGGACCTGTTCGGCGGCAATTCAAACTGGCGCGGGCCGGTCTGGATGCCCATTAACTATTTGCTGGTCAAGTCGTTGAAGAAATATCATCAATTCTACGGCGACACGCTCACGGTGGAATTCCCGACAGGATCGGGCAACCGGCTCAACCTGGAACAGGTATCTGATGAACTGACCAAACGCATCGTCAGCGCCTTCGAAACCACCCCCGACGGCAACCGCCCGGTGCATGGCCCGTTTAACCCGTTCTACCAGCGCCCCGAAAACAAGGGCCTGCTCCTGTTCTACGAATATTTCCACGGCGACACCGCCCAGGGCATCGGCGCAAGCCACCAAACCGGCTGGACCGGCGTGGTCGCTGAGTTGATTAATGATGATGCCTGGGAGTGGGAATGATCTGTTTAGCGGACGGGGCCGTCCGCTAAACACCCCCTCACCATTCACCATTCACCAAACGCTTCACGGCTTCGGCGTAGGTGCTGCCGGTAGTGAGGCGGGTAGCTTTTTTGTCGGTAAGGGTCAGGATGTATTTGCCGTCGAAATGTTTCTGGCATTCTCGGATGCGGTGGACGTTGACGATGATGGATCGACTCACGCGGGCGAACGTGTCGGGCAGTTTTTCGTCGAGGGCTGCGATGGTGTAGGACGTCAGGAATTTCTGGCCGTCGGTGGTGGCGAGGAAGACGTATTTTTCTTCGGCCTCCAGAAAAGCAATGTCGGCAAGAGGAATCAGCAGGATCTTATCACCCGACTTTACCGAGATAGAGAACAATTCTTTTTTGGGTTTCATCTGCTCCAGCAGCCGCATCAGGTTGTCGGCATAGGGGTTAGCCACCGTCTGCGATTGACCTACTAACCCATTGATTTTCTGAGCCGTACGCGCCAGCCGTTCCGCCTCGATGGGCTTCAGCAAATAATCGACCGAGTTCTCGTCGAACGCCCGGATGGCGTATTGGTCGTAGGCCGTGGCGAAGATCACCATCGGCATGTACGACAACCGAGCCAGCATTTCGAAGCCGTTGAGCAGCGGCATTTCGATATCCAGAAAAATTACGTCGGGGCGTTTGGCCTCCACCATCGTCAGCCCTTCGGCCCCGTTGTGGGCCTCGCCAATGATGGTAAAGGTGTCGGCGTGGTTGCCCAGCAGGCGCTTCAACCGGCTAATCGCCAGCGGTTCATCGTCGATAAGGATCGTGGTCATGGGCTAACGCGTTAACTTACTCTTTCTCAACCAGATACATACCTGCTTGGTGGGCTCGTTCTGTAATTCTACACGGGCATCGTCGCCGTAGAGCAGTCGAAGTTTATCCTGAATACTGCGCAGGCCGTAGCCCCCACCCATCTCGTTGGCGAAGGCCGGGCCATTGTCATGCACACTCAGGCAAATCCAGTCATCCACTTCGCTGATACTGATGCGAATGCAGCCGTCGCCCGCCCGTTTGCTGATGCCGTGTTTGATGGCATTTTCGACCAGCGGCTGCAACAGAAACTGCGGAATCTGGATGGCGTTCATCTCCGGTGTGCCGCCCTCAATCTCGAACGCAAGCCGGTCGCCGAAACGCACCTGTTCTACCTGCAAATAGGTTTTGACCATCTCCAGTTCGTCGGCCAGCGTGGTGAAAATGCCCCCGTCGCGGCCCGTGCTGTAGCGAAACAGTTTCGAGAGCAGCAGCGTCATGGTTTCGGCCTTGTCGGGGTCTTCATGAACGAGGCTGGTAATACTGTTGAGAGCATTGTAGAGGAAATGGGGGTTGATTTTGGCCTGTAGCGCGTCCAGTTCAGCGCGGGTTTTCAGCTTCTCCAGGTTCAGCAACTGGTATTCCTGTTCGCTCAGTTTGCGCGTGAGTTGCCGCCCTTGCCGCAGGATGTAGAGAAACAGGTTGGCCACCAGCATATACGAAACCAGATATGCCCCCGATGGCACGTAATCTCGCCCGAAACCGGGCCGTTGTGACAGCACATCGAGGGCCGATTTGCCCAGCCACCAAAACGCTACCATGCTGATGAATATAATAGCCAGCATACTAATGACCGAGGCCAGCAAATGCCGTTTCCAGGTGGCAGCAAACGTCCGGTCGAGCCAGGACGACAGCGCCCACACCACCAAAAAGACCGTAGCCCCCAGCATTAGGTTCTGCGCCACCAGAAATCGGTACAACTGGGCTATAACCGGATCTTTGACCGTGGCAATCTGACTGGTGAAGTAGATAATGCCGCTCATGCCGTAGACCGCCAACGCGCTCATGCACATGCCAATGAGCACCCCCCAGACCGGTTTTTGCAGCAACCGCGTCAACGTCAGTGGCTCGGGTTGAACCGATTTATCCTGCGCGGGCGTCACCACCGAGTAGTTCATGACCGTGCCCGTAAGGTTGGCCCCGTTCATGTTGGTGTTCAACAGGGCGCT
>JBBRMP010000270.1:0-6818 GCA_038230755.1 Cytophagales bacterium | reverse complement strand
GGTCAAGCGGCTGCCCGTTTCGCAGCACCCGTGCCTGACTGGCCGCCATTTTTTTGAGGGCTTCGACCGCTTTGGTGGCCTGGTATTCCTGAATAAAACCAATCAGAGCATTCAGGACAACAATCGCCAGAATGACGTACGTCGAGTTTAGCTCGCCCACCACGCCCGATATAATGGCCGCCGCAATCAGCACCAGAATCATGACATCGGTAAACTGATGCAGCAGCATTTGCCAGACGGTTTTCTTTCTCGTGCCTTCAATCTGATTTTTGCCAAACTCGGCCAGCCGTTGCCCAGCCACTGCGGCGTCGAGACCGGCGGGTGACGTATCGAGCGAGTGGGCAACGTCGGCAATCGGGGTGGTGTGATAATCCATACTAAATCGAATGAGTACTGTTGGGTAGGCTGCTCACGGATGGGTAACCACTTGAATCGACCGATAGCATCAGGCCGTTGACCCACCGGATGGGCGGTGCCGCAGCCAGGCTTTATACCCCTCGATCCAGCCAACGCCCACCAGCGATGCCCCGACGCACCAACCCAATTCCGTCCAGGTTAGTGGGCTGAATTGGGCCAGGTGCTGCACGGACGGCACCAGCAGAAAAACGGGCAGCATCAGGGCGGTTAATCCCAGCATGAACCAGAGCAGCGGGTTCGGTCGCCGCAGGGTCGCCAGTACCGAATCGCGGTTGGAACGGCTCGTTAGGGTGAGTCCTAGATTGCTCATTATCAGCGTAATAAAGGTCATCGTGCGTACCTGATCGGGGGCGTAACCAGCGTGCATCGTGCCGTAGTAAATGCCCAGCGTGGCCAGCGCAACCACCAGTCCCTGCACCACCCGGATGCCCAGTTCGCCCGCCGTAAAAAACGTGTCGCTCAGTCGGCGGGGGGGCTGGTGCATCAGGTTTTTTTCGGCGGGTTCATTCTCGAAGGCAATAGAGCAGGTTGGCCCCATGACCAGTTCCAGAAAAATGACGTGGATGGGTTCCAGCAGGTTGATGTACCGCCAGCCGAACAAGAGCGGAATCGTCACCGTCAGAATGATCGGGATGTGGATGGCCACGATGTAGCCCACCGCCCGTTTCAGGTTTGCGTAGATGAGCCGCCCCTGCGCAATGGCCTTGACCATACCGCCCAAATCGTCGTCCACCAGAATCAGCGACGCCGCCTGTTTGGCCAGTTCCGTACCACGCTTGCCCATGGCCACGCCAATGTGCGCCGCCTTCAGAGCCGGCCCATCGTTGACCCCGTCGCCGGTCATGGCCACCACCTCGCCCGCCGCTTTCAACGCCCGAATTACGCGGAGTTTGGCGTCGGGAAACATCCGGGCAAAGACCATGACGGAACCGGCCTGTTGCCCTAATTCAGCGTCGGACAGGGCCATCACCTGTTGGCCCGTCAGCAGCGTGTCGGCACCCGGCAGAGCCACTTGCCGGGCAATCGCCTGTGCCGTTTCGGGCGAATCGCCGGTAATCAGTTTCACCGAAATCCCCGCCTGCCCAAACTTATGGATGACTTTTTTGGCGTTGGGTTTCGGTGGATTTTCCAGGGCTACCAACCCCTTGAATGCCCAGGAAAAATCGTCCTGCTGCGCCGGATAGTCTTTTTGGGGCCACTCGCACCCCGCCACGCCCAGCACCCGGTAACCCTGCCCGGCCAGCTCGTCGGCCTGTTTCAGTACGGCGGCGACATCCGGTTCAGACAGGTGGCATACCCGCACGATCCGCTCCACGGCCCCTTTGCCCGCCACCTGCGCCGTGTCGGCATCCAGCGAATAGACGTGGGTCATCATGGGCGGCGCACCCGCCAGCGGGTACTCGTGAATCAGGGGCCGAAGCCGGGCGGTGGCCGCGCTATTTTTTTTGGTAAACGCCGCCACGAGGGCCTGTTCCATCGGGTCAAACGGCGAGGGTTCCGAGGCCCAGCGGGCGCAGGCCAGCACGTCCATCGCTGATGGCGATAGGGTGTCGGCGAGGTCAACGAGGGTGCGGGTGGTGGCGTCGTAGAGTTTGGCCAGCCTCATGCCTTCCTGGGTGATGGTGCCCGTTTTGTCGGTGCAGATCACGGTGACCGAGCCAATGCTTTCCACGGTTTGTGGCTGTTTGGTCAGCACGCCGAAACGCACCATCCGGGCGGCACCCAAGGCCATGAAACTGCTGAAGGCCACCGGAATTTCTTCGGGCAACACCGACATGGCGATGGTCAGCCCCAGCAGCAGCGCGGTTTCCCAATTGCCGGAATGGTAAAAATTAATGCCCCACACCAGCACAAAAGCCCCGAAACCGACGAAGGCCATGAGCCGCACAAACTGGCTTATCTGGTGTTGCAGAGGTGTTTTTTCGGTGGAAATGGCCAGCACCGACCGGCCCAGCTTCCCCAATTCGGTACCGTCGCCGATGGCCGTTACCCGCAGGTAGGCACTGCCCGACGTGAGTACCGTACCAGCAAAAAACCGGTCGGTGTCGGGCACGGTTTTCACCACGGGTATCGCCTCGCCGGTCAGGATGGCTTCGTCGACCGAACAGTCGTTGGCCTGCACCAGTTGCCCGTCGGCGGGGAGGGTTTGCCCTTCCGTCAGCCAGAGCACGTCGCCTACCACCACCTCGGCCACGGCCAGGCTCGTGAGCGTTCCGTCGCGCAGGACCGACACCGTGGGCTGGGTCAGTTGCCGCAGCGCCTGTAACGCCCGGTCACTGCGGACGGTCTGGTAGACCGAAATGCCCGCCACCAGCACCATCGCTACGCCCAGCACCACGCCCTCCTGCCACTGCCCCAGCACCACGTAGAGCAGACAGGCCACGGTCAGCATGATAAACATCGGCTCGGTAACTACGTCGATCAGTAGTCGCCAGCCCGTCTGTGACTCACTGGCCGTCAATTGGTTACGACCAAACTGAAGACGGGAAGCCGTCACCTCGTCAGCCGAAAGGCCAGTGAAGGGAAGCGTTGGGGGTGAAGCAGTGATAGCAGTCATACAAAGGCGGTTGTAAAGGGTGTTTGTCTCTTTTGTCAATACGGATGAGGCTTACCGTACTCAATTTCACGTACCGTGAACTGCGCATACGGTTGTTCTACGCCGTTGATGACCCAGGTGGCGCTAGCGTGGAAGGTGCTACTATTTTTGACCCCCGTGGAAACACGACAAGTAGCGCTGTTACCAGTAGTAAAACGGCAAAAATAAATGGGTCATAGTGCGGGCCATTATTCGGAAACAAGTACGGGCTACCATTGATCATCGTGTGGAAGAGCACCATCGCAAACACGCTTTTCAATACTATAACCACTCCAGCCAATTTCTTCGCCGATGGCGCCAATAAAAAAGATAAAGAAAAAACGAAAACAGTTAAGAGAGACGGTTGGGGTTCGGATTGTATGGCCCCGGTAGTTTTCATGTACCAATAAGAAAGTAGAAATAGCACGGGCATGAGAAAGACAATCGGTGTACACCATTTTTTATCGTTGATTTTTTTGACATTAGTAAGATCGTTTCAACGAATCCTTAACCCCTTGCATTTTTCGTTCTTTATAAACAAGGATCATCGTCGCCACTGAAGGGCAGAATGTCATTAATGCACTTATTGGTAGTTGTATTGGCAGCGTTTTTGTTAAATCCCCAGCCATTGCACCCAGTACCCAAAAGGAAATGAACAGGGCAAAAACCAGTAGAAAAAAGGTCAGCGATTTCATCAGCCGTTAGTCCGGAATCCAGGCATTTGGTTGCCTGTATCTGAATACAAAATAAACGCCCTAAAAGCAGCCATCAACTGACCGTAGTCATGCCTCTACCTGAGCCATATCATAGGTGGGTCAATGGGTAGCGGGTAGTTTTGATGCATGACAACAACACGAAAAGCAGGCATCTGGATGGATCATTCGCGGGCTACACTGATGAACTTTACCGGCGATTCCCTTGAATCGAGGACGATTGAATCAGGCTTTACGCACCAGGAAAAAGAAGAGAGCCTGGGTAGGAGCGAAAAGCTGATGCACAACAAGGAGCAGCACCAACAGGCCGACTATTATAAAAAAGTGGGCGAGGCCATCCGGCAGTACGATGACGTGCTTCTGTTTGGTCCCACGGGGGCAAAAGTCGAGCTGTTTAACCTGTTAAAAGCCGATCACCGATTCGAAAAAATAACGATTCATCTGGAGACGACCGATACCATGACTAAAAACCAGCAATATGCTTTTGTTAAAGCCTATTTTTTGGGAGAACCCCAACACCCGGTAAATACCCATTAACGGAATCACTCATTGGTTTGTCTGAGGCTTATTGTGCCTCGGATGTCATTGCATTATGAAAATTCTTGTTTACGGTGCAGGCATCATTGGCAGTATTTATGCTGCCCGGCTTTTTGAGGCAACTGGTGATGTAACGCTATTGGCGCGGGGGCAACGGTATGCCGATTTAAACCGAAATGGCATTATTTTAAACGATGTTGAAACAGAAAAACAAACGATTTACCACGTGCCTCTAACACAACGATTGGAATCCACTGATTTTTATGACTTACTAATCGTTGCTGTTCGGTTAGATCAATTGAACTCCGTCATGCAAATAATCAAACAAAATAAGGTGTCTCCTTTGATTATGCTGATGCTGAACAATCCTGATGATATGGCGCATTTAGCAAATGAACTGCCTCACAAGCATATCCTTTTGGGATTTCCAGGCGTAGGCGGTACACATCAAGGCAGCCGAATAGAGTATATTCAACTAAAACAACAAGAAACAACTATCGGGGAAATAAACGGCAACATCTCTGATTGTGTTCAGGGGATAAAGATCCTGTTTGGCGAGGCAGGTTTTGACACTGTCGTCAGTACAAATATGCCGACATGGTTAAAAACACATGCCGTTTTTGTCGCTTGTGTGTCCGCAGCCATTATTGGCGAAAATGGCGACAGCGTTCAATTAGGTAAAAATAGGGCGAGTATTCAAATCATGGTTAAGAGTATTAGCGAAGGGTTTTCAGCCTGCACACAATTAGGTATGCCTATTGCCCCGACCAACTTAAAAATCATTTTTGCGATAATGCCACAATGGTTTTCGGTTTGCTATTGGCAATACGCCATGCAAGGCAAAGTCGGGACATTGGCTATGGCTCCCCATGCCAATGCCGCAAAAGAAGAAATGCAACTCCTGGCAAAAAAAGTATTGGTACTGGTTCAGTCTTCTTCGATTTCCACACCCACGTTAAACACGCTTCTTTCCACATTCATACAGTCGAAATAAAAAATAACGTAACCTATTTGACGGTCAAGGTAAACTTGATTTTCATTCAGTCTACAGCCGAAAAAGTAGCTGCTTACATGGCTGGTATCGGGATGTGGCCGCTCCTTACACAATCGCTAGGAGGGGAATATCGGTTAGCCGGGCCATCTGCTGGGTTTCGCCGTCGGTAAACAGTTTCCGAAACCAGTTATGCACCTGCGGCAACATCATGACCAGGTCGGCTTCGTTGGTCTGGGCAAACGTCAGCAGCGTGTCGAAGACATTCATTCCGGGCATAATCGTCAGCGTATGAGGCACGGTAGCCAGCAGCTCCCGGATCAGATCGGCCCGGCGGCGCAACGCGTCATGCGCGGGTTGATCGTGGACACACAGCACGTTGACAAGGCACCCAAATTGGGTGGCGAAGCGAACCACCGTATCGAACACCACGGCCTCTGGAACCGAATCGAGATCAACGCCCAGCACCACGTTTTTGATCCCGGTATACGCCCTCGCGGGCGGAATGAGCAGCAGCGGCACGTGGGTTTTGGCCACCATGTCTGTGGCCACGCTGCCCATAAATTGCACACCCTGCGGGGCCGACCCCACGGTTGACATCACCAGCAGATCGACGTGTTCGGCCTCCACCGCCTTCCGGATCGCCGGTAGCGTGTAGCCTTGCTGCGTCAGGCATTGAATGGGCACGTCGGTGCCGTATTTGTGCAGCTCAGCGGCCAACTGCCCCAGTCGCCGCTCGCTATCGTCGTGCATGGCATCGGCACTGAGCGGGAAATCGCCCCCGGTTTCGGCGGGATTTTCGGGCCAGAAATGAAACGCATGAATCAGGAGCAGGCTGGCCTTTTGGTCGCGGGCCAGTTGCAGCGCATACTGGGCCACGCGGTTCGCGTTGGGGGTGAAATCGGTAGCCAGGGCAATTGTTTTCATAGGCGTTGAGGCCAACGAGGATGGGAACACCCACCAACGGCTGTCTGTAGCTTGTTTTGGGGTAAAAGTAGCCCGCTGGCCCGCCCCAACCCATGACGAGTATCAGCTCGTGTCATGATCCAATTCATGTGCTGTACTGACGGTTATCACGTGTTTAGCGGTCAATGAATTGGACCTTTACCACAACAGCAAGTCGGCTGTTGGGTAACCCCATTCTATGCGTCAATTGCTGCTTATTCCGCTGGTCGTGTGCCTGTTCGCCCATGCAGCCTGTGCCCAATCGACAACCGATTGGGTTCGGCTGAAAAATTATGCACAAGCCATAGGCGCGGCTGATACCGACAGTCTGTGTCTACAGCCCACCGAATCCTGCCTGGTTCGCCAGTTTACCCAAATCGTTTATGGATATACGCCCCGGCGGATGAGCTACCAGGGGGTATTGCCACGGCTCGATACGGCCCGGATCAGTCGCCTTGCCCGTCAGTTTCTGGCCGGAGCCAAGTGGGATACCCTGCTGGATTCGCTCGAATCGCACGACCGGCAGTATCGGCAACTGACGGCCTACTGTATGCGCTGCCTCGTCGACGATTACGTGGGCGACTCGCTGACCATCGAACAGGTGCAGGAAACCCTGAATACCTACCGCTGGCTGAATCGC
>JBBRMP010000269.1:0-6819 GCA_038230755.1 Cytophagales bacterium | reverse complement strand
GTACGAGTGGCTCAAACCACATCATTATGATAGCAAAGAAATATTCGATCAAGCTTTAGGACACATTTTGAAAAATATAGGCTCAGAATTCGTCATTAACTTCACTTAAAAAGTGTCGATTATTCTCAATTAACTACTTATTGGCTGATTATAAGCTGATTTACTGTACGTGAAGGTTCCTTGTCCCAGTTCGCTCACTTTATAGCCGACGTATGAACCAGCAGCGAGGCTCAGTTTTCTAAGGTGATAGCTTACCAATAATGGCATCGTTAGGTACGTTAAACGGGACGAAAACTGTCCGCTTGCTGACGAAATAATGCAGGCTGCCGGGTCGCAGTATATACCATTTGAAGCTGTAGTAATCTTTTGCGCTGACCCTTTTTGCTCTACGTTGACTTCGGTCCGAATGCTAAATTGCTGGCTAACAGGTATTGTGACACCCACGCCAGTGCTACCAACGCAAAGCCATTGAGAGCCCCCTACGTTAATTGGTATAGCTCCGTCTGTGCTTGAGGTCCCAAGTAAAACAACTCCCTCCGAAGATATCTGCCCACCGGTGGCCCGGCTGCCTCCAATCCCCCCCCGGACATATACCTGTGTGTGCTTTGGGGTTTGGGCAATCGTCAATGAGGCGGTTAGAAGAGAGAAGGAAAGTAGGTAGAGGATCGCCTTCATACATTGGTCGGTTTGTTTTTTAGCAGATTCACAAAGTAGTCTTTTGGTTGGAATAGCTTACTTTTTTATTGTCAACAAAACACCCCGCCATGCCCCGTCTGCTCCCAATCCTGTCGCTGCTCTCCTTATTGTATACCCCTGTTGTCGCCCAAATAACGGGTAAAACCGATGCCAAACTGACCCAGAAACTGACCGAGGCCCTGCGCGGTTTTCGGGGTGAGGCGGGCGTGTATGTGCTGAACCTGAAAACGGGCAAGTCCGTGGCCATCAACGCTGATACGCTGTTTCCCACGGCCAGCACGGTCAAAATCCCGATCATGATTGGCCTGTTCGACCAGATCAACCAGGGTAAAATCAAGTACGGCGAGGAAATCACTTACCGCGATTCGCTGCATTACGACGATGGCATTGTGGGGTCATTGAAAGACGGGGCCAAACTGCCCCTGAGCGAGGTGGTCATGCTCATGGAGACCGTATCCGACAATACGGGTAGCCTCTGGTGTCAGGCTTTGGCGGGTGGCGGCACAGCCATCAACGCGTGGCTCGATACCAACGGGTTTCCGCAAACGCGGGTGAACTCGCGCACACCGGGGCGGCAACCGTTTCAAAAACAGTACGGCTGGGGCCAAACTACCCCCCGCGAACTGGCCAGCCTACTCCACTACATCCGGCAGGGCAAAGCGATCAGTCCTGATGCCTCCGACCGGATGTACCGCAACCTGTGCCGCCAATATTGGGATGGTGACGGCCTATCGCAGTTGCCTGCCGACGTGAAAGTGGCCTGCAAAAACGGGGCCGTCAACCAGTCGCGGTCAGAGGTGGCGCTGGTCCACGCCCCTCACGGCGACTATGTGTTTTGCGTGATGACGAAGAATCAAAAAGATGAATCCTGGACCCGCGCCAATGAAGGTTTTGCCCTCCTCCGCACCGTCTCGGCCCTTCTCTGGCAACATTTCGAGCCCAGATCAACCTTCAAACCCGTGGCGGGCTACGAGAAGTGGTGGTAACTCTTTTTCAGTTTAAGCGTTTTCAGTTTAGAGTTTTCAGTTGGCTGACGCAAGATTGCCGTACGCGAAGCAACCGAAAACTCCAAACTGAAAACGCTTAAACTTCCTTATGCCCATCTCTATCATGTGGCACCGGCGCGATTTGCGCCTGCACGACAACGCTGCTCTGTACTATGCCCTCAAGGCCGGGCGGCCCGTTTTACCCCTGTTTGTCTTCGACAAAGATATCCTCGACCACCTCGACGACAAGCGCGACCGGCGGGTGGAGTTCATCTACAAATACGTGCTGAAGTTGCAGGACGAACTCCAGAAGATGGGGTCATCGCTGATTGTGCGGTATGGGCATCCGCTGGCAGTTTTTCAGGATCTGGCGAGGGAATACGAGATCTCCAACGTCTTCACCAACTACGACTACGAGACCTACGGCAAGGGCCGCGACGCGGAAGTTTCGGCGTTTTTGAAGACCGTGGGCGCGGGGTTTCACAGCTACAAAGACCAGACCCTCTTCGACCACGACGAGGTACTAACCGGCACCGGCAAACCCTACACTGTCTTTACGCCCTACAGCCGAAACTGGCTCGGTAAACTCGCCGACCCATATTACACCAAATCATACCCCACCGAGACGTACTTCGACAACCTGCACAAAACAACCCCGTTGCCGATGGTTACGCTCGACGATATGGGCTTCGAGCCGCTGGGCGAGAATTTTCCGAAGCCCACCGTCGACGATGAACTGCTGCAACAGTACCAGAAACTGCGTGACTACCCCGCCCAGACAGGTACGTCGGAACTAGGTATTCACCTCCGCTTTGGCACGATCAGCATCCGCGATCTGGCCCGGCAGGCGCAGGAAAGCAGCCCCACGTTTCTGAGCGAACTGTGCTGGCGTGATTTCTATTTCCAGGTGCTCGACCATTTTCCACATGTAGAGCAGCACGCGTTTCGGCGGGAGTATGACAATATCAAATTCCTGAATCGCCCCGAAGACATTGAGCGTTGGCAGGCGGGCAAAACGGGCTACCCGCTGGTGGACGCGGGGATGCGGCAACTGAACGAAACCGGCTGGATGCACAACCGCGTCCGGATGGTGGTGGCCAGTTTCTGCATCAAACACCTCCTCATCGACTGGCGCATCGGCGAGGCGTATTTCGCCAAAAAACTCCGCGACTATGACCTGTCGGCTAACAACGGCGGCTGGCAATGGGCAGCAGGTTCCGGTACCGACGCCGCGCCCTATTTCCGCGTGTTCAACCCCACCGCCCAGGCCGAAAAGTTCGACCCCAAAGGCGAATACATCCGCCGCTGGGTTCCCGAATACAACAGCCCACCCGGCGTAGCAGTAAGCTACCCCGCCCCCATCATCGACCACGCCTTCGCCCGGCAGCGGGTGATCGACGTGTATAAGGCCGGGTTGAAGAAAGAAGAGGAATAGCAGTGGGCAGAAGGGCTACCGCCAGCCTTCGGGCATGGTGGCGGTGCGAAAGAGGCTTTCTGCACACGGTTCGCACTTGGGCCAGGTTGGATAAACAGTTTTGGCAAACGGCTGGACGGGGGCACCGAATCGGCTGACGTAGACAATCGTTTGCCGCCGGGCCGACACCTGGAAGAAACCCAGCATGGGAGGGCCGTCGGCGTTTAGGTTGCGGATATTTCCCCTTAGCGTAGCCGGGGTGGCGTCGAATACGCCGCCTACGTTACTGGTCAGTGCCCGCACCGTTTGCCAGTACTGAAACGCTTCCCGGCTCAACGACTGCTGCCCGATGGCCAGATAATAGGGTGTGATGTCGTCGAAAGGCACCTCAGCAATGGCCTGACCGAGCAGCCGGTTGCCGTTGATGAGCCGGTCAGACGCGAGCAGGCTGGCCCCGCTGCTCCGGGTTATATTCCAGCAGTCTGTGCAGCAGGGCTTTCCGTAGGTGGCGGGGCCGTCGGGCCGGAACAGTAAGCAGTAGGCGGGCTGTTCATAATGTACCCAATCCCACTGGTAATAATTCTCGGTGGCGGCGGGGTCTGTCAGGTTCAGGTAGGCGATAAATTGGCCCCGGACGGTGGCGGTCTGTCTGGCCTGATACTGCCAGTACACACTGTCGATGGGCGGAACGGGCTGCATGGATTCCGGGGCCGACTGATAGGTTTGCTCATTGTAGGTCACCATCAGCGCGTAGCGCCTGCCTGTTTTCCCGCGAAAACCCGGTGGCGACACATACGCCCCCCGGCCCGCATCGAGGAAGCGGGTTGCCTGCCCCTCACCATCCGTAACGGATACACCAGCCCCCGTTATGCGCTGGTCGAAAACGCTTTCGGAGCTATTGTACCCTGCCGATTGCGACAGCGTGAACCGATACGGGCCAACGGCGTCTGTCAGGGTGCCCTCGAAGACCAGGTAGCGGTCGCCGCCCACCAGTTTGGGGTCGTAGGGGTCGATGCAGGCAGCTACCGTTGCCACCATCAACAGGCTGCTGAACAGGGTGCGGATGGTCATCAGAAACGGACGTTATAACTGATCGAGGGAATAATGGCTCCCAACACCGACAGTTTGTAGGCGTTGACACCATTATAATACTGGCCCGATTCGGACGGGGTTTGCACGAAGACCGAATAGGCGTTGCGCCGACCAAGCAAATTATACAGCGACAGGTTCACGTCAGACTCAACGCGGTGCTTGCTGCCCGGTTGCTGGCTGGCCCGTACCCCGCTGATGGTCAGCCCCGCATCGAACCGAAGGTAATCGGGCAGGCGGTCCTGGTTGCGCCCGGTAAAGTAGGGAACCACCCGGTTGCCGACGTACAGTTTGGCGTAGGGGTAGGTGATGGGTCGCCCGGAGGTGTACACGCCGTTGGCCGATACACTCAGGCGGGGGCTGATCTTGTAGTTGAGTACCACGTTCAGGATGTGGGGTTTGTCGTAGGCTGCCGGATAGTAAGCCCCTTTGTTGACGGACGATTCGGCAAAGGGACTATCGACCAGAAAGCGCGTTTGCGAGTAGGTATAGCTGATCCAGCCGGTCAGCAGCCCGGCGTTTTTGCGGATATACAGTTCAAGCCCCCGCGCAAAACCGGTTCCCTGCAACACCGCCGTTTCGGGATAAGGGTTCAAGAGCAACGACGTGCCATCCCGGTAATCGGTCACGTTGGTCAGGCGTTTATAAAACACCTCGACCGAGATCTCGACGGCATCATCGCGCAGGTTCTGGAAGTAGCCTATCGACGCCTGATCGGCCACCTGCGGCTTCAGGTACGCATCGGCAGTTTGCCAGCGGTCGGCGGGCAGGGCAGCCGTGGTGTTGGCCAATTGTTGCAGATACTGGATCATCCGGCTCACGCCTACCTTGATGGATGCCCGCCGACCGAGTGCCCACCGGAGCGACAGCCGGGGTTCGATACCGCCGTAGGTTTGTGCCAGTTGGCCAGCGGGCGTCTGTACCGAATCGGCAATGGTTTCCGGCGACCGGGCGGCTCCGGGCCGGTAGCGGTAGGTGGTGGCCGGGCCAAGTTGCCCGAACCAGGAATACCGGATACCCATCTGCGCCGACCATCGCGCCGAAAGTATTATATCGGCCTGCCCGTACAGACCGGCTTCCACAGCCCGCTGATTGGGCAAACTAACCGGGTTTACCTGCGAATTGGGGTGGTTTGGTGCCAATTGCCCCGCCGTGATGTCATACTGAATGCCGCTCAAGCCGAGTTCGGCTTGCAGAGCTGCTCCGTTGGTGTAGGAAAACCCTGCTTTTGCCTGCTTATAGTCGATGCCCGTCTTGAGCCGGTAGGCCCGCGCCGTGTCGAGCGTCGTAATGGTTGAGGTATACCGGCTCAAGGCGGCGGAGGTTTGTAGCTGCCAACGGGCCGACAGGTAGCGCGACCAGGCCAGCGAGACAAGTTGGGTTTGCCAGTTAAATTCGGAGCGGGTTCCCTCCAGTTCAATGGCTTTCAGCGCCGTGGCGGGCAACCGAAACCGGTCATTACTGGTAAATAGCGTCAGGGAAAACTTGTTTTTAGGGTTCGGCAGGTAGTCCGTTCGGAACACCAGATCGGTAAACCCAGCCCGCACACCCGCCAACTCCTGGATCGGAAACAGGCGCAGTAACTGATCGGGATAGGCCAGGCGGGTGGCCACGTAGAAAGCCAGTTTATTGCCCACTAGTGGTCCTTCGATCTTCAGGCGGCTACTGAGCAGCCCCACGCCCCCGGCCCCGCCAAATGTGGTGGCGCGGGCCTCTTTCAGCCGTGTTTGCAAGACGGACGCCGCCCGCCCACCCACATTGGCCGGTGCCACCCCCCGGTAGAAATTTACGTCCTGCAACACGTCGGGGTTGAAAACGGAGATGAACCCCAGCAGGTGTGCGGCATTGAAGAGCGGCGCATCGTCCAGCAAAATCAGGTTCTGGTCGGCGTTGCCCCCCCGCACGTTGAAACCCGACGAAGCCTCGCCCACGTTACTCACGCCGGGCAAAAACTGCACCGTCCGCAGCACGTCGACTTCACCCAGCAGGGTAGGCAGTTGCCTCAGCGTTCGGATGGACAGGCTGGTTATTCCTCCCGCCGTGCGCTGCACGTTTTGGCCCGGTCCGCCAGCCGTCACGATGGCTTCTGTCAACAGGGTAATTCGCTCCACCAGTTGGTAAACTACTGACTCGTCGGCGCGGACGGTGCTGGTGCGTTGCAGGGTTGCAAAACCCGTGTGCGTTACCTGCACCGTCTGTAGCCCTTTTGGTAACGGCAGCGAAAAGAAGCCTGCCGTGTCGGTTACCGTTCCCAGCCCCACATCCAGCAACAGGATAGATGCCCCCGCGATGGGTTTATCCGTTTGTGCCGCCCGCACATACCCCGTCAGCCGATAGCGCGATTGAGCGTTGGCAGCAGAGCAGAGTAATAGCAACAAACCAAGAGTAGTAAAATTTAGCCTCATTTGGCGAAAGGTAGCCTCAATATACGCTTGTTGTGAGCAAACTTGCTGCACATATTTAAACTATGTATACTTAAAAAATGCACCATGATAAGTAGTTAATTGAGAACAATCGATACTTTTTAAGTGAAGTTAATGACGAATTCTGAGCCTATATTTTTCAAAATGTGTCCTAAAGCTTGATCGAATGTTTCTTTGCTATCATAATGATGTGGTTTGAGCCACTCGTACT
>JBBRMP010000268.1:0-6959 GCA_038230755.1 Cytophagales bacterium | reverse complement strand
GTATGAAGCGGTACCGCGTATTGTCAAATCGAGTGCGTTCACGACAATGGGCAGGCTATGATACAAGATTAGAAGTGTGTGCAGGGCTATGGAATTTTTACGTAACTAACTGAATAACAACGAAGCAACAAGTCTAATGAACCGAACGGAATGAAGTATGGCAAAGATAAAGCGTTTACTGGTTAATTATCAGCAAGTTGCCTTGCTGCTAGTGCTGCTGGGCTTGGGTAGTCAGTGTACACAACGGGGGGTTGATAAGCAGGGCGGGGGGCTCTGTCGGCTGGTGAAAATTGACCTCACCAGCGTGACATCAGGATCGATTGTTACGCCCGAAACTATGACTGGGCAGACGCTGTATACCTACGATGCAGAAGGTCGGTTGGAGAAGAAAACGGATCAGAAGGAGAACAAGTCGGCTGGTTATATAGGTGGCAGTTCCCAGTACACGCTTCTCGAAAACTATGTTTATGACACAGGCGGTTTTTTAACCGGGAAGCAACGAACAGAGCAATGGAAAGATGGTAAAGGTCTCCTTACCCTCACTGAGAACATCACATACAGCTACGCCAATGACCGGCTGGCGCAGGCCAGCCAGCTTACAAAGGGCCTTTATGGGTTGCAAACAAAGCGAGTTAGCACCTACGCGTATAATGCCGCTGGTGGGCTGACCCAACGCGTAGACGTGACTACCTATCCGGTTGTTCCGGCCACGCTGAAGGAGCGACCTGTTTATCCCGATGGACTAACCGAAACATGGACGTATACGAATGGAATGGCAACCGATTACCTGGTGAAGGCGGGCGGTATAGAAACCAGGCCCTACACCCTGAAAAACGGATTAGTGCGGATGCAATCATTTGGCAATCAGCATACTGTGTATACTTATGACAATCAAAATCGAGCGATAATCGCTTCGTTTCTTGTGGATGGCAAGGAGAATGGGCGCCTTGAATTTGCCTATGCACCAGCGAAATTGCCGGAATCGAGTCTGCTACCTTTTAAGGGGTTCCCGACGGTGTTGGCACCCTTTGGTACACCAGGCGTAGAAGCGAGTTCTGCTTTTTATAATTCGACGGTAAAGGGGCCGCTTTTCAAGGAAACCGACACCCAAACGCAGTATGCGCTGACCGGAGCAGGTTACGTACGGACCGCCAACGAAGTAAGCACCTACCCGTTCGATGACCCCAACAACGCATCATATCAGATAAAGACTACGCGCACTTATTCGTACGACGGCTCTTGTGATTAGCCCAACCACTGAAAGCCTGATAGCCGGGTGCCGCCGCCGAAACGAAGCATCCATGAGTGCGTTCTACGCACGGTTCTACGGTTATGCCCTGTCGGTTTGTCTGGCCTACGCCAACGACCGCGAAGATGCCCGTGAGCTGCTGAACGACGGTTTTTTGAAGGCTTTTGGCCGAATTTCTGACCTGAAAAACGTAGCGTCGGTGAAGCCGTGGCTGCGGAAGATTATGGTTAACACCGCCATTGATCACTACCGAAAAAAAAAGCCCATTGTGGGTATCTCGACGGAACTGATCGAGCAAATCGTGGCCGAACCGTATCAGAACGACGAGGCCATTCTGGCGCAACTCTCCGCCGACCATATTCTGGCGGTACTGCACACGCTGCCCCCGGCCTACCGCCTGGTCTTTAGCCTGAACGTGCTGGACGGCTACGCCCACCGCGACATTGCTGAGCAACTCCACATCACCGAAAGCACCTCCCGCGCCCACCTCACCGAAGCCAACCGGCTATTGCGCCGCGCGTTGGCTTCCCAAACTAACCTGAGCCATGAACGACCTAACCGATAACCCCCTGAATGACCGGTTGCGCCAGTTGCTCAACGAACACGAACCGGGGGTTGACCCGTCTGAGTTGACGGACGATTGGCGGCTGTTGCGTCCACGCTTGTTTCCGTACAAACAGCGGCCTTTCCTGTGGCTTTGGCCGGTAGGTTTGCTGACGCTGATTGGTGGCCTGGGTTGGTATTTGTCGGGAAACAACCAGACTACAAAAGTATCTCCAATAGCTCAAAAGGCTGTTTTTGCTGAAAAGAAGCCACTGCGTTTACCCATAGTGCCACCCCAGCCGTTGACTTTCGCCAAGAAAATGGTTCGTGTTGAGCCAATAGCAGGATCGCAAAAGCCAACCCAACAAACGGTTGATGTGGATCAACCGACCCAACGTGTGCCATCTTTTTTAGCCATCCCGGAGGTCGTTATTACTCAACAAGCAGACGTGAGGGTGAAGCCAATGGTTGGTGTTAACGTGGTGAAAACAACGTTGCATCCGTGGCCAACGGTAGCGCTTCGGAAGCTATCGCCGAAGGAGCAGGACTTGGAGGCCAAGCTGTTGTCGGGTCAGTTTGGGCTGGATTCCACGGTGTTTGCCGCCCTGACGCGCAACCTGCGGCGGTGGCCCAACGCGGTTATTGTCTGCGACTTAACCACGAGCATGGACCCCTACGCGGCCCAGATATACGCTTGGTTTCGGCGCAATGCCCGAAACCCGAACGTGAAAGGCGTGGTCTTCTTTACCGACTGCGACAGCCTGGGGCAGCAAACTCGCCCTGGTGGCTTGCCGGGCGCGTTTTTCACCACCCGCGAACGTGACCCCCGCGTCGCCCTGCCTACCCTACTGGCAGCAGCCCGTAACACCGCCAACAACCGCGATGAGGACGAAAACGTAGTCGAAGCCCTGCGCTACGCCCAGCGAACATTCCCCGAAAGTCGCCACCTGATTTTGCTGTCCGATAATGGCAGCGGGGTCAAAGACATGCCGTTACTGGCAAGCGTGAAAAAGCCCGTCCACGTCATTGCCTGTGGCGCAACGCTCAACAACGCCGATGCGTTTCAGCCCGACCACTACCAGATTGCCCAACAAACGGGCGGCACCATCCACACACTCGAAGATGATTTTATGCCGAACGACGTAACCAAAAATGCCATTGTACGCGTTGGCGAGCACTATTACCGCTACAGTACCCGTCGGGGCCGCTTCGTGAAAACAAGGTTTCAGCGAAGGCCGGTAGTGGTGTTGGGAGTGAGGTTGTGAAGCGATTAGAGATATAAGTAGTCGAGCTAAAATAAGAGACACAAGTATATTTTTAATACACTGACAGTCAGATAGTTAATCAGCAATAAAGCGTCGTTCTTTTTCGCTCACCTACTTACGATGTACGAATTATGATGTATTGATTTTGCCAGCGCAGTTATACGCTGGCAAAATCAATACATCATAATTCGTACATCGTATATCGTAAATCAGATCACTCCACCGCCCGTCGATCTGGTTTGGGACTGGGTAGCGCAGCCACGGGGGCTTTTTGCAGTTGCGCCTGCACCACTTTGATGGCTTTTTCCAGTTGGGGGTCGGCACCGTTCTGGCTTAGTTTGGGCGTCATTTCCACTTCGATGTCGGGAGCTACGCCCGCGTTTTCGATCTCCCATTTGCCGCCGGGGCTGTAGATACCGAAACTTGGCGACGTTACGGAACCGCCGTCCATGAGCGTGGGATAGCCCGAAATGCCCACCAGACCACCCCAGGTACGTTTTCCGATGATGGTGCCGAGGTTTCGGCGACGGAAAAACGCGGGCAGCGCATCACCACCAGAACCGGCATATTCGTTTACGAGCATCACTTTTGGGCCGTAAATCGACGCGGCGGGGCTGGTAAATGGCTTGCCCTCGCGTGAGGACCAGTAGCTCAGCAAGGGCCGGTTCAGCATATCGACCACGTAGTCGGCCACGAAGCCGCCGCCGTTGAAGCGTTCATCCACGATCACGGCCTGTTTGTCTACCTGGCTGAAATAGTAGCGGTTGAAATAGTCATAGCCCTGTTGGCCGGTGTTGGGTAAATACACGTAGGCCACTTTGCCGCCCGTGGCCGCGCTCACTTTGCGGCGGTTGCCCTCCACCCAATCCATCAGCCGGAGGCCGTTTTCTTCGGCAATGGGCACCACTGTCACTTGCCGACTGCCTGCCTCAGTGGGGTTGGGCCCAACGGTCAGCGTCATTTGCCGGTCCACGGTGTTTTCGAGGAATTGGTAGACGTTGTCGGTGGCCGACAGGGGACGTCCGTTGATGGCGAGGAGATAGTCGCCCGCCTGCACGCCCACGCCTGGTTCGGTGAGGGGTGCGCGGAGGGAGGGATTCCAATTCTCGCCGTCGAAGACTTTTTTGAACCGATATTTTCCGTTAACCAGTTCATAGTCAGCACCTAACATGCCCACTGGAATGGGTTTGCTGTTCGGAATATCGCCGCCGTTGACGTAGTTATGACCCACAACCATTTCGCCCATCATCTCGCCAATGAGGTAGTTCAAATCGGCGCGGTGGGCAACGTGGGGCAGGAGGGGGGCGTATTTCGCTTTCACCGCCTGCCAGTCGGCGCCATGGTAGTTGGGCATGTAGAAATAGTCGCGCTCGATGCGCCAGAACTCGTTGACCATCTGCGCCCATTCGTGGCGGGGGTCAATGAGGGCCTGTAGCGATGTCATGTCTACTTTGCCGTCGCCGGGTGCCGGTTTGCCCGTCACGTCGATGATGCCATATTTGTCCGTACCAGCCATGTAGAGCAGCTTTTTGCCGTCGGCAGAGACCACATAATCAGCCACTTCGGGCATGAGCAGTTCATTTTTACGCTCCTTAAAATCGAAGCGGTACAAGCTTGGCTTGGCGGCGGCGGGGGTATAGCCAATGTAAAACAACTTGCTCCCATCGGCGAAGGCGAGCTTGCCCATGTTGCCCGCAGGCACGGGCAGGGCCACAATTCGCTGACCGATGTTGGCTAAATCGATCACCGTTTTGGCCACTGCCACTACCGCGCTCGTGGTAGCCGAGGTGGGCGCGGCCACCGTGGCTACCTTCGCTTTCGATGCTTTCAACGTGGTGTCGCCGACCGGTTTGGCCGGGGTGTCAGCCCCTTTTTCTTCATCCGATTCGGGCGAAAACGGGCTGGGGTCTTTGGCGCTCAGCACCACAGCATAGAGGTTCTGCGTGGTCAGCCCGCGCCGGTCCAACCCACCCATATCGAGCCAGGCAAAGGACGAACCTACGTTGGTACTGGCGGTGAAAATCAGGTACTTACCATCGCGGCTGAAGGCTAGCGCGTCGGCATGGCTGGCCCCATCGGTCACGGGCGTGGTCGTGCCCGACGCCAGTTCGTAGAGGTGAATGCGGTTAAGGTAGTTGTCCATTTTCCGCGAAAAACCCACCCACCGCGAATCCGGCGACCAATCGGCCTCGATGCTCGAATTGGGGCCGTAGGTGTCGGTAGTGATCTTCACGGGCTTGCGCGTGGTCATGTCCATGTACCAGAGGTTCAGTTTCTTATCCTGGTATAGCAGCTTTTTTCCGTCGGGTGACCATTTGTCGAGGGTATAAAACGATGGGTCGCCCAGCGAAATCGCCTCAGCAGGTTTGTCGCCCCGTGCATCGCGGAGCATCAACTGGTACTCGCCGGAGGCATCGGATACGTAAGCGATGCGGCTCCCGTCGGGCGACCAGAGCGGGTTGCGGTCGTGGGCGTTATCGGTCAGGGTCAGGTTGCGCCAATCGCCTTTTTTCGAGGGCAGCGTATAAATATCGCCCCGCGCTTCCACCACCGCCCGCACGCCCGTTGGCGATAAATGTATGGCCCGAACCATGCTGCCGACGGGTTTCCAGGTGGGCCGCAACGTGAGCATATCGGGCTGAATGGTAATGCGCAACGTCTGCGTTTGGCCGTTTGCCGGGTCGAAAACGTGCAGCCGCCCGGCCTGTTCATAGACCAGTTGTTGCCCATCGGTGCCCAGGTTTTTTACGTCGAAATCGTCGTGCTTCGTCACCTGCCGCACCTGTTTAGTGGCCCGGTCATAGGCAAAGACGTTCATAGTCCGGTTCCGGTCGGAGAGGAAATAGACCACGTTGCCCACGTAAACCGGCTGCACATCCGATGCGTTTTCGTGTGGAATCAGCTCAAAATCAAGCGATTGTAGGTTTAGCAGGCGAATGGGCGTGGTCATGCCACCGCGATACCGTTTCCAAGTGCCAAATGCGTCGGTGATGATGCTGTAAGCCAGTTCCTTACCATCGGGCGAGAGGTTGGCCCAGCTACCGGCCATCGGTACGGGCAGGGCCTGCGGCAGCTCGCCTTTCAGCGAAACGGTAAATAATTTGGGTGCCCGTGGCGTGGCCGACGCACTGCTCGACAGTAGCAATACCCGCTGCCCATCCGGCGACCAGCCCTTTGCTGTTTCGGCACTTGGGTGGAAAGTTAGTCGTTGCGGCATCCCGCCGTTGATACCCATCACGTACACGTCGGTGTTGCCGTCATACGTAGCCGTAAACGCAATGCGCTGCCCATCAGGCGAAAACAGTGGGCCGGTTTCGGGGCCGGGGGCTACCGTTAGGCGGCGGGGCTGCGAACCATCGCGGTTGGCTATCCAGAGGTCGCCGCCGTAGCTAAAGGCAATGTTGGTTTTGGACAACGTCGGTTGCCGCAGTAGCCGCGTCTCGTCGGGAGCTTGCGCCGTGGCTAAGCCCGACAGCGTAACGCCGAGTACTACCGTCAGAGCGCACGGGTCGAGAAAAGATAAACAGGGGATCATAATACGAAGGGGAGAAGTGTATCGTCAGGAAAAACGAAAATACACCTTCGTCCGCAATCGTGGGGCGTTTATAGTAGCAACGGTGAGGATTGAGTCAGCACCGTATCGCCTTGGTTGGGTGAGCGCAGTTCGCAGGAGTGATGCCGCCTTGGGTGACCGAAGTGGGGCGGCCAAGTTGATCAGTTTGCTTTGGATGCATAGGTCAAGATTAGAGTTGTTTAGCCTAATTATCAACAAATCGATTATATTTGTATCCTTTCGCCATTAATATGACTGCTAAGACATTGTCTGCTCGAATCAGTATCTTCCCAAACGCCAAAACAGAGCGCGTTTATAAAGCGTCAACAGGTTTATCAATTGGCGAATT
>JBBRMP010000267.1:0-6968 GCA_038230755.1 Cytophagales bacterium | reverse complement strand
GGTTTGCTGACGCGAGCAAAAGCCATTTCGCGGATTTCACCCGCGTCAGCAAACCGCAGCGGCGGACCGCTGAAAACTCTAAACTGAAAACTGAAAGCACATGCACACGGCTTCCACAGTACTTGTTACGGGCTGCGCGGGGTTCATTGGTAGCCACCTGACCGAGCAGCTTCTTCAACGCGGTTATCAGGTAATTGGCATCGATAACTTCGATCCGTTTTACGCCCGCACACTCAAGGAAGAAAACCTATCGAACGTATCGAATCATCCGCAGTTTCAATTTATTGAAGCTGACATTCAGGGAGTTGACTGGCAACGTCATATAATGGTCCCGGTTGATTCAGTCATTCATATTGCGGCGAAGGCAGGTGTCCGGCCTTCGATTGAGGCTCCCGATGCCTACGTACAGACCAATATTGTGGGCACCAACAACCTGCTAACCTGGATGCAGCAGCGGGGCGTGAGTAAGTTGGTATTTGCCTCATCGTCATCCGTTTACGGCAATAATCCGAAGGTACCATTCAGCGAAAGCGATGCCGTTGAGCAGCCCATTTCACCCTACGCGTTCACGAAACGGTCGGGTGAATTGCTGACCTATAATTACCACCATCTTTACCAGATGAGTGTGGTGAACCTGCGCTTTTTCACCGTCTTCGGCGAGCGGCAACGGCCCGATCTGGCCATCAACAAGTTTGTGCGGATGATTGCCGCCAACCAGCCCGTGACCATGTACGGTACCGGCGATACCTCGCGCGATTACACCTACGTGGGCGACATTGTGACGGGCATTCTGGCCGCGCACCGCTACGTAACGGACAACCCAAACACCTACGAAATCATCAATCTTGGCAACAGCAGTCCCGTAACGCTGCAAGAGTTGGTGGAGACGCTCTATGACCTGATGGGTAAAACGCCCAACATCGACTACCTGCCCAAACAACCCGGCGACGTGGAACGTACCTATGCCGATGTGGCTAAAGCGAGTCGTTTGCTCAATTACCACCCTACTGTCTCTCTGCGCGAGGGACTGCGCGGGTTCATTGCCTGGCAGGAAGCCAAGTTGCTATGAATCAGCTAGCTGCCCCCACGCCTGTTCGCTATCCTGCCGCGTGGTTGTTGCTGGCATTGGTGGTGAAAGGTGCCTTTTTTGCCTGGTATCTGAGCCGGTCCTACTACCACAACATGGACGGTTTCTGGGGCCAAAGCAACGGCGACATGATGACCTACCTCTCGCCGATTGACTCCCTGTTAGCGCATCAGGGGTTCAACACCGACTATCGAATGCCGGGCTATTCGGCGATGTATCTGGCGTTCCGGCTTCTGATGAGTCCAGCGCATGCCTGTAATGCATTAATTCTGAGCCAGTTGGTCATTTCGGCGTTTTCCGTTTACGTACTGGGGCTTACGGCGCAACGGCTCTTTGAAAATCAGCGCGCATTTTACTGGGCCTATTTCATCTACCTGTTCAGCACCTTCGTCAGCGTATTTGATGCCTATATTCTGACCGAAAGTCTGGCGGCGGCTTCGTCCATTTTTTTCCTGTACGCGCTGCTCCGGTTCGAGGCGCAACAGGGGCGATGGGCATGGTTGCTGGGAGCGGGGGGGTGGCTGGCCTTTTCGGTGTTTCTAAAGCCCGCCCACGCCGGAATACTGGCTATTCCGGTGGTTATTTTTGGGTATCAATGGCTACGTAAAAGTTTGTCCTTCAGGCAATTAATAATTAGAAGTGCGTTGGTGCTGTTGCCATTTGCGGTGGCCGATTCGGCCTGGATGGTGCGTAACTACCGGACGTATCATGCCGTGATTCCGCTGCTGAAAAGCCCATGGTATCCCGAAAGTTATTGGCCTACCAACTACTTCCCGATGATCGCGTTTTGCGAGACCTACGGCGAAGATTATTCGTTCTGGTTCCCCAACGCGGGCATCCGCTGGTTTTCGGGTTGGGGCGATAATAACTTTCTACCACCCATTCGCTGGTACGTCCCTGAAAAGCTTGGTCCACCGCCTAACTACGTTTATACCAGTCGGTTCAACCAGGATTCGATGCGGGTGATGCGGCAAACGTTTCTGGATATGGACTTGCTTCCGGCATCCGATTCGTTAAAACGTAAAGCCATTTACGCCGATCTCCGTCGCCAATTGGTGGCGTATACCGCGTCGGTGAAGGCCGAAAAACCGGGCGTGTATTATGGCGTTGCGCTGGCCCGCTACACCTTTGATTTCCTGAACGGCACGCGGGGCTATAATTTCCTCGACGACATGGTTCAGGCTACATGGCCGCGCTGGCTTTTACGGGCCTACTACTGGCTATTTGTGCTGGTGCCGGGTCTAATTGGGCTAGCCGCTATGCTCATTTCAGGCCTACGCAAACGGGCGGTGATCAACGGGCCAGGGCTGGTGCCACCGCTGATGGTGGGTTATGCCGTGGTGGTGTTTGCCATTGCCCTGCGACACGCCGAAACCCGCTACCTAGCCCCTTTTTACCCATTTTTAGTCCTGGGGGCTGTATCTTCGTTCTCTTTTCTGATGAATCGGCTGCGGAATCAGCAGCCCCACAACCGCCCTCTATGACCTACCTCTCCGTTGTTTTACCCATCTACAACGAGTCGAAAAGTATACCTATTCTGTTCGATGCCCTTGCCAAAGCCGTTGGTCAATATGAATACGAAATCATTGCCATCAACGACGGCTCGAAAGACGATTCTTACGCACAACTCAAGAAAATCTGCGCCGTTGACCCCCGGGTGAAGGCCGTGAATTTTCGGCGCAATTTCGGGCAAACCGCCGCCATCAACGCGGGTATCCAATATGCCGCTGGCGACGTTATTGTGTTGATCGACAGTGATTTAGAGAATGACCCCAATGATATTCCGAAGCTGCTAAATAAGCTGGAAGAGGGCTACGACGTGGTGAGCGGCTGGCGACAAAACCGCTGGGCCAATGAACAACTCACCCGTAAGCTACCCTCGCGGTTGGCCAACGGACTGATCAGCTACATTTCGGGTGTGTATCTCCACGATTATGGCTGTACGCTGAAAGCCTACCGCCGCGACGTAATCAAAAACGTGTCGCTATATGGCCAAATGCACCGGTTCATTCCGGTTTACTGCGCCTGGCAGGGCGGCACTGTGACCGAGATGCCCGTGAGCTATCAACCCCGGCAGTTCGGCAAAAGCAACTACGGCATCTTCCGCACCTATAAAGTGCTGCTGGACCTGGTGCTGATCAAGTTTTTAGAAAAGTACATGCAACGGCCCATCCACTTTTTTGGTGGGGCTGGTATTCTGGCGTTTTTGGTAACGTTTTTCGCCACCATTCTGGCAGCCTATTTCAAGCTTACGGGCCAAAAAGACCTGGTCGAAACGCCATTGCCTACCATCGCGTCCATGTTTTTTGTGGTGGGTATTCAGTTGGTACTCATGGGCGTAATGGCCGAGATTCTGATGCGTACCTACTACGAATCGCAGCACAAAATGCCCTATAGTGTTAAGGAAACCATGAATTTGTAAGCAGGATGTGCGGCATAGCAGGGTTTACGGGGCGCGGTACTGAGGACGATCTGCTACGCATGATTCGGCAGCTTCGGCACCGAGGCCCCGATTTTCAGGGGGGCGACCACACGCCCGGTGTGGGGTTGGGTCATGCCCGGCTCAGCATTATTGACCTCAGTTCGGGGGCCAATCAGCCGTTCTATACCGAAGATAGTCGGGTCGGGATGGTGTTTAACGGCGAGATTTATAACTACCTGCCGCTCAAGGCCGAGCTTGCCAAAACGGGCCGGTATCATTTTCGTACCACGTCCGATACCGAGGTGTTGCTGTATCTGTATCAGGAACATGGCGTTAAGCTCTTCGACAAAATCAACGGGATGTTTGCCTTTGCCATCCACGATTTCGAGCGGAAGCGGACGCTGCTGGCGCGGGACCGGATGGGTAAAAAACCCCTCTACTACGCCGTAGTAGGCCAGACGCTTATTTATGGCTCCGAGCCGAAAGCCCTGTTGCAGCACCCGCTGATCTCGAAAGAGCTTGATCTGGATGCCCTAAACGCCTACCTCACGTTTGAATACGTACCCACGCCGTTCAGCATTTTCAAGGGCATCCGTAAGCTGGAGCCGGGGCATTACCTGACGTTTGAAGACGGCCAAATCACCGAAAACAAGCCATTCTGGACGGTCGAATTTAACCATCAGACCATCAGTTTTGCCGAGGCGAAGGAGCAGTTCGACACCCTGTTGAACGACGCCACCGCCGCGAGGCTCATTGCCGATGTGCCGCTGGGTATTTTCCTAAGTGGCGGCTTGGATAGCTCAGCTATAGCCTATTACGCCCAAAAAAACAGTACCGTTCCGCTGAAAACGTTCTCGATTGGGTTCAATGAAAAATCGTACGACGAGACCGATTACGCCCGGCAGGTGGCCAAACACCTCGGCACCGATCACCACGAAAAAATCCTGACCGCCCGCGACTCGCTGGATTTGCTCCCCGCTATCACCGAAAAACTCGACGAACCCTTTGCCGACGCGTCCATCATTCCGACCTACCTCCTGTCGCAGTTTACGCGGGGACAGGTGACGGTGGCGCTGGGTGGCGATGGCAGCGACGAATTACTGGCGGGCTACCCCACATTTCAGTCTGACTACGCGCGGCCCTATTTTGGCAAACTGCCCCGTGCCGCGCAGGTATTGGCGGGTCAACTAGCTGATTTACTGCCGGTCAGCGACACAAACATCAGCTTTGATTTTAAGGTAAAGCAGTTTTTAAAGGGGTTCGAGCAAAGCCCGGCCTACACGCATACGCTCTGGCTGGGTAGCTTTTCGCCCAATCAGAAACAGGGGCTGTTGAGCCAGGCCGTACGTGACCAGCTCACAGACCCTACCGGTATGTCGTTGATTGACACCCATTTGCGTGAGTTGCCGCCCAACACCAGTGCTTTCGACCAAACGTCGTATATCTATTATCAGACCTATTTGCTCGACGATATTCTGACCAAAGTAGACCGGGCCAGCATGTATAATTCGCTGGAGGTGCGGGCGCCGTTTCTGGATTATCGACTGGTGGAATTTATCAATACGTTGCCCGACAATTTTAAGCGTAAACGGCTGACTGGCAAGTACATTCTGAAAGAACTGATGCGTGGCAAACTGCCCGAAAACATCATTGATCGGCCCAAAAAAGGCTTCGGTATCCCGCTGTCGCACTGGCTTCGGCACGAGTTGCGCGGCCTCTGCAACGACCTCCTTTCTGAATCGTCGTTGACACAACACGGCCTGTTCGATCCGGCTTATGTAGCGAAATTGAAGCAGGACCACTTTGACGGCAAACAAAATAACCGCAAACTGCTCTGGACGCTGATGGTGTTCCAGCAATGGTATCGACACTACTTATAGCCCCCTAGCCCCCAAAGGGGGAAGTGCTGCCGCCCGCGTAGCTTACGCCAAGCGCAGTTCCCCCTTCGGGGGCTAGGGGGCCGTTTCTTCCCATGAACTGGACCAAACTCGGCCTCATTTACAAACCTGACGGCTCGTTGCCGTTTAGCCAAACCCACGCGCAGGTACCGTTTGGGTTTCCCATTTCGGACGACCGACTGCGGGTGTACTTCGCCACTCGCGATGCGAAAATTCAGTCGGCCACGTCGTTTGTGGAACTGGATGCCAACGACCTCTCCAATGTGCTTTATATACACGATAAACCCTGTATTACCCACGGCGAGGTTGGTATGTTCGACGAAACAGGAGCGATGCCGTCGTGGTTTTTGCGCGTTCCGGGCGAAGACGGGCCTGACGAAATCTGGCTCTATTACACGGGCTGGAACAAGAGCGAAACCACCCATTACCGCCTCGGTATTGGCCTGGCTATCAGCCGCGACGGGGGTCTGACCTTCGAGCGGAAATTCACCGGCCCACTGCTCGACCGGTACATCTTCGATCAGGTGTGGGTAGCGCAACCCTGTGTCATGCGCGACGTACGGCCCGATGGGACCGTGCAGTGGCGGATGTGGTATTTATCGTGTACCAAAATCGAAGTCATCAATGGCCATCCCGAACCGTTTTACGACGTGAAATATGCCAAATCAGCCGACGGGATTTACTGGAACCGGACGGGACAGGTGTGCATTGGCTATGACGAATTCACGGACGCCATTGGTCGACCTACGGTATTTAAAGATGGGGATGTGTATCGGATGTATTTTTCGTACCGCTCAGCCACGAACTACCGCACCGACGTGGCGCGGAGCTACCGCATGGGCTGCGCCGAATCGACCGACGGCATTACCTGGACACGTACCGACGAAAAGACGGGTATCGAACGCTCTGCTGAGGGTTGGGATGCTCAAATGATGGATTATTGCCATATTTTCGACCATCAGGGTCGATGGACAATGCTCTATAATGGTAACGGCTTTGGCGCGTCCGGCTTCGGTATGGCAAAGGCGAAATAGCATTTACCACACGGGGCAATGATGGATGCCAGACACCGCCGAGCCTCAACAAAGTCTTCTTTCCCATGATGCGATCAATCAGGTACTGCCTGCTTCTGTTAACTATCTATCTGACAGCTTCCTGTGCCCCGGCAGCGGTGCAGGCGCAGCGGTTTACCAAAGGGGCCGACATTAGTTGGCTTCCCCAAATGGAAGCTACGGGCTATGTTTTCCGCGACGCAAACGGCAAACCGCAGGACTGTTTTCAGATCCTGAAAGATCACGGTATCAATGCTATCCGGCTCAGAACGTTTGTCAATCCCTCGCAAGACATCGCCAGTGGCCATTGCAGTAAAGACGAAACCGTGGTAATGGCTCAACGAGCCAAAAAATGGGGCATGGACGTCGGTTCAGCGTCACTTTAGGTGAATCCTGGTAGTTTCCTTTGTTAAGTGGGTATGGACCTATCCCCACTTTTACCGTCTGGATTCCTGTTCTGCGGACAACAATTCACCCAAGATGCACTGATCATTGGACTGTTAGCCACC
>JBBRMP010000266.1:0-7008 GCA_038230755.1 Cytophagales bacterium | reverse complement strand
GTTTAGGTAGTCCACTGAACTGATAATCAAGCACTTGCAAAGTTAAAAATCGCAAAAGTATTTAATGTCTAAAGGTCAAGTAGTTGATTATCAGCACATTAAGATTTTTGCTTAGTTTAACTCATAAATTAGAAAAATTAGCAACTTGCTGATTGTCAGATAATTGGCTTGAATTTGACTACCTAAACAGTTACGATTTAACATAAAGAATATGGAACAGGCTAAACAGTATTTATTTCGCTTTCAGCAAGCTGAGAGCATTATTGAAAAACAGCAAATAGCGCAGGAATACAAATCATTTTATGAAACGCTGGATTATGTGTGCCGAAGGCAGGCAGATGAAGAGACCGTTGTTCTGTGGGACAGTATTACTCAAAAAATTGATGAGCTAGAGCCACTGATGGAACAGGCTAAACGGTTACTGGACAAAAACAAACACGTGGTCAGTAGATAGTAACACTACCCATGTTGCCCCCATTTAGTCACTACCCTCCTACTCCTGCGTAAATCCATCTGAATTATGCGTTAATTGGCCGGTCTTAAACCCGCCCTTCATGCGCCCTCTGGTCCCGCTCCGCCTCTCCCTGTTTGCGCTGTTTATCAGTCTGTTACTTGTTCAATGCGCCCGCCTCTCCAGCACCGTGCAGGTCACGGGCCGCAACTTCGACGAGGAGATTCAACAGACACAGAACCTGATTTTCTCGTTCAACAAAAACGTCGGACCAACCACAAGTAACTGGGAATCAACCCAATACATCACCTTTAAGCCTGCCGTTTCTGGCAAATTCAAATGGACGTCGCCGAGTGAACTGGTGTTTTCGCCCACGTCAGCGTTTGACCCGGCCACGAACTACCGCGCCGAACTGACAAAGGACATCCTGAAAGATGCTACCGACAAAGGGCTATCCGTATCGGGCGACGAGATTGCGTTTCACACGCCCTACCTGCAACTGGCAAGCACCGAAACCTGGTGGACGCGCGAGGGCAACGGCGGTAAACCCGTGGCCGAATCGCGGCTGATTTTTAATTACGACCTGCCCGCCGCCCAGGTGGCCACGCGGTTGAAGATGGAGTCGGAAGACCAAAAGCTAACAACTGGCAACATTCAGGCCGGTCAGGTGGGTGCTGCCCTGGCATCAGGCACTAACGGCGGGCTGGTCGTAACCCTGCCCGATGCCCCTTCCGAAGCCAACGAACGGCCTTTGACGGTGCATCTGGACAAGGGGTTGAAAGTGCCCGGCACGAGCTACGAAAGCACGGATATTATTGAGCAGACAACTACGCTACCAACACCTAAACGGCTAGAGGTCAGCGACGTACAGACGGGCTTTTCGGGGAAAAAAGGGTTCGTGCGGGTGGCCACGACGCAGGCGCTGCAAAACGAGAACCTGAGCCAATATTACACCATTCAGCCCGCCGTGCAGACCACGGCCGAGCTCACCGAAAACGGTCTGCTCATTCGCGGCGATTTCAACGAAACCGACACCTACGTACTCACGCTCACCACGGCGATGCGCGGGGTGCTGGGACCCAAACTGGCCGAACCCGTCTCGCGCGATTTGTTTTTTGGACAACGCCCCGCCGGGCTGGAGTTTGCCCAGAAAAAAGCCCTGTACCTGTCCTCGAAAGGATCGCGGAACGTGGGGCTAACCATTACCAACGTGCCCAAAGTACAGGTGAAAATTGCGCGTTTATTTGAAAACAACATCCTGCAATTCCTGAAAACAAACCGCTACGAAGACTACAACGACGGCGGCGAAGCCAGCGGCATCTACAATTACAGCAACGACGCAAGCCAGGATCTGAGCCAGATTCTGGTTGATAAACTGGTCGAAACCAGCGATTTACCAAAAATTCGGGGCACGTCGGCGTTGAACCTGTCCATTCCTGATGCGAGGGCCACACAGACAGGTAAGCCGTTGCGCGGGGTGTATCTGGTGTCGGTACAGTCAGAAAACGAGGCGTATGTGTCGGCCACGCAGTTGGTGTCGGTGTCAGACATTGGGCTGATCGTGCGGAAGTCGGATGATGATATACTGGTCTGGGCCAATTCTATTCAGACAACCAATGCCCTGAACGGCGTGGACGTGTCGCTGGTGAGCAGCAATAATCAGACGGTGTATACTTTGAAAACGGACAGCGACGGGTTTGCACGGTTCGAGAAAGTGGCTGAAAAAGCGCCGGGTTTCACCATCGCCATGCTCACCGCCCGGCAGGGTAGCGAGGCCGAACTGGGCGACTTCAATTTTTTGTATCTGGCTGATACCGAGGTCGAAACATCGCGATTTGCCGTCGACGGAAAACGCAATAGCGCGGCGGGTATCGACGCATTTATATACGGCGATCGTAGCATTTATCGCCCCGGCGAGATCATCCACCTGAACACTATTTTGCGGAAGGCCGCCGCCCAAAACGTGGGAGCTATCCCGTTGGTGATCAAGATATTACTGCCAAATGGTAACGAATATCAGCAGTTTCGCAAAACGACCAACGAGCAGGGCGCCGTAGCCGCCGACATTGCCGTTGACCCCGCTGCCGTCACGGGCAGCTACACCGTAGAGGTCTACGACGGTAACAATTCGCTGTTGGCATCGAAGGCGTTGAGCATCGAAGAATTCATTCCCGACCGCATCAAAGTCGATGTAAAAACCGACCGCGAGGGGTATAAATCGGGGCAGACGATTACGCTCTCCGCCACGGCGCAGAACCTCTTTGGCCCGCCCGCCGCCGACCGCGCCTACGAGGCCGAACTGCAACTGAAACGGAAAAATTTCGCACCCAAAGGCTACACCGATTACACCTTCACGATCCCGTCGGTGGAGGCCGTGCAGGCAGCGGGAGCCGCACCCGGCACGTTCGAGAAAGTGCTGCGGCAGGGACGCACCAACGCCACCGGGCAGTTCACCGAAGCCTTTGAACTCCCCGCCACCTACAAGGACATGGGCCTGCTGGACGGTAAACTATTCGTGACTGTTTTCGACGAAAATGGCCGACCCGTCAATCGCTTAATTCGGTTCGAGGTGCAAACGCAGGACGTGCTTTACGGGGTTCGGATGGCCGATAACTACCTGACTACCAACACGCCGCTCGCCGTGGCCGTGGTTGGTTTAAACGCCGCCGGTATGCCGCAAAACGCTTCGGCGCAGGTGCAGGTGGTGCGGTTCGACTACCAGACCGTGATCGAAAAACAGGAGGGCGGCAGCGTGAAATACAACACCAAACGCCACGAAAAAGTGGTGTATACCAACGTGTTACGTCTCTCCAGCAAACCGGCCCAATTCACCTACGTCCCCACCGTTTCGGGCGAATATGAAGTGCGCGTCCGACGACCCAACGCGGGAACTGAAAGCACGGGCTACACCGCCGCCAATTTTTATGCCTATGGCTACGGCAGCACCACGGCTTCATCGTTTGCGGTCAGCACAGAAGGGCAGGTGCTGATGGAGTTCGACAAACCAACTTACGAGACAGGCGGCAAGGTAAACGTGCTGTTCAAGGCCCCCTTCAACGGCAAAATGCTGGTGACTGTGGAACGCGATAATGTACTGGAACAGAAGTGGTTGACGGTCGGAAATAAAGCCGCCCAATGGTCCTTTTCGGTCGATGAAAAGCACCTGCCCAACGTCTACGTCACGGCCACGCTGATCCGGGCAATGGACGGCACCGACCTGCCGCTGACGGTAGCCCACGGCTTTGCACCCGTCACCGTAACCGACCCCGATACGCAGTTGCCCGTGACGATTGAGGCCGTGGCGACGTCGTATTCCAAGACGAAACAGACGATTCGGGTGCGGGCCGCGCGTAACGCTGAGGTGACCATTGCGGTGGTTGACGAGGGCATTTTGCAGTTGAAAAACGACAAAACACCCGATCCACATGGCTTCTTTTTCCAGAAACGCGCCCTAGAAGTAAATGCTTACGACGGCTACGCCCTACTCTATCCCGAACTCATGTTCCGCAATCGGTCAAGCTCAGGTGGGGATGGGTACGATTTACAAAAGCGCGTTAACCCGCTGAGCAGCAAGCGGGTGCAATTAGTGGCGCTGTGGAGTGGCATTCTGAAAACGGGCTTTTCGGGCGAGGCCGAGTTTACGATTGACATTCCGCAGTTTTCGGGGTCGTTGCGCGTGATGGCCGTGGCCTGGAAAGACAATGCGTTCGGGTCGGCAGAGAAAAACATGATCGTCTCGGACCCCATCGTCATCAGCGCGGGCGTGCCCCGATTCCTCTCGCCCGGCGACGAACTGACCCTGCCCGTAACCTTGAATAACACCACCAAAAACGCGGCGGGCCTCACCGCCACGGTCAGCGTGGGCGGGCCGCTGGAACTCGTGACGAGTACTGCGCCGGTCCCCGCCGTGACCGATTCAACGGGTAACGCACAGCCTACTTCAGCGGCAGGCGCGGCCACTCCAGCGACGCAAAAACTGACCGTGCAACCGGGCCGCGAGAGCCGGGTAACCTACCGAGTACGGGCGGCGGGGGGCGTTGGGCCGGGCTTTATTACGGTGACGGTCAACGCGTTTGGCAAGAATTACGTCGAGCGAACCGACATCACCGTGCGGCCCGCCGCGCCGTTGCAGAAGACCACGGTGGCGGGCGTCGTGGCGGGTGGCAAGACCCAGATCGTCTTGTTGACAGGCAATTTCTTTCCCGGCACAACCCGTAATAGCCTGACCATCAGCCGGTCGCCGGTGGTGCAACAGGCCAAGACGCTGACGTATTTGCTGGGCTACCCGTATGGCTGCACCGAGCAAACGATCTCGAAAGCCTTCCCGCAACTGTATTTCGCCGACCTCACGAAGTTGGCACAGAAGGGTACGGTTTACACTGTTAGCCAGGGCGATTCAGACTTTAACCCGGCCACCAATGTGCGCGCGGCGTTGCAGCAAATAGACAGTCGGCAATTGTATAATGGCGGCGTTACGCTCTGGTCGGGGCAGAACACCGAAGACCCCTGGGCCACGGCCTACGCCCTGCATTTTATGACCGAAGCGGCTAAAGCGGGCTATGAAGTGCGCGCCGAATCGCAGAGCAAAGCCATTGACCGGCTGACCACGCTGACGAGCAACCCAGCCACCGAACGCGAGTCTGTTTTCGACGAAACCGGGGGGCGCACCGACCGCGACGTGGCGAGCCGCACCACCATTTATGGCCTCTACGTACTGGCCAACGCGGGCAAACCCAACCGCGCTGCCATGAACTACTACAAAGATGCCGCCGACAAACTGCTCTCGACCGACGAACGTTACCTGCTCGCCACCGCCTACGCCCGCCTCGGCGACGAGAAAAACAGCAACGTGCTGCTGCCAAAACAGTATTCGCTAACGGCTGGCGAACGGCAATCGGGCGGTAGTTATTCGTCACCCATTCGGAATATAGCGCTGGTATTGAGCGCGTTGGTTGATGCTGACCCAGATAATTTGCAGGTACCTACATTAGCACGTCAACTGAATACGGTGGTGCAGCAAACCCCGTATCTGAACACGCAGGAAGCCGCGTTTGCATTTTTGGCCCTCGGCAAACTGGCCCGGCAAAACGCAGGCAGCACCGCCACAGCCACGCTCACGGGCGGAGGCAAGGCCTTCGGCAGCTTTACCGGCGAAGACCTGCTACTGCGCAAACTACCGACCAATCAACCACTTACACTAGCCACCAAAGGTACCGGCAGCCTCTATTATTTCGGGCAAAGCGAGGGCGTACCCAACAGCGGCGCCGTGCCTGACGAAGACCGGGGCCTTACCGTGCGCCGCTCGTTTCTGACCCGCGATGGTACCCCCATGAGCCGGTTCAAACAAAACGACCTGGTGGTGGTGAAACTTACCCTGACCAGCAACACGGGCTTACCCATCAACAACGTGGTGATTACCGACCTGCTCCCGGCTGGGTTCGAGGTTGAAAATCCGCGCCTGATTAGCCAATCGAAAGATGGTGACGGACGCGATTTGAGTTGGGCCAAAGACGCAAGCACCCCCGACCATTTCGACGTCCGCGACGACCGGATCAACTATTTCACGTCGGCGGGGCAGAAGCCGAAAACGTTCTACTACATGGTCCGGGCAGTGTCGCGGGGTAATTTCGTCCTCGGCCCCGCCTCCGCCGACGCTATGTATAACCCGGAGTTGCGAAGCTACAACGGGGCCGGGCGGTTGCGGGTGGAATAAGGGCACAGCCATACCCTTATTCCAACGCGCTTACATAGGCATCCCACTGTGCGTGGAGGTTTTCGAGGGAAAAATCGAGGGCACGTCTTTTGGAAATGGCCGGGTCAACCTGGATTCGGCCATCCATTAGGTCAAGCATGGCGGCGGCAAAATCGGCGACATTCCAACTGGAAACTACCTTGCCCATACCTTCGGTCATGATATCGGTTACGCCGCCGCTGTTGAAGGTGATAATAGGCTTACCCAGGTAGGCCGCTTCGATGTTGACCATGCCGAATGTTTCTTCGTGCGAAGGCAGCAAAAACGCGTCGATCAGGGCCATGTGGTCGTAGTAGGTTTCTTTCAAGGCACCCGTAAACAGCACATTCGTATGGCCGTAATGCGCTAGTTCACAGCGCATATAATATTCGGCAGCATTATCTGATCCCCCCCCCATCCAGACAAAATAGCAGCTACGGTCTGCCTGCTTCATCTGGCGGGCCAATTGCGGTAGGTAATCGATGCCTTTCCGATAGATCAAACTGCCTGATAACCCCCAAATAAACGCGTCGGCAGGGATTTTGTATTGCTGGCGAAGATTGGCCACCCGCGCAGGGTCTGGCTTTATTAGCACAAAATCGACGCCCGGATGAAGCACTTTTGGTGAAACAGCCCCCATAATAGCTAGGCTCTGGCAAGCTGATGTCGATGAACTAAATACCAATTCAGCCGTCAGCATCTGCTGCAACTCGTTCTTATTCACCGGCTCATACAGCACGTAGGGCATCTCATGAACGTGCGCAATCACCCGTACGCCAATGCGCTTCGCCAGCTTGGCTACGTGCGCCATCATAATGCTGTTGAT
>JBBRMP010000265.1:0-7078 GCA_038230755.1 Cytophagales bacterium | reverse complement strand
CGAACCCGCCATTGCCAAAGCCCGCACCGGTGTTTATGCAAAAAATGAAGTCGCGGAGGTATCGCCCCAACGGCTGCAGGAATTCTTTACCAGGAGCAATGGCAGTTACCATGTCAATAAATCCATCCGGGATATGTGCGTGTTTGCCGTACATAATTTTCTAAAAGACCCACCCTTTGGTAAACTCGATTTTATTAGTTGCCGCAACGTGCTGATTTATCTGGAACCCTACCTGCAAAAAAAGGTATTTGCCACGTTTCATTATGCCTTAAACCCCACCGGCTTTTTACTGCTGGGCAAATCAGAAACCATCGGCAGTATTCCTAGCTTTTTCGCGTCTGCCACTAAGACCAGTAAATTATTCACCCGCAAAGATGGCTCTAGCCCGTTTATTTCCGAGTCCGTTCAGCGCAGCAAACTACCGACCAACCGGGCCACGCCCACAACCGAAACCTTGAGTACAGACTTTCAAAAAATAGCCGATGAGTTGATTCTTAGCTACTACACGCCAGCCGGTGTGGTTGTTAATGAGGCAATGGACATTGTGCATTTTCGCGGCATCACCACGCCCTATTTAGCCCAGGCATCCGGCAAGCCCACCCATAATGTATTACTACTGGCAAAATACGGGCTGGCGTTTGAACTGCGTAACCTGTTTCACAAGGTCAAAAAAGAGCAGGCAGCAGTTATCAAAGAAAATATTCCCCTGCAGGTCAACGGCAGCTTAGAGACCATTTCCATCGAAGCCCGGCCCCTGCCCAATATGGTTGAGCCGCATTATCTGATTCTGTTTCACCCGGTTCATTTATCCACTACCACCCCATCCGACATTGACCCTCAGGATGCCAAAAAAAGAACAAAAAAAGACACCAGAGACCTTCGAATTGACCAATTAGAGCGGGAGCTGGCCCAGACCCGCGAAGATATGAGCGGCATCACCCAGGATCAGGAGGCCGTCAACGAAGAACTGCAAAGTGCCAATGAAGAGCTGTTGAGTGGCAGCGAAGAATTGCAGAGCCTGAACGAAGAATTAGAAACGGGCAAAGAAGAACTGCAAAGCACCAATGAAGAACTGACGGTAGTCAATCAGGAAATCATGGGTTTGAATGAGCAGGTAACAGCGGCCCGCAATTATGCCGAAGCCATTATTGCTACCATGCGGGGGCCGCTGTTGGTGCTGAATACCAACCTGCGGATCAAAACGGCGAACGCGGCTTTTTATAAAACCTTCCAGCTCAATGAACGCGAAACCGAAGGGGTTTTCCTGTATGAACTGGGCAATGCCCAATGGAATAAAGCCGACCTGCGCCGAGAGATTGAAAAAGTCCTGCTTGAAAAATCGACGTTTACGGATCTGGAGATTACGATTATGTTTTCAACCATTGGGGAGCGGATCATGCGGTTGAATGCCCGTGAAATCGTGAGCGAAACCAAGGCCGAGAAATTAATTCTGCTCTCGATCGAGGATGTAACGGAAGCCACGAAAGCCCGGCAGGCCGAACGGCAGGCACAGGAGCGCGTTCAATTTATGGCCGATGCCATGCCGGAGAAAGTGGGGACCGCCGATGCCAACGGCAACGCAGATTATTTCAATCAGGCCTGGTTTACCTACACCGGGCTTTCGTTTGAAGCCCTAAAAGATGGGGGATGGGAAAAAACAATTCATCCTGACGATTGGGACGAACACAAACGACGCTGGGAGCATTCGATTCGTACTGGTACGGAGTTCGAGATGGAACACCGGCTCCTGAATCGGGACGGGGCGTATAAGTGGCACCTCAGCCGGGGGGTCGCGCAAAAAAATGAACACGGTCAGGTAACCATGTGGATCAACACCAACGCCGAAATTCACGAGCAGAAAGCGCAACAGGAAGCCTTAGAAACAGCCGTGACGAAGCGAACCCACGAGCTACAGGAAGCCAATGAAGCCCTGCAGCAGATGAATAAAGAGCTGCAATCCTTCACCTACGTATCCAGCCACGATTTACAGGAGCCGCTCCGCAAGATACAAACCCTGGCCAGTCGCATCCTCGACAAAGACCATCAAAACCTAACCGACAGCGGCAAAGATCATTTTCAGCTCATCCAAAAAGCAGCCGGACGAATGCAGCAACTGATCCATGATTTGCTGGCCTTCTCCCGATTAAGCACCAAAGAACGGATAGTTGAAACCACCGATCTGAGCGGGCTGGTTCAGGGGGTCATCAGCGAACTGAGCGAAACCATTGGGGAAAAACACGCCACCATCGACGCGACCGGACTCGGCACTGCCCCCGTCATCGTATTTCAGTTTCGCCAACTGCTGCACAACCTGATTAGCAACGCGCTTAAATTTTCCAATCCTGACCGACCGCCCCATATCACGATAACGAGCCGACGGATAAAAGGGGGTAAACTGGCAAACGGAACGCTTTTGCCCGAAAAAGTCTATTGCCACCTGACCATCACCGACAACGGCATCGGCTTTGAGTCCAAATACAGCGAGCGGATATTTGAGGTCTTCCAACGCCTGCACAGCAGAGCACAATACACTGGCACCGGCATCGGTTTAGCAATTGTGAAGAAAATCGTTGCCAATCATAACGGCCTTATTACGGCCACCAGTGAGATCAACAAAGGCGCACGGTTTGATATTTATATACCGGCTGCCTGATTTTAGGATGGCTACTTGGCCAAAACAAACCGACGACCACCGCCGTAGCCTGGTCAGGCAAAAAAAATCATCTAAAGCCTTGTTAAAGAGTCATATATCTCAACGGACTCTACTTTGCTCACCCCGACACAACAAGCCTTTGGGTCTTTTTATGACCTGTATGCGCCGAAGCTGTGGGGTCTCATTTTAGCCGCCAATCTACCGGCTCCGCAAGCGGGGGTAATTGGTCAGTCTAATTGACTGCCCCATAAAGAACCTTACTAACCCGACTGAGGCACTTTTATTATCTTCGTATTCATCTTTAAATCAAAGTCAGCATTCTTAATAATAATAAATTTTAGAAAATGAAAGCACCAAAATTTATTGTTGTAGTTGGTACTTCAGCAGGCGGTATGAATGCACTGATTGAATTGGTTTCGCAGTTGACAGAAAATATAGATGCAGCTTTCTTTATCGTGATGCACTTATCCCGAACAAGTATCAGCGATTTTTTGGTGCATCAGCTTCAACCACATACCCTTTTAAAATGTGCAGTAGCAAAAGAAGATACTGTAATAGAAAAAGGTCATATTTACGTTGCCGCACCTAATCAACATTTACTCGTTAAGAAAGATAAAATTATTCTTGGCCGGGGCCCTGAAGAAAATCGTTGGCGACCTTCCATTGATGTCTTGTTCCGTTCAGCGGCTGCCGCTTACAGCACAAGAGTTATTGGGATTGTATTAACAGGCTCACTTGATGACGGAACTACAGGCATGTTAGCCATTAAAAGAAGTGGAGGAGCCTGCATCGTGCAAGACCCTAACGAAGCAGAATATCCTGACATGCCCCTATCGGTTCTCAATAATATGGAAGTTGATTACTGCATTCCGCTCCATCAAATGGGCGAGACAATTTTTGAAATTACTAAATTGAACCCCGAAGAAATTGCTGCGCCACAAGATGTTATTATTGAATCTGAAATTGCTGAAAGAGTAGTGGTGGATTATGAGAATGTAAAACGATTGGGCGTTAAAAGTATTTATGCTTGCCCCGATTGCGGAGGTGGATTGTGGAACATCAGCAAACAAAATGGACAACCCGATCGTTACCGTTGCCATATTGGGCATTCGTATTCTGAAAAAGATTTGGTAGTGAAGCAGGGTGAAATATTAGAATCTACATTATGGACAGCCTTGCGCATTATGGAGGAGCGCAGAAATCTTTTGAAGAAAATGGAAGATGATAACAACAAAAAAGGATTCTCTAAAATGGCAGCAAGCTACCGGGGAAAAGGGGCAGACATACAATTTCATGTTGACAAAATGAAAGAAATTTTATTCGCCACTCAAAACGCGTTGTAAATCACTTTGTCAGTGTTTATCACTTATTTCGAGGGACACATCGTCTTGAGAAAAGAAAAACGGCATACAACATGGGGTTTGGCAATATTGAGGCAGGACGTTGTTACCTTTATCATCATCTATATTTGTACAGTGGTTCCGGGCTGACGTTTTTCAAATCCCCCAACATCGCCAAGCCCTATCGTTGTGCATCATTTAAATCAGGGTTTATTGAATTGATCCCAAAACCCTTTATTGTCGTAAGCAGGGAATAGCCGCTCGTATTTGGGGTTGTTGCGCTTATAGCCCTGAATTTGGTTGTAATAGTAATCCCGTTCCCGAACCAATTCCAGACTTTGTTCGTACATCACGCTTTTCTGAGCCTGTTTCCGGTAGTGGTCACACACCAGCCACGCACCAAAGAAGGTCAGCACTAAGATCAACCCATACGCTACGGCGGCATAGAGCGTAGTAAACCCGTAAATATCACCCGTAACCCGCACCTGACGGGGAACCCCCTGCGCGGCCTGAGTAATGGTCCGGGCTGCTTCGTCGGCAGTCTGCGTGATGCGATTCGTGGCCTCATCAGCCGCCCTGGCAATGGCCACCGTGTCGGGTAATCCCTTCTGTAGATCGGGCAATACGTACTCGGCAAAGCCTTTAGCGTCTAACGTGATAGCCCGGCTGTTGATCTGCTTCAACTGCTCGGCGGTGGCCGGGGCTGGTCGTTTACTTAACTCGTCCAATTGGGCTTTGATCGCCTTGATGTCGTTGAATAAATCCTGGGGGTTCATAGGCCTAACCCGTGCTTGGGCTTTCTGTGTTGTTTTTGTTCGGTTTCCGGGCTTTTCTCCTGCTTGGCTATAGTCTGCCTCGTCTCCTGCCCTTTCGTCTGCTCATAGCCGCTGACAAGTTCATGCCAACGGTCTTGCTCCGTAGCGGCTGTATAGCCCGTAAACAGAGCATTCCAAGCCGTTTGGCTCTGGTTCTGCTCCTGCTGGTTCAGACTCAACTGCTGGCCGATCTGCTTGGCCTTATGGCCTACTTCTGTTCCTTTTACCGCCGTTTGCTCGTAGCGAAAGCTGCACCCCACTAATATCCCTTGGCTATCGTGCTTAAACTGGCTCTCTACGCCCTTTAATCGCAGTTGTTCACTCAACTCCTCGACGCTCGTCACTCGGGTGGCTGTGAGGGCGGTTTTGAGCGTTTCCTGCACGTACGCACGAGTGCTTTGCTTGTGGGGGTTATGATCGTTCAGGCTCTGGCGTTGCTCCGGTAGCTGGCTCATGCCCAACTGCTGGGTAATCGCCTGGCATACTTTCACGTTGCGGGCGTAGTTGTGGCTCGTATCCAGGGCGGGGCCTCCGTCTAGCGGGACGCGGTTGATGTAAATGTGAATGTGGGTGTGGGGCCGGTCGTGGTGCTGGTAGATAGCCACCTGATGGCGAGTAGGGTCGGCGCCCATCTGACGGCAGTACTCTGACGCGGACCGTAGTAGCTGCTCGTTGGATACGGCTTCCCCTTTGGCCCAATTCAGAGACGTATGCCAAACGGGGCTTTGGCACCGACTGCTATCAGCCACGGCCATCATCTCAGCCGCCATGCCTTGCGGATCACGCGCCCCTAAGTTCGACGCGCCCAACAACTGCGAAGGCTTATGTTCTTTCCCTTCCTTCAGGCCGGCCCCGTACTCCAGGGCGGGGCCAAAACTTTTGCCGGTAGTGGTCTTGGCAATCATCGCAGGGCAGCTTTCAATTGGTGAAGAATGGTCTGAATAGCCTGATCGTCGAACTGCCGCAGATGCGCGTAGCGGGTGAGCTGGTTCAGGTTATTGGCCACCCCAACCACCACCTGCCGCAGCTCGGCGGGTAGTCGCTCACTCACAGCTTGGCCGGTGGCCACCCGGCGCACGTACTCACTCACGGTCAACCCGGCTGTCCGGGCCTTAGCTTCAATCTGTTTTTGCTCTTCGGCACTGGCCCGAAAACGTATCGTTAGGGTCTTGTTGTCAGCCATTGGAAAGGGGGGTCAAGAGGAACACTTGCAGGCCGGTCAACCGTAAGCTTGCGTAACGGTTGACTGGCTTTGTAGCGCAAAACAAGCCGACAGGCGCAGTTTGTAGCTACAAAGCCATGGCTTGCTTACGCCAGAGCAAAAATACGCACACCAGAAACTAAGAGGCAAGGAAACCCGGCTTTTTTCTCAAACCTCAGCGTGAGTAGTCAAACTGGCCAGTCTGCGCGAGGGTAATATTCTTGCCCTTTGGTCCTACGCTAAGTTAGGGTAAACAATTAGTCTGAGAGCGAGTAATTGGTTGACAATGAAGCCGCTACTCACTTATTGAACGTCATGTTCGTGCCTGACGCCTAGCATAATTGGGTGCTTCAATACCAGTCCACGTAGTACCTACTTAGCTGGGGGCTTCTCCGGTGCAAACCGCCACTGTATGAAAACTCCCTTTGTTCCCCTTAATGAGTCAGAGCAGGCTGTCTTTACCGCCTTCTATCAGGAGTATGCGCCTAAGCTATGGGGGCTGATCGTAGAGGCTAACCTACCCGTTAAGAAGGCCGAAGCGATCCTGATTAACACGTTAGTTAAAGCCTGGCCACTGCTGGACGGGGAGCCGTCTCCCTTAGCCAGGCTGTTAGGGCTGGCCTACCAGCAGGGGTTGCCCATCGACGGGCTACGGGCACACGCGTTGACGCCACATTTTTTAGACCCTCCTCAGGGTGATGTTGAGTAAATGGGGTAGCGATGTACGATTCGGACGAGTTACCCACAATTGACAAACCAGTAAAAGGGACAGTATGACTAATTTAGTAAATCAGAAAATAATTTCTGAGGAAACTCCAATTTAATAAAACAATAAAGGACTATCAAATGGCAAAAAAAAGCAAGGGGAAAATTACCACTGAGCGTAATAAATTAGTCAAATGCCCTACCGGCATCAAAGGTTTTGACAAAATTACCGAAGGCGGGTTACCGCAAAATGGAACCACGTTAGTTTCTGGAAATGCCGGTTCCGGCAAAACCCTTTTTGGCATTGATTTTCTAATCAAAGGTGCGACCGATTACAACGAGCCGGGAATTCTCATGTCATTTG
>JBBRMP010000264.1:0-7097 GCA_038230755.1 Cytophagales bacterium | reverse complement strand
TTATTGACAACAAAGTATCGAGGCAAATCAATGAAAAGATTTGATGAAAGTATTGAACTTTGTGCAGGTTTATGGAATTTTAAATTAAGTGGTCGAAAAATTTACCCTATAAGTCGCTGATAATGAGGATGAACAAGTCTATTCCCGATTCCATAATGAAATGCAGCGGCTCAAATAAGCCATAGTAAAAAGCCCCGCTGAATTTGCCTCGCTTCACGTCCATGGATGGATACCGAACGATTAAGCGTGTCTTATTGGAATCAAGAGATTGTAAATAAAACAGCCATCCATTGAGTGAATAATAGTCATTGGGCCTGACCACTGTTATCAAATCGTAGTATTCATTTTTTCCGTAGTATACGGTATCGCCCGGCAATGGATTTTGCCATTCGGGATGAATCTGGTCTGTATTTTCCATGTTGGCGCCGAACAAATTTTCTAACCAGGAGTAGCTATTGAACCCACCACGGTTTTGCCCGATCTGTGCAATCCAGGGCCACACCTTTTCTTTTGACGCCTGGATAGTTATGGCACGGGTAGAGCTAATTCTATTGGGAGAAATAAGCTCGTCGCCCGGTAGTGGCATCTTTATTTCCTTTGCTGTTACGCCCCAATTCATGTAGACAGGTTGGATAAAAATCCAGTAAACTATTCCTATAGCTGCGTACAGGAAAATAGTGTACGCAATAAATCGTTTTACCTGTTCCATTCTACGTTGCTTTTTTCATTTATCAGATAAGCGAAATAATGTATCCGGCGACAAAACCGCAGTAAACCAGGTGGTTAAGGCGACTGAACCGAACACGATTCCGAAATAGTTGAACGGGACTGACGTGATTTTAAACGACGTAATGGCGGCTACCCCACCCGATAGAAAAGCCAGCATAGCGAAGAGGCCATGATTATGGTCGAACCAAGATCACTGATTTGACTGTGAGCCGTTGTATAGCCGACCGGGTATAGCGCTTCGGCCGTGATAATACCCATCAAAACAAGTGAACCACTCAGAAAGAATGCGCACCCGAACGTCTTAAATTAGTCATCAGGTGTGTCTGGGAGCGAACAGCCGACCCAACAGAAAACCGGCGGTCAGGACAATCAGAAGTTGTCTCAGATCATGAGCCGGGATAAACCGTGTAGCCTTGGGCGTGATTTCATAAACACCTTTTGGTATAACGTACATACCGCCCCCGCCCCCTGCTCCTTCGCCGGGAGTTTCAGATTTAGCGGACAATACCGTTTTTGAGGCATCAGGTGGCAACAGTTTTTTGTGCTGCTGAATACCTTGCCCATAGCCACCGCCCATACCCAGCATCACCTGGGCTACGGGGATAATAACTTTGTCACCTGTCCGAACAGGTTCACCAAAAACATTTTTGGCGGAAGCACTTTGATTCAGGCTGGTGGCTAATGTCTCCAGAAAATTTTCGTCTTTCATGAGTCAATGGTTGAAACGTGACCTTATTCTTTTGTGACCGACACTTGCTCACCCGGATGGCGAAGCGAGCGGGGCCTGGCGGGGCTATGACCGAAGCGAACCAATTCGTGGCTGACATCCTGCATGTACTTGAACCGGCCTGGCAAAGTCGGTCAATTTATCAGAGGCGATTTGATTCGTGTAGCCGTCTGTTCTCCCCAGGCGTAGGCCATCGACACCGCAACGCTGGTGTTGGATTCGTTTATCCGTGACTCATCATTTGGTCTCAACGACCACAATGAATGCGAATCCAGCAGATTGACTTTTTTAGCTACAAGCAGTGTGGTTAATGATTTTTGAGAAGCGTCCGTATCCCCTCCCCCCAATGTGATAGCCACTACATCTTTACCGCCCAGCAATACCTGCTTTTTTATGAAATTGCTCACAGCCCAGTCCGGTCGCCAATTGTAGGTGTTTGCGCAAAAAACGTACAGGTCAACGGGTTGACTATCAAAACCTTTAGCTGCTGCGACACTGGCAACCGTCACCTGCATACCCTGATCGGCGAGGGCCTGACCAAATGACCGGCTTACCTGCTCGTCCAGATTATAAAAAGGGTCAGGATCATAGATAATCAACGCCCGCTTTTTTGCGGTCTGATCGCCTATTTGCCAGCTTCTTTTTGGCCCGACCCGTTCGGCAAAAATGGTCAGAAACGTCCAGGCTGCCCCGACTGACAGCGCAGCAATACCCGTAGTTTTTAGTAGTGTGTTCATGACTTTGGTGTTAGTATTTCCGCCATTGCTACCCTGCTCGATGCCGAAGGTGTGGCTTTCGAGGTAGGTATGGAGTACAAACAAACCTACCACCGGCAGACTAACCCTACCATGACATGCATCAGCCCGCCGCATGATTTTCGGTGATCTGATTGTTGATGTAGCCAGTTTTTAACCTGATGAGGATCAGGCGGGCGGCTGACGCAGGCCATTTGATAGGCAGAGGCGCAGGGCAAGCTTTGCTCCACGATGATTGATCTAAGCCCTGGTATGTTCGTTACGCCAACTATTGCCCTGACGGGGGTTGTGTTGCTGTATGTCTTTTTTCTGAAAAGAGCGGTTGATAAAGCAGCGTTCAGGCAGTTTATCGGTAGGGGCGCCGTGCTGGCATTTTTGCTGAATTATGCCTGGGAGTTAGGCCACTGCTCCCTCTATAAAGGCTTCGTGTATGATGGGCCGCACGTCGCCTTTTTGGGGCTGGCCTCGCTGGCGGATACCATTATGGCGGGGTTGCTTTATTTCGGGTTCGCGCTGGTCTATAAAGATGGGTTCTGGGTACAATCCCTGACCCTGTTCCGAACGGTCTGGCTTGTGTTGGTGGGTGGCACAGGAGCCGCCGCATCAGAAATCGCCCACCTGTCGGCCGGAAACTGGACATACACGGATCGGATGCCCCTTGTTTTTGGCGTTGGCCTGACACCCCTGCTGCAATTTTCGCTGCTCCCGCTCCTGATTTATTGGCTAAGTCTTTACCTGTCAAGGCACAATACAATCCGTACACCCAGGTATCAGCCAACCATCTGATGCTGGAGGAATACCAACCAGTACACCGCGTTCAGTATATCAATACGGCTGGGGCTGGTCGTATTCGATGTCGCGCACCGTGAACTGTGCATACGGTTGTTCTACGCCGTCGATCACCCAGGCGGCACTGGCGTGGAAGGGAATTCTGACACCGTCGACTTCGCGGTAATCGGATGCCTGCCCGGTCCAGGGTAGGCGGTGCGTCATGTCGCTGTAGCGTTGCGCCTGATACCGCACGATTTCGCCTTTCTCGTTAAAATGCATCTGACACGAAACCGTCAGGCCGTTGTCGCTGAGGGTCAGCGTGGCCGAATTATCATCTATCGGCGACCAAATGGCCGGTCCGCCGGGCAGCAAACTGGTTGGGAACCAGATGGTTTCGGCCAGCCAGCGCAACAGTTCGCCCTCATCAACGGTGGGGCCGCTGGCGTGCTGAATGGGAACCGCACCCAACAGCCGAACGGTCAGGCTGCCCCGCCCCGCCACATATTGGTCGCAGGCACTGAACCAGGTGGTGGTGCCATTCCAGATGTAAGCGGGTTTATCGGCCACAAAATATTCCTCGCCGGTAATGTCCATCCAATCCTTCTTCAGGTCGGTTTTGAACTGTCCATCGTGCCGCAGCCGAACCGAGCGCACATACGGCTGGCCGGGTTTGAGCACGTGCCGGAAGTACCGCTGCACAGGAGCGGGCAGGCCGGTGAGTTGGGCGGGGTCGTAGGTTTTTGCCGGGCCGGTTTCGACCTGCGAAAACAAGTCGGCTACGTGCTGGCGCATCTGCCGGGCGGCCAGCCACCGGCCAGCCAGCAACGCGGCAACAGGGACGGCGAGTGCCGGCAGAATCAGGAGATTGGTTTTGATTTTCATAACGAACGTTGCGTTTTTCTGATGATGCTCCCAGGCAGTAGCGACACGGCCTGAAGCGTAAAAGGAAAGCTATTTTTTTACAAAGCCACCACCGCCAATGGTCAGCGTGACATAATAACCCTTGTTACTATACGTCGGCAGGTTTGACAGCCGCTCGTTCGCATCAGTATGCCAGTCGTTGCCCTGTGAGGATACGTGGTAACCAGCACGCAGGCCCAGTAAAAGCCCGCCGAAGCGTTGGTCGGTCGTTCTGGATTTAGACAGCAGGTAGTCGGCATTGAGGCCAACGTCGAGTGACGGGCGGAAAATTAGTCGGTTTAGCCGGTCCTGGGTAGTAGTACCTGATTTAGTGTACGTTGTCATACCCAGGGTCGATGAACCTGCCCCCACAGTCGGGTAAATCCAGTAGCGTGCCCCCTGATTCACAATCCAGCCAGCTTTGGCGTGGCCGTAGAACGTATAACCTTCTCCGTAGCTGTTGCCTGATGAACGGGCCGTTTGAGCACCCACATTCCCATCCAGTCCCAGTATAAGGTTGCCGGTTCGATAATAGCTCTCGCCACCCAGCAGATAAAATTGATCGATAAAGCCCGATACGCCCGTAGGGGCAATTTGATCGAGCACTGCTCCTGCGCCAGATGCGTTGGCAACGCCCACTTTAACAAAGCCTGCACCTCCTTTAACCCGTTGAGCATTAGCGGTTAAAGAGCCAATAGCCAGGGCCACCAGCATGAGAAATTTACGTGTTTTCATAATGTTGACTGAGTTGTAACGGCTAATCTGCCCGGTATAGGCGATTGATAGGTTAAAGCTACGGACGTGTAAACGCGTTAATCATGACACCGCTCAGCGTGGGCCGTGATTGTAATCAGCTTTCCCCGGCTGCCGCCTGTTGACAAACAGGTTCAGGGCTGACGCTGGTCAGTGGTGGCCGGATGCAAGACGAGTAACTTTGTCACGGTAGTCGAACACCTGCTTACCAGTTGCTTTTACCCGGACACATACTCAACCTGGATCACTTGTTATGAAAACGATTGTCGTTGCCACTGATTTTTCGGCCAGTGCCCTACAGGCCGCCAAGTTCGCGGGGCAGATTGCCAACGACCAGAAAGCGGGCCTCTTGCTGGTAAACGCCTGGCAAACCTGGCCCGATAGCCCGGCCAAATCAGGTGCCTACTTCTTGCCAGCGCAGGAGGCTAAAGAGGGGAGTGAAACCAACCTGCACCACCTGGCAAAGGCCCTCACAAGCGAGTTTGGCGCCTACCTGTCCATTCGTTGCCTAGCCCTGGAAGGGCACGCCCGCGCCGTGATCCGGGAGGTAATCAAAGACGAACACGCTGATCTGCTGGTGATGGCTACGGTCGGTACGGCCCCGCAAAGTGCGCGGCTGCTGGGGAGTGTGGCCACCCACATGGTTGCCCACACCGACGTGCCGTTGCTGCTGATTCCGCCGGGGGCCAGCTACGCCGGGCTGAAAAACGTACTGTTGGGCATCGACCTGGCCTCACCGCCCAGCGTGGCCATATTCAACAAAGCCATGACTTTCGCCCAGGCGTTTGGCAGTACCCTCAACGTGTTGTGTATCAGCAATAAACCTAACGATCCGGCCACCCATGAGCAGGCTATGAAGTTGCGGGAACTCCTGAGCCAGCAGCCCTACACGCTGACCATCGACGCGCAACAGGGTGACCTGCATGATACCCTGCTCGCCATTGCCCACCAAACAAAATCGGATTTACTGATACTGCTGCCCCATACCCACGGTTGGCTGATGGACCTGTGGACAGAAAGCAACACAGAGCGCATGGCCCGCCTCTCTGATATTCCGCTGCTGGCCCTCGTCTAGCCTGCTCAACGCCCATTTATGAAAAAAATCCTTGTCACCACCGACCTCTCCGCCAACTCGAAAGCGGCTATGCGGTTCGCCAGCCAACTGGCCTCACAAAGCGAGATGTCGCTTACATTCCTGCACGTACACCATGTCATGCGGCCTCCCGTTTGGCACGAATCAGCGTACCTGACCCACGAAAAAAAAGAACTGGCCAAAGCGCTGACAAACCTTGATGAATTTGTTGGCGCTTTTTATAAAAGCCTGACTATCAAGAGTCCTGCGTATACATGCGTAGTGGAAAATGCGGCTATTGCCGACAACACCATCATGGGTTACGCGGCCGACAACGCCTTCGATTTTATTTGCATCAGCACGCGGGGAGCGGGTACGTTTGACAAGCTCCTTGGTACCACCACGGCTAATCTCATTAACCAGTCATCGGTGCCGGTAATTGCCGTACCGGGTACGTATCACCTGGCCAACGTGGCCAGTATCCTGTATGCCTCCGACCTGACGGCCCTGAAGCAGGAGGTTCCCCGCGTAGCCGATTTTGCCCGTCTGTTGGCGGCGGAAGTGACCCTGTTGCACCTCTCGTCGCCCAACGAGCCGGTGATGGACCCAGCAATCATCGACGTGGCCGTCCAAAAATTCGCCGGTTACCCCGTCGACGTGCAGGTAAGGCCGCGTGACTTTGCCCTCCCGCTGATTACCCAGATCGAGGCGGCGATCAGGACAGAAAAACCGTCGATGCTACTCCTGTTTACAGCGCAGAACCAGGGCTTTTTCTACCAGTTGCTTTCCCTGGGCAACGCGGTCAACTATTCATTTCTGACCACCGTCCCTATGCTGGTCTTCGCCAAGGCATAAGATGGATTACTACGCCACGCCCGTTGCAACCGACTTTTTGACCAGTGCTCACCTGGCTACCGACTACGCACGTCAGCTAGCCATCAACTGTATCGACAACGGCAGGTATAGGGGAGCCTAATTCTGATTCGATTTCGCCGTGGACTGCGCCGCTTTTGCCGCCAGCTTATCGGCCTTGATGCGTTGTCTTTGGGCCTTTTGTTCGGCCACAACGGCCCGGCGGGAGTCTCTGGCTGCGGTGGCCGCATCACGGTCTACCCGGCTGGCGGCTTTGGCAACGGCTTTGTTCTCTTTTGACAGGCTCTGCGCCTCCTGAAGCCGGTTGGCATTCTTCTGCGCTGCCGTCTGAGTCGCTTCATTCTTCAGTTGTTCATTTTGCTGAATTTCTGCTTTTACAATGGTTCGTCAATAATTAAGCGGCCAAACAGCCGAAACTATACAACTGGCGTACCTGCGGGTCATTTTTGGTTAGTTTAGTCCCCTCCGGTAAGATGGCAAAAAAACGATCCAGAAGTAAACTATTGTGATAGAGCGT
>JBBRMP010000263.1:0-7281 GCA_038230755.1 Cytophagales bacterium | reverse complement strand
GTAGCTTGTGTTTGTGCAATCGGTACGCCTCCCGCACCCTTCGCCGAACGGCGTTGCGGTCAACGGCCTTCTTAAACGTCCGCTTCGGCACGCTAAACAATACCCGGCATGGATGTGCCTGTGGCATACCGGACGTGGCCGTTTCCAGCACTGCGGTATCAGTCTCGGCATCTGTTTTAGGTATAGCCTGGGGCATGTGCCGATAATAGATAACCCGAAACGGAAACACGTAAAACGTCTCTGGCGGGTCATCAGGACCGTTTTTTGCCCGCGCGGGAGCCGCTTCACCCAGTTTTGGCCGGTGAAACAGGCGGTCGATGACCTTCTTGCTGGTCAGCCGTTCGGTTTTGGGGAAGAGGTGGCGCATCGTCAAAAACCTGGATAAGGCGGGATAGGCTAAGAAATCAAAAATGCGAAAAATTTTACTAATCAATTTTTCAACTACATTGCCTTACCTACTTAGTTTGCCAAAACTACTCAAAGTATGCAAGCCCCTTTGCCGACCCATATTCCACTATTGGCTCAACTCTTTCCCGAACTGCTTCCGTTCCCCGGCCTCCTGGGTGAGCTGTATCAGCTTTGTCAGCGGCATACCCTGAAACCCGGACAGATTATGATGGAGGAGGGTACGGTTTGCGAACGGCTCTACTTCATTGAAAAAGGTATGGTCCGGGCCTTTTATTATACCGATACCGATACCGATACCGATACCGATACCGATACCGATACCGATACCGGGGATGGCTCTACTACGTCCTGGTTTGAAATGGAGGGCGGATTTGTCTACCTGCCCCACAGCTTTTTTCGGGGCGAACCGGCTTTCAAGAGCGTAGAGAGCCTGGAGAAAGGTATTGCCTGGTCTATCAGCCGATTGGTGCTCAACCGTTTTTGTGAAGCATATCCCATTGCGTCGGTGATCAAAGACCGGGTTTCGGAACACTATCAGGTCGAGTATGAATACAAACTAAGGATGATGCGGCTTACGAAAGCGGCAGACCGGCTGGCTTTTTTCAGGGCACGTCACCCACTTATTTATCGTCGTGCGGCCTTGAAATACATAGCATCTTATCTAAGAATGACCCCGCAAACGCTGAGCAAACTGCGGGGGGAGCGGTGAACAGGTGAAATTGAACCGTATTTGTAACCAAGTTTATACACAATAACTGCATTCCTTCGCATATATTAACTCATTTCTGAAAATAGGCGAAGAGCAGCGATTTCTACACCGGGTAGGTTTGTAACAAGTAAGCCCCGCACGAGCACGGGAATGCGTTGGCGGGGCTTATGAGTCTGATGTTCAACCAAAACTCTGTGCAAAGATGCGCAAAATTCTAATTACGGCGGCATTAGTGCCGCTTGGTCTACTGTGGGGGTGCCAGGACCTCGACGTACTCGCCCGCACCAGCCACGCCTGTATTGGCTGAGTACGTCGAGGGTTCAGCGGGAGAAAAATATGACCCCGTTCTGGAAGAGTTTGCCAAAACACTGGCTGCTTCGATGACTGACGCTACAATGCGGGAATTCGTACACATGGAGGCGGCTAAGGCCTTCGACGGCGACCAGGACATCCTGGTACAACAGGTTAGCAACAACGCATTTGAGAAAACAATGGTCATTGCCAACAACGAACGGGCACGAAGTGGTGCCCGAACGATGTCCTTCTCATTACAGGACTACACAGCCAAACAGCCCCTGCTGAATATTGCGGTGCCTGTACACAACGACGAGTGGCAAACAGCCGGGTATATACCGCTGGTAGCAGTTTCGCCGACGATTGACGACGAATACCGGGTGAAGTATATCAAAGCGTTTGACAGTAAGGGTAAGGTGCATTGGCTCAGCAGCCGGGGAACACCTGACAAGCCGGTGGTGGTAGTGGGCCTGAATGAACGGGTTCGGATGGACGCTACAGGGCAGATGAAGGTAAGGGCTAACCTTGTTTCGCTTAGCAAGCCCGGCAAAAAGTCCGCACCCAATCAGTTCTCGCCGATGAATCTTGAGGAGCTTCCTATCGATGGCGGTGGTGGCGGAGGTGGCGGTGGTGGTACCAGCGGTGGCAGTACTTGCCAATTTCAGGACAATGCTCTTCTGCAGATTCCCCGTCTTGAGGTCAATAATATTGAGCCTTTCGAGACCTGGGATCGTGGAATGCCAGAAATCTGTCTTGAGTCATACGGACTGTTTCCTGGTACAGCGAGTCAAAACCGATTCAGAAAGTTCATCTGGCTTGGGCAGAATAACGCTATACGGCAACCGGGGCCATGGGGTGGGTTTGGCTACAGCCCCTATCGGTCCTTCGACGTTAACAATATCGAGACTTGGAAGACGGGTGACTTCGGTAACAGGCTCGCTTTCAAGTTTTGGGAAGAAGATAGTGGTGGTACAGGTAAGCCTCTTGACATCAAACTGGGGCCGGTCACTATTCCGATTAACATTGGAACTGGTGACGACGAGATTGGTGATTTGTGGTTAGACCGTTGTGGAGATGTTACTCTGTACACAAACCAGGGTATGTATTTCAAACAATTACAATCGAGAGGTTCAAACTTCTGGATATTCTTTCGCTCCGCTTAATTGAATTTTAGGGATTTGATGAGAATTATTTTTCCTCATCAAGTCCCTCAATCACACCGCCCGAACTTAATTAGTTACATCAACAACACTGTTATAGTCATGAAGACGCTACAACCTCTGATGGTAGTATTCCTGCTGATAAGCCTGCTCATAGCCTGCCAGAACGATGACCAGGTTTTGGGCAATCGAGTAGCCGGGCAATGGACGCTTGCCCGCATTCGCTACGCCAATCCAAACCGGCCCGGAGTTGATACCACTCTCTCTTTACAAGGGTCTTCTATCACCTTCGATGCCTGCCAGTTCAAACGGGGTGAAGCGTTACAGTGCACGGGACAACATCAGGTATTCAACAGCAGCCTGATACCCTTTAAGTTTACGATTGATGGGTTAAAGCAACAGTCGATGTCGATAAACCAGTCTTCTGATGTTTCAAAACAAAAAGACGGTGACCTGTATCTCAACGGCGGTTACGACATATCATTTGGCGATGGCGACAACCAAATGGAGTTGAAGGGCCGTTTCCTGACTCTCGGCAGCACCAAAGTACTGGATGAGACGGCTTATTTCACGCTAAAACGAAAACAATAAAAAATAACTCGATTTTATGACGTTGCTAAAGCGCAGATTGGTATCACATTCAGCATGGTCTGTGGAAAATGAGTAAAGACGAAGCTCGTTCCGGCGTTGTGGTCTTTAACCACGCCGCTTAAAACTAATTGTGTACATGAACTTAACTGCTTTCCTGTGACTACGAAGACATTAAACGCTGCAACAATAATACTCTTGTTAATTGTAACGTTTGCCTGCAAAAATGATGATCAGGTTTTGGGCGATAGATTAGCCGGGCAATGGACGCTCACCCGCATTCGATACGCCAACCCCAACCGGTCCGGCGTAGATACAACTGTTTCACCACAGGCAGCTTCGTTCACCTTCGACGCCTGCCAGTTCAAGAGGGGCGAGTCCCTTACCTGCACCGGCCAACATCAAGTGTTCAACAAGAGTACGGTCCCCTTCAAATTCGACATTGACGGTGTAAAGCAGACAGCGATGAGTATTAGACAGCAGTACGCTCAATATCAACCAAAAAACGGTGATCTGGACCTCAATGGCACCTACGTAATAGCATTTGGGGACGAAAACAAGCAAATGGAATTGAAAGGTCGGCTTGGTACCTATGGCGGCACCAAAGTGCTGGATGAGACGGCTTACTTTACCCTGAAACGAAAACAGTAACAGATAGCTTAATCACTGGCCTAAGCAAACATGAAAAAGCGGCTTGTCTGTCTACTGCTATTCGTACTGCTTGCTGCGTTTGCCCACGCGCAGCCGGGCATCACAATCAGCGGCTTTGTGCGGGAAATGAGTAGCGATGAAGCCCTGCCCGGGGTCACGGTTCGGGTGCTGAGTCAGCCGGTCGGAACAACAACAAATCAGTACGGATTCTACACCCTGACGCTGCCCAACGCGGTCGTAGCTGCTTCGTCCTCACTAACTCTTTTATACAGCAGCGTGGGCTACAATAGGGCTTTTGAGCGAATCGACTCCCTTGTTTCCCAGACGCGCCACGTAGCGTTACTGCCCGCCGCCCGTATGCTCGATGAGGTAGCCGTGGTGGCGCAGCAGGAACACTTGAGCGAACAAAGCCAGATGAGTCAGGTATCGGTTTCGCTGCAACAGGTACGTCAGATGCCCGTGCTTTTGGGCGAAAAAGACGTGCTGAAAGCCCTGCAACTGCTGCCCGGTGTGCAAAAAGGCAACGAAGGCCAAACCGGCCTTTACGTTCGCGGGGGCGGCCCCGACCAAAACTTGTTTCTGCTCGACGATGCCGTAATCTACAACGTCAGTCACCTGTTTGGGTTCTTCTCCATCTTCAACAACGATGCCCTCAAGCGGGTCGATTTGTACAAGGGCGGCTTTCCGGCCCGGTTTGGGGGGCGCATCTCGTCGGTAGTCGATGTGCAGATGAAAGAAGGTAATCGGCAAAAGTTTGGCGGCGAAGCCAGTATGGGGCTGCTGGCCGGGCGGCTGCTGCTCGAAGGGCCACTGACCCGCCGGAGGCCGTCTTCTTATTTGATCTCGGCCCGCCGCACCTTTCTCGATCTGTTGCCGGTACTCGGCGCGGCCCCGTCTTTCTACGATCTCAACGCCAAAGCCAACCTCGACCTCACAGCCCGCGACAAAGTGTATGTGAGCGGGTATCTGGGGCGCGACGCGTTTGGCGGCGGCGGGGGTGGCCTCAGTTGGGGCAACACCGCCCTGACCCTCCGCTGGAATCGGCTGCTCTCGCAAAAAGTGTTTGGTACGGCCTCGCTCATCGGCAGCAACTACCGGTTTCGGGTGTTTACCGAATCAGGCAGCGGCAGTAGGCAGGTATCGCTCGATTACACGTCGGGTATCCGCGACTTAACCGCCAAATATGACCTCGACTGGCTCCCCAATCCGGCGCATACCATCCGGCTGGGTACATCGGTCACCAACCGGCGGTTCACACCCAACGCCCGTGTGCAACGCGCCGCCGACCGCGACACCAGCAATATCGACCAGATCAAAACACTGGCAACCGAAGCCACGCTGTATATAGAAGACGACATCCGGGCGGCTTCGTGGTTACGCGCCAACGCCGGGCTGCGCGGCGTGTTATTCAACGTGCGCGGACGTACCTATGCCTGCGCCGAACCCCGGCTGTCGCTGGCCATTACGCCACTGACTAACTGGGCCGTGAAGGCCTCCTACGCCCGTATGAACCAGTTTATGCACCTGCTTTCCAATTCGGGCCTGGGTTTACCCACCGATTTATGGGTGCCCGCCACCGACCGGATCGCTCCGCAGCAAGGCTGGCAGGTGGCTGCCGGTATTGCCCACGACGGGCCAAAATCGGGCTTTACCCTCACTGTTGAAGGGTACTACAAGGAGATGCAGAACCTGATTGGTTACCGCGATGGTGCCTCGTTTCTGGCCGTTGACCTGACCGCCGCCCTCGACCCGGCCCTGAACTACAACACCAATTGGGAAGATAACATCGTGGTGGGCCGGGGGCGGTCCTACGGAGCCGAGTTGCTGCTACAACGCAAAGCAGGGCGGCTCACGGGTTGGGTTGGCTACACGCTTTCCTGGACCATTCATCGCTTCGACGCCATCAACGGCGGGCGCGACTTTTACCCCCGCTACGACCGTCGGCACGACGCCTCGGTGGTACTGTCGTATAAACTAAAACCCCGCCTGACGCTCTCGGCCAACTGGGTCTATGGAACGGGTAACAACATCACCGTGCCGCTGGGAACACACCTGGCCGCCACTGATTTTCCGCTGGTTGGCTACAGTACCGTGCCGCCCAACATGGGCGGTATTACAACCAGTGGATCTACACTCTACAGCGACCGTTTTGCGTTTCGGGTGGCCCCCTACCACCGGCTCGACGTGGGTTTGCGGCTGGAGAAGCCAACCCGCCGGGGCAACCTGCGTACCTGGGAACTGAGTGTCTATAATGCCTACAACCGAATCAACCCGTTTTACTACACGACGCGACAGGACCGATTTTCCAACGAATCACAGCTTTACCGGGTCGGGTTATTCTCCATTTTTCCGTCGGTCAACTACAGCCTCAAATTTTGATGAAGACAAAAACGAAAAAACTATGGCTCTGTCTGCTGCTGGGCTTAGTTGGTTGCGACGAAAGTTTGCTGCGTTCGGTCCCGGAGACTATCCCAATTCCACGCGTGACGCAGCCCTACGTCGCCGTCTTTCTATCGCCCACAAGTCCAATCATCGAGGTCCTGCTCACCCGAATAACCCCGGCACTGGGCGAGGGCTACGAGCCGGATGCGCTGGGTTTTCCGAAGGCTACCATCACCCTGATGCGCGACGACGGGCTGGTGCTGAACGTACCCTACCAATCGGGCATCCACCACGAGGTTGCCAATCGCGGGTTTGTGCTGGCGGGCCGACGCTATGCGTTACTGGTAACCACCCCGGAAGGCAACCGGCTGGAAGGAAGCTGCACCATTCCCGTGCAGAACATCGACAGCCGACAGATACAAGTCGATGACTTGGGCGATAACAAACTGCGGGTATCCTGGCCTGACGTAACCCCGCAACCCGACTACTACGCCGTGCTGAACGGTAGTATGCTGGTGATTGGCCGCGATACATCGCTCGCAACAATAGACCCTCTGCTGGTGCTGACCGATGCCGTTATTGCCCCAAATCGCCGAATTAGTTCACCCATCATCAACCAGGCGTTTGACTTACCCCCCGGAAACACAGCCATCAATTATAATTCGGTCACCATCTGCCGGACGGATTCGGCTTACTTCGCGTATCATAAATCAGTTGCCGACAAAGAAGCTGCCCGCGAAAACCCGTTTGCGGAACCCATTAACCTGTACGCCAACATCAAAGGTGGGTACGGTATCATGGCTGGCTATGTGGGGGTACGTATCGTTTGTAAGGGCGAACGAATTGTTCAGATTCGGTAAAACAGCGTGTCAAAGCAGAAAGCCCCTTAGTAACGTACCAATTGGTACGTTACTAAGGGGCTTTCTGCAAGCCGATAAGTACAAGACCTACATCTTGAACCGGTTGCCTTTCTTTTCGTCTGAGACGGTCAGTTTCCAACGGCCTTTGGCGCGGCGACGGGCCAGTACATTTTGCCCGTTGGGCGTTGACATGCGCTCGCGGAAGCCGTGCTTGTTGCGGCGCTTGCGG
>JBBRMP010000262.1:0-7362 GCA_038230755.1 Cytophagales bacterium | reverse complement strand
CTGAAATACCGCGACATCGCTACCCAGTTGGGTCTGTCTATTCGTACGGTAGAGGCCCACATGAATCGCTCACTGCACGTTCTAAGAAACTCATTATCAGGATATCAATGAGCTAAGAGCCACCCATGTTTATCCACGAAAATTTCCTCCTCCAGACCGACCCATCGCGGCGGTTGTACCACGAATTTGCCAAGTCGATGCCTATCATCGACTACCACTGCCACCTGCCGCCCGATCAGATTGCCGCCGACACGCAGTTTAAGAACCTGACCCAAATCTGGCTCTACGGCGACCATTATAAGTGGCGGGCCATGCGCACCAACGGCATTGACGAACGCTATTGTACGGGTGAGGTCAGCGACCGCGAGAAATTCCAGAAATGGGCCGAAACTGTGCCCTACACTGTCAGAAACCCACTCTATCATTGGACGCACCTGGAACTGCAACGCTATTTCGGTATCACCGAACTGCTGGACGGGCGGTCTGCCGGGCGTATTTATGACCATTGCAACGAGCAACTGAACACGCCCGATTTTTCGGTACGGAACCTCCTCCTCCGGATGAACGTGCGCGTGGTCTGTACCACCGATGACCCCATCGACTCGCTGACGCACCACCGCCAACTGGCCGACGAAGGCTTTGCGGTGCGGGTGCTGCCCACGTTCCGGGCCGACAAGGCGATGGCCGTTGATGATGCCCCCACCTACAACGCCTATCTGACCCGCCTCGAAGCCGCCGCCGACGTGGCTATTCATACCTACGACGATCTGCTCTCGGCCCTGCAACAACGCCACGATTTCTTCGCCGGTTACGGCTGTAAGCTCTCTGACCACGGCCTTGAACAACTCTATGCCGAGCCGTATACGGAGGCGGGCGTGCGGGCGGCTTTTGCCAAAATCAGAGCCGGACTGAACTTAACGCAAGCAGAGATAATGGGCCTAAAATCAGCACTGTTGGTGTTTTTAGCTGAAATGGACCACGCCAAAGGGTGGACGCAGCAGTTCCACCTCGGTGCGTTGCGCAACAACAATACCCGCAAATTGAGGGAACTTGGCCCCGACACGGGCTGGGATTCTATCGGCGACTTTTCGCAGGCGCAGTCTCTCTCGCGCTTCATGGGCGGGCTGGACAACCGCAACAAACTGGCCAAAACTATTTTGTATAACCTGAACCCTGCCGACAACGAGGTGATGGCCACGATGGCGGGCAATTTCAACGACGGTACGGTGCCGGGCAAAGTGCAGTTTGGGTCGGGCTGGTGGTTTCTGGACCAGAAAAAAGGCATGGAAAATCAGATCGACGCGCTCTCGAATATGGGTTTGTTGAGCCGATTTGTGGGTATGCTCACCGACTCGCGCTCCTTTATGTCTTTCCCACGCCACGAGTATTTCCGCCGTGTGCTGTGCAACCTGATCGGCAATGATGTGGCTAACGGCGAACTGCCCGCCACGATGGACTGGCTCGGTGAGGTCGTGCAAAACATCTGTTACAATAACGCAAACACGTACTTTGGCTTCGACAATAACAACACAACCAGCGGGCAAACTGGTGACTTTCGGCGAGGTGATGATGCGGCTTTCGCCCCCGCAGAATTACCGGTTCGTGCAGGCGCGTGAGCTGGATATCACCTACGGCGGCGGCGAAGCCAATGTAGCCGTGTCGTTGGCCTGGCTGGGTCTTGCCGCCGAACACGTAACCGTTTTTCCGAATAATGAACTAGGGCAGGCTGCCGCGCAACACGTTCGCCAACAGGGAGTTAGCTTAAAAAATACCGTTTTTGAGGGTAACCGCCTGGGGTTGTATTTTCTAGAAATAGGTGCTTCGGTACGGGCTAGCCACATTGTGTATGACCGTGCCGACTCAGCTTTTGCTAACCTCCACGAAGACTGGTTCGACTGGGAAACGATCCTGACCGGGGCCAACTGGTTTCACTGGACAGGCATTACGCCGGCCATTTCGGCATCGGCGGCTTACGCTTGTACATCGGCCATTCAGACCGCCCGGCGTATGGGCATCACCGTCAGCGCTGACGTGAACTACCGGCGCAACCTTTGGCAATATGGCCACCGGGCGCAGGACGTAATGCCCCCGCTGGTGGCGGGTTGCGACGTGGTGGTGTGTGCCGAAAACGACGCCGAAGACCTGTTCGGTATCACGTCCGGCCCTCCGTCGAATGAGTCCTTTGCCGACATGGCCGCTCAGTTGATGGACCGCTTTCCGACCGTTCGGCAGGTGATCACTACCCGCCGCACCACGCTCAGTGCCTCACATAATCAATTGCGGGGGTTGCTCTATGACCAAACGGGTAAAACCACCGAAACGCCGACTTACGATATCGTACCCATCGTGGACCGGATTGGTGGCGGCGACGCGTTTATGGCGGGTTTCATTTACGGCTCTCAAGCCTATGCCACTGCCGAAGAAGCCTTACGTTGTGGTGTGGCTGCTTCGGTGCTGAAACACTCCATCCATGGTGACGCTAATCTGGCTACCCTTTCCGAAATCGAAGCCGTCATGGCGGGCGACACGGCCGGGCGGTTGTTGCGATGAGTTGTTTAGCGGACGGGGCCGCCCGTGCGGTGACACTCCGCTGGCAAAATGTCTAGGCCATCTAACTAGTTCGTCACTCTGACAGCGGAGTGTCACTCCGCTAAACATTTCACTATGACCCCCCAAACCCTCCTCGACCTTTGCCAGCGATACCCCATTGTACCAGTCTATTATCATGATGATGTGGTACAGGCAAAAGCCATCGTGAAGGCTTGTTACGACGGTGGGCTGCGGGTGTTCGAGTTCACTAACCGGGGCGAAGCAGCCACGCGGGTCTTTGCCGAACTGATCCCCTTTGTTCGTGAACAATGCCCCGATATGGCGCTGGGTATCGGCACGATTCTGACGCCACAAGTTGCCACGGAGTTCATGGACTTGGGCGCTGATTTTGTGGTGCAACCCATCACTACGGCAGCAGTCGCTGAAGCTTGCCAGACGCGAAAGGTGGCCTGGGTGCCTGCTGCGGCCACGTTGAACGAAATTTATCAGGCCACCCAACTGGGTGCTGAACTGGTGAAAGTGTTTCCCGGAAACGTGCTCGGACCGGGGTTCATCAAAGCTATTCTAGGGCCGATGCCTCACCTGAAACTGATGGTAACGGGCGGCGTGGAACCCACCCCCCAAAGCCTGATCGACTGGTTTGGCGCGGGTGTCACCTGCGTTGGCATTGGTTCGCACCTGTTTCGTGGTGGCCTCAGCCCCGATGCCCTCCGCGACCGTGTGGCGGGTCTTTTAACGCATATTGATAAACAGTAACCCATTTCCTGCCAGCCCGATGAACCAACTCCAAAACACCGCCACGCCCGTTGGCCGCTACCGCTGGGTGGTGGTAGCCCTGCTCTTTTTCGCCACCACCATCAACTACCTCGACCGGCAGGTGATCGGGCTGCTGAAACCGACGCTCGAAAAAGAGTTTAACTGGACCGAAACCGACTACAGTAACATTGTCATTGCTTTTGCGGCATCCTATGCGCTGGGCTTGCTGGTCTTCGGGCGGATCATCGACCGGATCGGGACCAAACTCGGCTATACTATTTCGCTCATTGTCTGGAGCATTGCCGCCATGCTACACGCCGTGGCCAAAAGTACATTCGGTTTCGGTGTTATGCGGTCGTTGCTGGGCCTGGGCGAATCGGGTAATTTTCCAGCGGCGATCAAGGCCGTAGCCGAATGGTTTCCCAAGAAAGAACGGGCGCTGGCCACGGGTATTTTCAACTCCGGAGCTAACATTGGGGCGGTGGCTTCTCCGGTGCTAGTGCCTTGGATATTAGGCGCTTATGGTTGGCAGGAGGCTTTTTTGCTCACTGGGGCAATCGGCTTTATCTGGCTCATTTTCTGGATTATTTTCTACGAAGTGCCCGCCCGCCAATCGCGCGTATCGGCGGCGGAGATTCAGTATATCCACAGCGATAATGAAGCCGCCAATGATACCGGCGAAGCGCTGGGCTGGGCGCAATTATTCCGCATCCGCCGCACCTGGGCCTTCGTGGTGGGCAAGTTTATGACCGACCCCGTCTGGTGGTTTTTCCTGTTCTGGCTGCCCTCTTACTTCTCTACAACCTTCAAACTGGACCTTAAAAAACCCAGCCTGCCGCTAGTAATTATCTACACGGCAACGACTATCGGTAGCATCGGCGGCGGGTATTTATCATCCTACCTGATTCGGCGGGGGTGGGTCATTGCCAAAGCCCGCAGCACGTCCATGCTCTTTTTTGCGGTGGCTGTGGTGCCCATCATGGCGGCTCGTTATGCCACTGATATTTGGCAGGCGGTGGGCCTTATCAGCCTCGCCGCTGCCGCACATCAGGCCTGGAGTGCCACTATCTATACTACCGTTTCCGACACGTTTCCCAAACGGGCCATCAGTTCGGTTATCGGCATTGGTGGCATGGCGGGGTCCATCGGCGGTATTCTGTTTCCGCTGCTCGTGGGCTTTTTGCTGGATCGCTACAAAAGTGCCGGTGATCTTACGGGGGGCTATAACCTGCTCTTCTCGCTCTGCGGATTTGCCTATTTAATTGCCTGGGGCATCATGCAATTCCTAAGCCGTCCCACAAAAACTGCGCAGTTAGCCAACGAAAAGGCGGTGGTTTTGTAGGGGCTTAAACTTCCTCAATCCGAAATAAGTGCATGGGCATGATGTAGGGGTCTAGCTCCACAAAATTCCATTCGCCGCGCCAAGTGTAGCGATTGTCGGTGAGTAGGTCATGCACGGTGTAGGGCTGTTCGGGGCCGATGCCGAATTGCCAGATGGGCACCTGCACCAATCCCGCGCGGCGGTTACAGGCGTCGGTGTTCACGATAACCAGCAACCGATTATCCCCTGACGTTTTCAGATACGCCATCAGATAGTCGTCGTTGACGGTGCAGAAGGTTATGTTATTGGTTTCCTGCAAGGCCCTGTTTTCGCGACGAATGCGGTTGGTCAGGCTGATGAGGTAGGTCAGCTTATTGGTCCGTTCCCAATCCCAGTACCGTATTTCGTACTTCTCCGAATTTAGAAATTCTTCCTTGTTTGGCACCGGCACATGCTCCATCAACTCAAACGAGGGGCCGTAGATGCCGTAGTTGCTGGAGAGCGTAGCAGCCAGAAAATACCGGATCAAAAACTGCGGCTCGTGGCCCGATTGCAGGATTCCGGGGTTGATGTCATGCGTTGTCGGCCAGAAGTTGGGGCGGAAATAATGCTTCATTTCCCCCGCCGTTAGTTCGGTCATGTACTGCTGTAACTCGGCTTTGTTAGTACGCCAGGCGTAGTACGTATACGAATGGGCAAAGCCCACTTTGGCCAGTTGCTGCATCACCTTTGGCTTCGTAAATGCCTCCGCCAAAAACAGCATGTCGGGGTGGTGGTTCTTCACGTCGGCAATCACCCATTCCCAAAAACCAAACGGCTTCGTGTGCGGATTATCGACCCGCACGATCTTCACGCCCCAGTTGGCCCAGACCAGCAACACGCGTTTTAGCTCCTGCCAGAGGTTTTGCCAATCGTCCGTCTCGAAATAGACGGGGTAAATATCCTGGTACTTTTTGGGCGGATTTTCGGCGTACTGGATGGTGCCGTCGGGTCGTTTTTTGAAACAGTCGGGGTGTTGCGTGGCCCACGGGTGGTCGGGCGAACACTGAATGGCCAGGTCCATTGCCACTTCCATGCCGTAGGTTTTGGCTTCCGCAATCAGGTGTTTAAAGTCGTCTACGGTGCCCAGTTCGGCGTGGATAGCGTCGTGCCCACCGTCGGCGGCACCAATGCCATAGGGTACGCCCGGTTCGCCGGGCTGGCAGATCACCGAGTTGTTTTTGCCCTTGCGGTGCGCCATGCCGATGGGGTGAATGGGTGGCAGATAGAGCACGTCGAAGCCCAGACCAGCAATGCGCGGCAGGAGTTTTTCCACATCCTGAAACGTGCCGTGGGTACCTGTTTCCCGCGCCGCTGACCGGGGAAACAGGCAGTACCAGGTGCTGAAACCCGCCGCTGCCCGGTCTACTTCTACGCTAAGCTCATAGGCGTATCGGCCCGGGTGTTGGCGTTCGGGGTATTGCTGCGCCCAGTGCAAAAACTGGTCGCTTTCGGCCAGGGTAACAGCTTCGGTGTAGGGGTCTCCGGCCTGGGCATCGTCCACATGGTCGGCTCCTTCGCGGAAAAGCGTGGCGGCGCGGATGAGTTCGGCGGCATCATGCGCGTTGGCGTTAGGCCCCCCGCCCGCCCGGTGCGCCATACCGTCGACCAGCACCGCCCCGGCTTTTAGTTCGCTACTAATGCGTTGGCCATCGGCTACTTTCAAGTGAATTTCGTGCTGCCACGACGCAATATGATCTACCCACGCTTCGATGGTGTAGTGGTAACGCCCCAGTTTTTCGACCGAAAAAGACCCCGCCCAGCGGTCATTCACCAGCAACGTCATTGGCGATCCCTGCCACGTTTTCTCGTTGGCGTGTTTATAGAGCAGCCGCGCACCCAGGTAGTCGTGGCCATCGGTGATGATGTCGGCTTCCACGGCAATGGTCTGGCCAATAATGGCTTTGATGGGGTAGCGGCCAGGCTGGTCAAAACCAGCATCGGTTTCGGGCGAAACCCGCTCGATACGAACGCGCTCCTGACCGGCAATGCTGGCCAGTATAGAATTGGTAGTCGGGTTAATGATCTTGGACGATGCTTGTTTCTTCATAAATGCGAAGGGCGATTGTGGTACAAAAATAAACCCCCGCCCCGTTTACCCGTTATGTACGCAGGCCGGAAAACAACCACCGCCGGGTTTAACGCAACCATATGGCCTATCTAGCAATCGTCAGGCACGGACAGTCGGTCTGGAATCTGGAAAACCGGTTCACCGGTGAAGTAGACGTTGATTTGTCGCCGCAGGGCGAAGAGGAAGCCCGGCAGGCGGGGCAGTTGCTGAAGCCCTATCCCGTCGATTATGCGTTTACATCGGTGCTGAAACGAGCTATCCGTACGCTGGAAATCATTGAGCAGCAAACTGGCCAGAACAACCTGCCCGTAGCAAAATCTGCCGCCCTAAACGAGCGTAACTATGGTGATCTGCAAGGGCTTAATAAAGACGATGTGGCTAAGCAATACGGCGTAAAGCAGCTAGATGAGTGGCGGCGGAGCTATGCTGCGGTGCCACCCAGAGGCGAAAGCCTTGAACATACTTATAAACGGGTAGTACCCTACTATCAGGCCGAGATTGAGCCGAAACTGAAAGCAGGCCAGAACGTGCTGATTGTGGCCCATGGCAACAGCCTGCGGTCACTGATGATGTATTTGGAAAAGATCAGCGAAACCGACATTGCCAAAACTGAACTAGCCACCGG
>JBBRMP010000261.1:0-7435 GCA_038230755.1 Cytophagales bacterium | reverse complement strand
TGGGGCTTTTTGAAAAGTGACGGGGTGGCCAGCGTTACCAGCGAGATCAAGATCACGGGTGTGTCTGTGCGGCGGACGGGCGATACTGGTCACCCTCGTCAGGTTCTTGGGGTAAAAGTTGTACTTTTCCGCACAACTTCCACCGAAGTCAAAGATATGAGCGGCGGACCGTTGAAAACTCTAAACTGAAAACGCCAAACTCCCTTCCTTCATCCCAAAATAGCGGCCTTCATCTCGGTGCGGATGCGCTTTTTGTCGAGCTTGCCCACACTGGTTTTCGGAATTTCGTTCACAAACAGCACGCGGTCAGGCACATACCACTTGTTTAGCTCGCCCTTGTTCACTTTGTCCTGCATACCAGCTTTGACCATATCGGGCGTGAGCTTGCCTTCGTAACCGGGTTTGAGCACGATGATGGCGTGGGGACGTTCGCCCCATTTTTCGTCGGGCAGGCCAATGACGGCTACTTCGGCTACACCGTCTACCTGCGAGAGCGAATCTTCAATCTCCAGCGACGACACCCACTCGCCCCCGGTTTTGATCACGTCTTTGGTGCGGTCAGCAATGTGGACCCAATTATCGGGGGTGATGCTCGCCACGTCGCCGGTATGCAGCCAACCGCCGCGCCAGAGTTCTTCGCTGCGTTCGGGTTCCTGCCAGTAGCCCTGCGTCATCCAGGGACCCCGCGCCACCACCTCGCCAACGGCCTCGCCGTCGTGGGGCATAAAATGACCCGCCTCGTCCATCAGGCGCATTTCCACAAACGGCGCAATGCGGCCCGCCTGCGTGAGCAGGTGTACTTTCTGCTCGATGGGCAGGTCACGTTCCTGGTCGTTGAGGTACGACACCGACATGATGGGGGCCGTTTCGGACATACCGTAGCCCTGATACACCCGTATGCCCATGTTCAGCGCCGCCGTGGCCAGCCCTTTGGTCAGCGCCGAGCCACCGATGATAACCTTCCAGCGGCTGAGCTGCTCCTGAAACTTTACGGCGGCGGGACTGCTGACGAGCATGTTCAGAATGGTCGGTACGCAATGCGAAAACGTGACACCTTCGGTTAAAATCAGCTTTAGCAACAGTTCCGGCTCATACCGACCGGGGTACACCTGCTTGGCCGACAGCATGGTGGCCAGATACGGAAAGCCCCAGGCGTGCACGTGGAACATGGGCGTAATGGGCATGTACGTATCCAAATGCGACTGGAACGCAACCGCCTGATAGCCACATATGTACGTGCACAAACACATAGTGTGCATGAACAACTGCCGGTGCGAGAAGTACACGCCCTTGGGGTGGCCCGTGGTGCCGGTGGTGTAGAAAGTGGTGGCAGTCGAATTTTCGTCAAAATCCGGAAAGTCACAGTCCGGCGATGCCGCCGCCAGCAGGGTCTCATATTCGCCGTAGGTGTTGTCGGGCAGGACAAAGTCGGCTTTGGTCGCCTCGGAATAGACCTTATCGCTGACCACGATAATGGTCTCGACGGTGGTCAGTTGCGAGCGGATACCGTCGAGTAGGGGCAGGAAATCTTCGTGAACCAGCACCACTTTGTCGGCGGCGTGATTCATCGTGTACAGAATCTGAAACGGCGACAGCCGCACGTTGATCGTGTGCAGCACCGCCCCGATGCAGGGAATGGCAAAAAACGATTCTAGGTAACGGTGGCTGTCCCAATCCATCACGGCCACGGTATCGCCCTGTTGCACACCCGCTTCGGCGAGCACGTTGGCCAGCCGCCGCACGCGCTCGTTGAAGGTGGTATAATTCATCCGGAACAGGTCGCGGTAAACGATTTCCCGGTTAGGTTCGTAACGGGCAGACTGATAGAGGAGACTCTTGATGAGCATGGGCGGCTCGTGGGCCGATGCCGCGCGGGGAATAATACGTGTAGCCATGAAAAAAGGGCGGTAGCGCTAGTGGGTAAGTTCAGGAAATAGTATTGTCAGGCTAAACTACCGCAATTTTCGGCGAATGAGGTGTTCGTTGCCCACTACAATGCCACGTGCTGATGAATTTCCACATACGCTTTATCACTGAATTTGCCATTGAGCACACTAGCCGGTCTATGTCACCACGCTTTCCGGCAAAACTGGTGAGTAACCTCTATAGTATATATACTCTTTTATATAGAATTTACTAACTGTGTAGACGTGGCACCTGGTTTGCATGTAACTGCCTGATAATTAACTGCTTTATCAACGTATCAATCGACCATGAAAAACTACGCTTTATTCCTAACCGGAGTCGCGGGGGCATTATGCCTGCCAGCCTGCTCAACCAATACCACCGACGCGGCCCGCCCACAGGCTGACCAGACCGAACAGGCTTTTCCCAACCAGGCCGGTGCCCAGAAAACGGGCATTCACCGGGGCAGCCCCATCAGCTACCAGGTTATCAACGGTACACCCGTTTTTCAGGGCGACATCCTCCTTTCGCCCACCGACCTGACCGATCCTGACCATGCCACCGAGGGGGCGGGCCGTACGCTGCAAAGCGTGAAATGGACCAACAAGATTGTCTACTACAAAATAGACCCGGCCCTGCCCAATCAGCAGCGTGTCTTCGATGCCATGAACCACTGGACCGCCAACACAAAAATCCGGTTTGTGGAACGCACCACCCAATATTGCTACGTCACCTTTCAGGACGGCGGCGGCGGCTGTTCGGGCTACGTTGGCCGGGTGGGTGGTCAGCAGTGGATCAACATGGGAGCGGGCTGCACGGTGGGCAACGTGATTCATGAAATTGGCCATACCGTGGGCATGTATCATGAACACAGCCGCGCCGACCGCGACCAGTACGTGACGGTAAACACGGCCAATGCCGAAGCGGGCCATGACTATGATTTTCAGACCTATACGCAGATGAGCAAAGACGGGTTCGATCAGGCAGGAGGGCTGGATTTCGGCTCGGTGATGATGTATAATTCATGGGCATTCACGGCGACGGGCCAACCCACGATCACCAAAAAAGACGGGTCTACCTTCAACGCACAGCGCGACGGCCTTTCACCGTTGGATATTGCCACCGTGCAAACGATGTATCCCTAACAGTTTAGCTAAACCCTAAACTGAATCGCTCCGCAACCCCGAACCCAACGCACTGGGTTCGGGGTTATTTTTTGGTATGACAACACCCGTACCCCCACCCCACGATGCCTACGCCGCGTTGCGCGTACCCGACTTTCGGTACTACGTGCTGAATTCGTTCCTGCTCACGGCCACCCTGCTCATTCAGGAAGTGATCGTGGGCTATGAACTCTACAAGATGACCCACGACCCACTGGCCCTGGGGCTGATTGGGCTGGCCGAGGCCATTCCGTTCATCATGCTGTCGCTCTTCGGCGGGCACCTGGCCGACCGGCGCGACAAGAAGCGGATTCTGCAAATCAGCCTGGGTGTCATCATGCTGGGGTCGGTGGTGCTGTACCTGGCGTTCCGTCCGGCGGTGGTGGAGCAACTAACGCAGGCCACCCGCCTGGCGGTGATCTATGGCGTGCTGATGCTCATTGGTACGGCGCGGGGTTTCTACTCACCCGCCAGTTCGTCGCTAAAGCCGTTTCTGGTGCCCCGCGAACTCTACGCCAACTCGGCCACCTGGAGCAGTTCATTCTGGCAGGCGGGGGCCATTGCGGGTCCGGGGGTGGCGGGTTTTCTGTACGCCGCCTTCGGTTTCGATAACACCTTACTGGTAGTCATTGGCCTCTACCTGCTCTGTTTCGTCTTTCTCTCGCTCATCAACCGCCAAACGGCCCCCACCATCGCCAATTCGGCCACGGCCAGTCTGGGGTTGTGGGCCAGTCTGCGCGAGGGGTTCGCGTTCGTGTTCAGTAACCGCATTGTGCTCTACGCCATCTCGCTCGATTTGTTTTCGGTCCTTTTTGGGGGCGTGGTGGCCATTTTGCCCGTCTTCGCCGAAGACATTCTGCGCGTCGACGCGGCAGGCTGGTCAAGTTTGGGCATTACCCCGGTGCTGAATAACGGGCAACTGATTTTGCCCCCGGCGGTGGTGCTGGGCTTTTTGCGGGCAGCCCCCTCCGTTGGCGCGGTGATCACGATGCTGGCACTGGCCAAATTTCCGCCCACCGTCAATGCCTGGCGCAACATGCTCCTGGCCGTGGCGGGCTTCGGGGTGGCTACGCTGATCTTTGCCGTTTCTACCAATTTCTTTTTATCCCTTATTATGCTGGCCCTGACGGGTGCGTTCGATAGTGTGAGCGTGATCATTCGCCAAACGATCATGCAACTCCTCCCCCCCGACCACCTGCGCGGCCGGGTGGCGGCGGTCAATGGCATCTTCGTCAGTTCGTCCAACGAAATCGGCGCGTTCGAGTCGGGCGTGGCGGCGAGTTTGCTGGGCACCATACCGTCGGTGGTGGCGGGCGGGGTGGTCACGCTGCTGGTGGTGGGCTACATCTACACCCGCTCCAAAGACCTGTTTGGCGTACGGCTGACGTAGGGGAGACGCCGGAAAAAAGACGGGTCCGTGATATGCGCGGCATTATGACGTACTTTACCCAAGGATGCGTAGTTAACACACCCCGGCTTTCTGACTCAACGTCCCATGGAAAAAACCGCTCTACCTGATGACCTTAGCCCCGCTACTGACCTGCCCCGGTTAGCTGAACTTCGTTCCTACGCTATCTTGTATACCGCCGCCGAGGAAGCCTTCGACAACCTCGCCCAGATTATGGCCCTTGCCTTTGGCACGCCTCTGAGCTTTATCTCGCTCGTCGACGAACAAACGGTCTTCTACAAGGCACAGGCGGGCACCTTTGGCCGTACCCAGGTAGACCGACCGGATAGTTTGTGTTCACGGACGATTCTGCAACCAGCGCCTACCGTTTTTGAAGACACCTGGACTGAACCCACGTTACAAACCAACCCCATCATACACGCTAACGGAGGCCTCCGCTTTTATGCGGGCGCCTCCGTTAGCGTGTATGATGGCTACCGGATTGGGGCGGTCTGCGTGATGGACAGCGTACCCCGGTCTTTTTCTGCCGCCAACCGGCAACTCCTCGAACGATTTGCCCGGCAGGCCATGCACGAATTGACCGTCAGGAAGGCCAGTGCCAGCGACGTGGCCGAACAAGTAGCGGCCCGGCAGCAAATTGAACGCAGCGAAGCCCGGTATCGGCAACTCGCGGAGGACCTGGACAAACGGGTGCAGCAACGAACCCAAACTCTGCAAGAGCGTAACCTCGACCTGCAACGGAGCAACCAAAATCTGGAACAGTTCGCCTACGTTGCCAGCCACGATTTGCAGGAACCCCTCCGCAAAATCCAGTCGTTCAGCGGCATCCTCAAGGCGCAGTATGGCAACGAGTTGGGGGAGTATGGCAACGATATACTCAATCGGCTATCGTCGGGAGGTGCCCGGATGTCGTTGCTAATCAACGACTTACTTTCCTTCTCGCGCATTGCCACCCACCGTGTTCCTGCCATGCCCGTACCCCTTGCCAGGGTTGTAGGCGAGGCGCTGGATAACCTGTCTGTTGCGCTGGCAGAAACAACCGGACAGGTACACTACGAAACCCTGCCCACGGTGCAGGGCGACGCCTCCCAATTGGTTCAACTCTTCCAGAATCTGCTGGCAAACGCCCTCAAGTTTCACCGGGCCGGGGTGCCGCCGCTCGTTACGCTCCGGTTTAGTGAAGTACCCGCTGCCCAGATGCCCCCATCTGTGAAGCCCGCGTGGCCCGCCCCCGCTTATTATCACATTGAGGTAACTGACCACGGGATCGGGTTTGACGAGCGGTACGCGGGGCGGATTTTTCAGGTGTTTCAGCGGCTGCACGGCAAAGGTCAGTTTGCCGGTACGGGTATTGGCCTGGCCATCTGCGAAAAAGTGGTTATCAACCACGGCGGGGCCATTGCCGCCCACAGTCAGCCGAGCGAAGGCGCTACGTTTTCGGTTTATCTACCGGTAACGGTGGGCCAGACACCCACAATCGATAGCCATACGACTGGATGATGACCGCCAATTACTACGAACTTATCCATAAAAAATTACTAGAAAACACTGATAGTGAGCTACTTATCTGGCCCGACGAAGACCCGACTAAACCCATGTCCACGGCCTACACAGGTGGGGCGATCCTGGACCGGGTGGCGGCTATCAGAACCGAACTAGCGAGGCAGAAGGTGCAGCCCGGCCAATCGGTGATGCTGGCCATGCCCGTCTCGTTCGACCTGATTTGTAGCCTGCTGGCCATCATGGCCTACGGCGCCATTCCCGTATTGCCCCCGGCGGCTTCGCTACGGATGCTCCTGTCGTTGCTCCTGACCGGCGACATCAGGGCGATACTCACCCAACGCAAACAAAGCTCCCCATTGTCGTGGCTGCTCCGTCTGATCAGGGTTACGCCGGTTTGTACTGAAAACAGCATCGATTTATCTGGGCAGTGGTTACCCCCGCAATCTGTTGCGCCCGACCAACCGGCGTTGGTATCACACAGCTCAGGCTCGACGGGGGCGGCCAAGTCGATCTGGCGCAGCCATCGGGTGTTGCTGGCGCAGCATCAGGCCCTCAACGAGGCCTTTCCATCCTGGCCCGGACAGCGCGACTTTCCGCTGTTTCCCAACATTTTACTGCACAACTTGGCCCTCGGCACGGTGAGCATCCTGCCCGCTTTACCCGGGTTTAAGCTAACCGCGCTGGAACCTGGCCGTATCGCGCAACAGCTTGTCAGTCAGCATGTTCAGACAATGACCGGCAACGTGTATTATGTCCAAAGCCTCCTGCGCTACCTGCAACTGCATCCGCAGACATTCCCCGACGTACGGGCCGTGGGTATCGGCGGCTCACCGGTGCCGGAGGGGCTAGCGCACGCGCTGAAAAAATACTTCGTGCAAGCGACCATCTACATCATCTACGGCTCGTCGGAGGCTGAACCGATTGCGATCCGTGCCGTTGGCCCCGAATCCCGGACCCCCCGTGCGGGCTATACCGTGGGCACTATTCATCCGTCACTTCAGGCAAAAATTCACCCAATGGGTACGTTGTTTTTGGCCGACGGGACGGCGCAGGCTGTGGGCGAACTGGCCGTGCAGGGGCCGCACGTGGCCACAGCGGGGCACGACTGGCTGCTGACCGGCGATTTTGGGTACTTGAACGAGGCCAATGAGTTAGTCCTTACCGGCAGGCGGGGCAACGAACGGGTGCATATGGGGGTGCAACATTACCAGATCGAACACGTGCTGGCACACGTAGACGGGGTAGCGAGCGTGGCAGCCCTCGCCACCGAAGCGGGCTTCACGGTCTACGTTCAGGGCCAGGCGCAGGAAACCGACCTTTTAATAGCATTAGCGACCAATTTCCCCGAAGGGTTGATTAACCACCTATATTTCAGGCCTACGCTACCCGTCGACGCCCGGCACCTGTCGAAAATTCGCTATGATCAGTTAAAGGGGTCGTAAGTGGCTTCGCGCTC
>JBBRMP010000260.1:0-7459 GCA_038230755.1 Cytophagales bacterium | reverse complement strand
GCTATACAGCGAACCACCGCTTCTTTCACTGATCCTGAAGAGATTGATTCTGATTTCCCGCCCTCTAAACGTATGACCAGCCTGTTTGCTGAACACGACCAATTGGCTTACGACAAACGAGTGTTTGGTTCTATACTCGCATTGGAGATCGGCATGTCTACTATTTTAGCTAACTGCCCCCGTTTCGCCAACTGGGTGCATTCATTGGCCCAACTGGCAACGGCCCCCTAATTTGTTAATCCACAATACATGGAAAAACCATTTGAAGACCGCATTGACCTACAAGAAGTAATAACCGCCGTTGAGGCTATCCGCGCCGAAGTGGGCACCGTGATTGTGGGGCAATACCAAACCATCGACCTGCTGTTGACGGCCCTTTTGGCCGACGGACACGTGCTCATCGAAGGCGTTCCAGGTGTAGCTAAAACACTTATTGCCAAGCTGTTGGCGAAGACGCTGTCGGTGCAGTTCAGCCGCATTCAGTTTACGCCCGACATGATGCCCGCCGATGTGTTGGGTACGTCGGTGTTTAGCCAGAAAACGGGTGAGTTTGCCTATCGGCCTGGCCCCATTTTCGCCAATATCGTGCTCATCGACGAGATCAACCGCGCCCCGGCCAAGACGCAGGCGGCACTGTTTGAGGTGATGGAAGAACGGCAGGTCACCAACGACGGTACGACTCATCTGCTGCCGCCGCCGTTCATGGTGCTGGCCACGCAAAATCCCATCGAGCAGGAGGGCACCTACCGTCTGCCCGAAGCCCAACTGGACCGGTTTCTCTTTAAAGTGGTGGTCGATTACCCCGATGCTGACGAGGAAGTGGCCATTTTGCGCGGGCACCACCAACGACGACACCTGTCCGATGCGTTGGGCGCTATCAACGCCGTACTCTCTGCCGACCAGTTGGCGGGGTTGCGCGACAAGGTGAGTCAGGTACACGTCGAGGAAAACCTGTTTACGTACATCGCCCAGATCATTCGCAGCACACGCGACAATAAATCGCTGTATTTGGGCGCGTCGCCCCGCGCGGCAGTAGCCTTGCTCAACAGCGCAAAAGCCCTTGCCACGCTCCGTGGACGTGATTTTGTGACGCCCGAAGACATTCAGGAACTGGCCACGCCGGTGTTGCGCCATCGTATTCAGCTCACCCCCGAACGGGAGATGGAAGGCGCCACACCTGACGCCGTCATTGCCCAGTTGGTGCAGAAAATAGAGGTACCGCGATGAAGGAATGTACAATGGACAAGGTACAATGGGCGCAATAGGTAGCTTGTATCGGACGACAGGTGTGCGTGGTTTATGGCGTGGCCTAACAGTCATTGTACATTGTACATTGTTCATTACGCATTCCTCTTCCGCCCAATCCATCACTGGTGCGTGGGTGGGGGTAAAGCAGGAACTTGACAGCGGGTTTGTATGTCCGCTGCCGCTGTATCTCGACGTGCGGGCGGACAGTACGTACACCCTCAGCCTGATCGATAACGCCGCCCGAAATCCTCGCGCTACCTGGGCGATGAACGGGCAGAGGCTACGGCTCGACACACTGCTATTCGAGCCAAAACAAGTACGACTGACCGATACCGAACTAAGCCTGACGGGCACTACTCCGCTGCTGTTCCGGCGGGTACAACCAGCTGGTTCTCCAGGGCAAAATGAAGCCAGCGTTCGGGCATTGCTGACCAATCGGATCTGGCAGAAAGGAGCTGCACGGTATCACTTTCACAACGGTGGGCAGGCTTGTCTGGAAACGGCACAAAACGGTGACCGGGCCATCCGTTGCTGGTCGGTAGTGGAGCGCGATGGTGCCGTTTTTATCATCGTGAAAGGGAACCGAACCGACTGCTCGCGGAATTACGACGCGCCCATGCTGGTCGAGAAAATGAGCGGTAATATACTAACTGTCAACGAGTTTGTTGACCGATCAACTGGCTCTACCCTAACGGCTCTGGGCGCATTACCCGCTGGAAAGCCATGCGGTGCTGCTGGGTTTCAGTTGTGTACTACCTGTTTTTATGCACCCGGCGAGCAGGCGAACAGTCTGGACAAGAAAGGCCCCGCCGGGCGTTTTTACGCCATCCGCCAGCGCCTGCAGGCTACCTATGTGCCCGGGGAACGAACAGGGCCGACGGGTGTGGTGCAGGTACGTTGTATAGTGAATTGTGAAGGACAGGCGGGGCGTTTTTCGGCCAAAACCTACGGCCCCGACTACCAACTGCTGCCCAATAACCAACCAACGACTAATCAGTTGGTAACCATCTTGCAAACGTATTTTGCCACCGGCTGGCAGCCCGGTCGGGTACGTGCCATACCCCGCCCGCTCGACTACGTAGCCACGATCAACATCCGCCTTGTCGACGGGCATATCACCGACGTTTTTCCATGATCCGGCCACTACTTTGCCTGTTGCTGCTTTCTATGGCGGCCCAGGCCCAAAACGAAAGCCTGCTGATGGAACAGCTCACCAGTCGGCTTACCGAAACGGCCCGCTATAGCCGACCGTGGGGGCAGGTGCATTACCAAAACTGGCTCGATAGTAGCATTCGGGCGGGGGGGAAAGACGTGGCCGACTACACGTTTAGCCAGGGTATTTCTTGGCTGGAACAACGGGACTATGCCAGAGCAGTGCCGCTGCTGGAAGAGGCTTGTCGGCAAAAGCCCAAACACCACGGCTATGTAGGCTGGGTGTACCTGAACATTATCCGCGATTACCCCCGTGCGCTAACCCACTACGAGGCCTACGACGCCCTGACGCCCGATCTGGACGACCGCGAAGGTGACCACGCCGTTAGCTACCTGCGGGCCGAGATTTACCGGTTTATGGGTCGCCCCGCCGAAGCGCTGCCCGGCTATGACAAGGCTATTGCGCTGATTGAAGACAAGCATGGCCCTACCTGGGTCAGCTACCGGTATTACCTGGCGCGGGGACAGGCCCGGCTGGCCTTCGGCATGGCCGGTGATGCCCTCAGCGATTTTGAAAAAGCCATTCCCAACAACCCCAGCAGCGCCGCGTCGAGCTACTGGAAAGGGCGGGCATTACACCGCCTGAACCGCCCCGCCGAAGCCCGCATGGCCTATAACGATGCCCTGCTATGGCTGCGCAACTCGACCGTGGAGCAGGATCGCTATTATGAAGAGCAGGATGCCGTCTACGAACAACAGGTCGAGACGGCCCTGGCTGGTTTACCCAAATTACCCTGATACGCTACCGTATGAAAATAGTCCGTGCCTTATTCGTTTCGACCCGTGTCTGGATCATCTTGCTGGGCTTTGTGCTGGCATTTGTGGTAGCCTACGCGTTTCCGATTTTGTTTCCACTGATGCAAGTCGCGCTGGCTGTTTTCGTGCTGATTTTGCTTATCGAAATGTGGCTGCTGTTTCGGCAGAATACCGTTGGGAATCAGCCCGTGTTTTTTGCCCGCCGCGAGATGCCCGAACGGCTCTCCAACGGCGACGAAAACCCCATCACGCTCTACCTCGAAAGCCGATATGCATTCAATACGCCCGTTGAAGTCATCGACGAGATTCCGTTTCAGTTTCAGCGCCGCGACGTATTGTTTACCGCTGATCTGAAACCCAATGCGCCCCGTGCCATCCGCTACGAACTGCGACCTACGCGCCGGGGCGAGTACAGTTTTGGGGCCATCAACGTCTTTGTCATGACGCCGCTAAGGCTGCTGAAACGGCGTTTTCAGTTTGAAGAAGGGCGTTTGGTGCCGGTGTATCCGTCCTATTTGCAAATGCGGCAATACGAGTTGCTGGCCGTCTCGAACCGGCTGACTGAACTGGGTATCAAGCGGATACGGCGGGTGGGGCACAGCATGGAATTCGAGCAAATCAGGCCTTATTCGCAGGGCGACGATCTGCGGAGCATTAACTGGAAAGCCACCGCCCGCCGCTCTGATCCGGGGCAAACGGGGTTGATCGTGAACGCTTACCAGGACGAACGCTCACAAGCAGTGTATTGCCTTATCGACAAGGGCCGGGTCATGCAGTCGCCATTTGCGGGGCTAACCCTGCTGGACTATGCCATCAACGCGTCGCTGGTGCTGAGCAACATTGCGCTCATGAAACAGGACCGCGCCGGGCTGGTCACGTTCTCCGAAAAAATGGGTCAGGTGGTCCCCGCCGAACGTCGGCCCGGCCATATGCGGAAGATTCTGGAGGTGCTGTTTCGGCAGAAAACGCGCTTCTTGGAAACCGATTTCGAGGCACTGTATACCACTATCCGCACGCAGGTCCGGCAGCGTAGTCTGCTGCTGCTGTTTACCAATTTTGAAACCCTCAACGGCCTGCAACGCCAGCTACCCTACCTCCGCCGACTGGCCAAAGACCACCTGCTGCTGGTTATTTTCTTCGACAACACCGAACTGCGGGGCTTGCTGAACGCCCCTGCCAAAAACACCGAAGAAATCTATCTGAAAACGATTGGCGAAAAGTTTGCCTACGAAAAACGGCAGATTGTCAAGGAGTTACAACAATACGGTATCTCCAGTATCCTCACCGCTCCGCAGGATTTGACGGCCAACACCGTCAACAAATACCTCGAACTGAAAGCCCGTGGCATGATCTGAGGCTAACTTGGCGTACTGTTTAGCGGAGTGGTACTCCGCTGTCCGATAATTTTTCAAACAGCGGAGTACCACTCCGCTAAACAGTCGCCTGCGTTTCCTCATTCCTCTTCCGTTATGATTTGGTCCCGAATTGCCCGCTTTATCCTCGCGAATCGCCTATCCCTGCTACTCATCATCCTGGTCGGCACGGTGTTTATGGGCTACCGGGCGGTCCACGTCAAATTCTCCTACGAATACGCCCAAATCCTGCCCACCACGGACCCTGATTACATTCGGTATCAGGCGTTTAAGAGTCGGTTTGGCGAAGACGGCAACGTGATGGTGGTCGGTATCGAGACCGATTCGATGTACCGATTGCCGTTTTTGCAGGACTGGCAGCGGCTGACCAAAACCATCAAAACCATCGACGGTATCCGCGACGTGGTGGCCAATACCGGCCTGTACACGATCACGCTCAACGACAGCACCGACCAATTTAAGTTTCGCCCAATCAGTACGCAACTACCTACCGATCAGGCCGAAGCAGATTCGCTACAACGCACCATTAGCCGCCTACCGTTCTATCAGGGCCTCGTTACGGATTCGTCGGGGCGGTCGCATTTGATGGCAATTTCGTTCGATCAGGTCAAGCTCAACACCAAGGGGCGTATCACGACAGTGCGGCAAATCGAGAAGCTGGTAGCGGCGTTTGGGGCGCGGCATAAACTCACGGCCCATATGTCGGGACTGCCGTTTATCCGAACGGAGTTTACGGCAAAGGTGAGCAACGAAATGTTCCTGTTTTTTGGGCTGGCGTTTCTCGTCACGTCGCTCATTCTGCTGTTCTTTTTCCGGTCGTGGACGGTCGTCGGCATCACCATGGCGGTGGTCACGGTGGGCGTGGTCTGGACGGTGGGCTACATGTCGCTGTTTGGTTATACCATTACCATTTTATCGGGCCTGATTCCGCCGCTGATCATCGTGATCGGGGTGCCCAACGCCATCTTTTTGCTCAACCGCTACCACAGCGAACTGGGCCGGGGCGAAGCCAAACTCGACGCCCTCCAAACGGCCATGACGAAGGTGGGTGAGACCACGTTTTTTGCCAACGTCACCACGTCCATCGGCTTCTTCGTATTCTACTTCACCAATAGCCCGCTCCTCCTCGAATTTGGGCTGGTGGCCTCGCTCGGTGTGATGAGCACCTACGTTATTTCGCTGATATTGATCCCGCTGGCATTCAGTCGGTTATCCACGCCGACGGAAGCACAACGCAGCCACCTCGATAAGCCCCTGATTACCCGTTTCCTGGCTTGGGTAGACCACCTCGTGCATCACCGGCGCGTAGCTATTTATACCTTTGTGGGTACGTTCGTCGTGCTGGGATTGATAGGCATGAGCCTCGTGAAAGCGGTGGGTTACGTGGTGGATGACCTGCCCAAAAATGATCCGATCTACACCGACCTGAAGTACTTTGAGACCACCTACCACGGCGTGTTACCGCTGGAAGTGAGCATCGACGCGGGTCGGGCCGGGCGGGTGCTGACGCCCCAAACGCTGACCAAAATCAGGCTCCTTCAACGCGAATTTGCCCGTTACCCGGAGTTCGCCCGGCCGCTGTCGGTGGTGGAGGCGGTGAAGTTTTTTTACCAGGCCTACCGGGGCGGCGATCCGCGCTACTACATCATGCCGCCCGCTTTGGAACTGGCAAAACTCCAACGCTACACGAGCCAAATGGGTACGGGCACGTCACGGTCGGGGAGTGTGAGTTTGAAATCGTACGTCGATTCATCGCGGCGGTACACGCGGGTGAGTTTTCAGGTGGCCGACGTGGGCACCGCCCGCCTCCATACGTTGATCGACGAGCTGCAACCCCGCGCTGATTCGATCTTCAATTTCGACCGCGAAACGGGTCAATGGGCGGCTGCCGCTGACCGCTACACAATCAACCTCACGGGCAACAGCGTGGTCTTTGAGCGAGGCAACCGATACCTGCTTCTGAACCTCGCCGAAAGCACGCTGCTGGCTATTTTCCTGGTGTCCATCGTGCTCATTATCCTCCTCCGCGACGTCCGGCTAAGCCTCATCGCCATCCTGCCGAGCGTGGTGCCGCTGATTGTGACGGCGGGACTGATGGGCTATTTCGGCATCCACCTCAAGCCCTCCACTATCCTCATCTTCAGCATCGCCTTTGGCCTTTCCTCCGACGGCACGATCTATTTCATCACCAAATACCGCGACGAACTCACGCGTGGGCAGGCCACGGTTGCCGAAGCCATTTCGCGCACCATCCACCAAACCGGCGTCAGCATGGTCTACACGGCCTTTATCCTCTTCGTGGGGTTCGCCATCTTCACGGCCTCCACCTTCCAGGGCACCGTGGCCCTCGGCATCCTCGTCTCCATCACCCTGCTCATGGGCATGACCTCCAACCTGGTGTTATTACCCGCGTTTTTACTGACTGTCTATGAGCGGAGGAAGAAGAAGGAGGTTGAGGCTTAAAGTCCAAAGTTAGCTGGCGCTAATTAATAAAATTGTCACCCCTAATTCCTTCGGGATTAGGCTTTTAGGTTAGTGTAGAAGGAAACTCATTAGCAATAATTTGCTCCATACTTAATGTATCCGTTTGATTTTTCATTTTTTCTAAAATCGCAATAGTTTCTCTGTATTCCATTGCCTCTGGCAATTTTATGAATTCAGCCATAAAACCAAGCTCCTTAATTTTTGATTCTATCTCATCCAAGCTAACGTTGAAGAACTCTTTTCGGTAATCAGGGCTTTCTCATAAAAATCTTAGGCCTACTTGACGTCTCAAAAGTTACTGATGCAAGGGAGTCAGATAGGGTTATAGTAACACGGCAACCAGTAAAGTATACTTCAGACAACTTGGTTAGTGTACCATTGAGCCT
>JBBRMP010000259.1:0-7584 GCA_038230755.1 Cytophagales bacterium | reverse complement strand
CAGGCTCAATGGTACACTAACCAAGTTGTCTGAAGTATACTTTACTGGTTGCCGTGTTACTATAACCCTATCTGACTCCCTTGCATCAGTAACTTTTGAGACGTCAAGTAGGCCTAAGATTTTTATGAGAAAGCCCTGATTCCTGATCCAGCCGGGAATGTGAATCTTGTCGTTGGGCGGCAGGCCGTTGATGCCATACGTACCCATCGCAAAGTAGGCGCCGGCTCCGCCCAGCCGCCCGATGGGGTCGGGGAGCGTGAGGCTCACCTCCGCGTAGGATGGCATACTCGCCAGCAGCCCGCCGGGATCACCGTTGTTGTCGGGTTGCCAGGGGTTGCCAATAAACACATACCAATCGTCGGGGCCAATATAGAGGGCCATCTGCCCGGCCAGGTTCGGTTCGTCGCCAGCCGATCCGTGCAGCACGTTGCCGATGTTGAGGTACAGTTTGGACAGGCCCGTCAGTTTGTTGCCCACGAAATCTTACATCAGGCCCAGCTTGGCCCGGAGCATCATGCTGTTATTGGCCCCGGCCACAAACTGCTCGGTGGGCGGTTTCACGAAGTCCATAAATCCCCCGACGGCCAGCGAATTCAGCCCGCCGTTGGTGTTGATTTCGGCCTGTAGCCCCATGCCGCCGTTGAAGGCCGTGCCTGCCGCCAGCACGTCTTTGAACATCACCCCGAAGGCCACCTGCACGATGTCGCGGGTCGGCACGAGCGGAAACTGGCTCAGGGAGGTATTTACCGCACAATCGCCCGCGTTGGCGAGGCGATCTACGACCACCTCGATGGCGGGTTGGCTGCCCGCGCCCTGCCGGAAGCTCATGTTGTAGGTCAGCCCGCCCGTAAACCCGCTGATGGCGATATACTGCCCCAACATCACGTTCAGCCCACCGAGGTAGCCATCGATTGAGAAGTAGTTGTAGGGACTGCTGCCTCTCGTTTTGCCGAAAATGGCCCCCACGCTGCCCTGAATCTTCGGCCCCACGCCCAGCTCGAAGGCCACGCACCCCCGGAAGCCGTTGCCGTAGGTGGCATCGTCCCGGTGTAGCTGTAGGTCGCCGCTCACGTGGGCAACGCTCACGTCGGTGTCGATACGTACCCCGCTGAGGCCAAGCTGCACATTGCCGAAGCGGGGGTTGCCGTTCTGGAGCGACAACTCGCCCGTCAGGCTGAACGTACCCCCGGCTCCGAAGCTCCACGAGTCGCTGTTTTGCTCGTCACCGCAACCGCCAAGCAGCCGCACATCGACGCCAAACTGTAGCCCCACCCGCGCCGAAGCCGTCTCGAAATTGCCCGCAAAAACAGGCGTTACCTGACTGATGTCGAACGAAAAGCCGTTTACCGACGGCCCGCACACGTCGCGCCCAGTCGCCGTACCGGAAGCGGGCTGGCTTGTGCGGGCCAACGTACCTGTAGACGCGGTGGGTGGCGTGAGGACTGCGTTGAAAGCCGACGTAAACCGGCTCACGTCAAACCCGCGCTGCGTGTCGTATTTGAGGTCAGTAAAAGCCAGGTTGGGCAGGTTGATGCCGTTGGTGGGGTCGTCGATGGTCCATTCACCGTTGAACACCGCCGTGAGTTCGGGTCGGATGCTGCCCCCGCTGTTCCGAAACACACACTCAATGCGCGACCCTTCGGCCAGCCGTACCCGCGATTTCAGGGCCGCAATGGGCAGGCCTACGTTGCTCAGATTCACCCCAATTTGCAGGCTCCGCGTGGGGTCGGTAGGACTTGTGGGGCCAAAGCGGGCTTCGTAGCGAAAGGGATCGTCGAAGAGCGGAAAGCGCAGCCGCCCCGACAGCATGGGCGTGCCGAACTGGCTGTTTTCGACCGTAAGCCGCAGCGTATCGATGGAAAATTGCCAGCCGCCGAGCCGCCCCGTTTGCAGGGTCAGCACCGGGGCCACCACCGCCTGAAACGAAACGCCCGTGGTGAACCCGATTTTCAGGCCCCGGAACGTGGCCCGCGTCGGCGTTGCCTGCCCCGTCAGCACCGACGGGATGCTGAGGTTCACCGCGTCGGCATAGATACCCGTCCAGTTGTTGTTGTCGGCGGTGGTGCTGCCGGGCCGTTCGGCTTCGGTGAGGGTCATACCCGCCGGGTTGCGGCTGCCCGACAAATCGAGGCTCACGTTCTGGAGCGTGAAGGCCCAGTCGGGGTCGGCCACAAAGGCGAAGGGAGCCACGTCGGCGGCCAGCAGGATGTCGTGAAAACTGCTCACCGTGGCGGCAAATTGGGCTTTTACAGGCCCGTTGCCCGTTACGGGCCGGATGAGGTCATTGCGGAGGGCCACCTCGCCCGCTAGCGTGAGGCTTTTGAACCCCCACCGGCAATCGAGGGCCAGGCTCGTGACCGCCGTGCCGGAGGCGGGGCTACCGCTCTGGCCTTTCAGCTTGAGCGTGTAGGTGTCGCCCGCCACGGTCAGGTCATTGCCGAGGGTAAGGTTGCCGCCGTCGTCGGGGAGGCCGTTGGGCGTGAAACACACCTGCCGCGACCCAAAGTTGAGCGGGGGCAAGTCGCCGATGGGCGGCGTCTGGAGCAAAAACGTAAGGTCGGCTTTGGTGGGCGTGAAGCGCATCCCGAACACCCCCGCCCGGAGTTTCTGTTCACCAGCGGGCATATCCAGCCCAAAGGGCAGCGTGATGAGGTCGTCGCTCAGAAGCTGATTCACAAACCGGCCACTGCTTTGGAGGGCCGCCAGCGCGTTGTCCCAATCGGCAATGGGCAACGTACCCGGATCTATAATCCCCATCGAGCCATTGATCACCGCCTGGAGCGGGTTGGGTACGTAGTCGGCTTCGCTGATGGCCTCGGCCTGCCCGTCGGTTACGGTCAACAGGCCACTTATATTCTTGATAGTCAGGTTGTTAAATTGTACCCGGATGCGGCCTTTGAACCCGCTTTTATTGACTTTGATACTGCCTTCGCCCGAATACGTCCCCCCGTTGGCCACCAGTATCTCCACCGATTTGAGCCGAAAAAACCCGATTCGGATCGGCGTATTGGCCGGAATATCCTGCGTAAGGGCGGTGCCGGTGCGGTCCGGCGTTCCGGTGGTAGCGCGGGCGGTGCAGCCGCAATCGGGAATGTCGGTATCGAAGTCCGCGCCATCGTCGGCCAGCAGCAGCGAGGTGGCGCCGGGGTTGTTGCGCCCGTAGGTGAACAGGCACATCGGGCTGTAGCCATCGTTGGGTAGGTCGGCTTGCAGGCCACCCTGGTTTTCGACCCGGACGGCCACGCCGTAGCGGTAGCCGGGTTGCAGGCCGGGTACAATGCCCTGCCGGGACGAAAAATCGACAGGTGACAGATTCTCAACGTATTGGCCCCCAAACAGACTACCCCGGTACACCTTCCTGGCCACCACGTCGGAGGCATCGGGGTTGCTTCGGAGGGCCTGTAGCACGGCGTTGGCATCGCGGGTGTCGGTGGGCAGCAGTTCCACCATGTAGACCGTAAACTGGTAGTTGCCCGTGACAAGTTGCAGCGGCGACACGCCCCAATCCCAGCTTATGGGCAGTTGCCAGGTGGGCGCGTTGGGGTCGAAGGCGGCGATGGTGTCGGGGCAGGGGCGGTTGTTGATAGCCCGGAGTTGCGGGGCCACCCAGGCGTTGAAGGTCAACATTGTCCAGCGGCAGTCGCGGGTGTCGGGTGGGGGATTATTGCCCGTGATGGCCCGCACGCAGAGCTGGTATTGCCCGTCGGGGATGATGGTGGCGTAGTTGCCCGTGAAGAACTCGGTCAGCGTTTTGTCCTGCCCGTTTTGCCGGACTGTAAACGACGAGGCCGACAGGTCCTGAATCAGATCAAAACCCGTTTTGATCAGCACTTCGCTGGCACTGAGCGTGATAGCCAGCACGTCCTGATTGCTACGGACCGAAAAATCGCTGCCGACGTGTTCCAGCAGCACCTGAAACCGTACGCTCACGGGCTGATTGCTGCGGTTCTGAATGGTGGCCGAAAACTCGTCCAACGCCCGTTGTACGTCGCCCAGCAGGGCGCGGTAGGCCCCCGGCGGCGGGCTGACCGTCACGTCGACCTGGGCCATGCCGAAGGTGGGCAGCAGCGCGAGGAGGAGAAGGCTGATTTTTTTAAAAGCTGATTCCATAAAGCACATTGCCACGTAATTCGGTGAAGTTTCGAAAGGTGCTACCGTCGGCACCAGCCTGGTAGCGGTTGTAGAGGTAGTTGGTGTTGAGCGTCAGGGTTTGGCGGCTTGTGGGGCCGGGGCGCAGGGCCAGGCTCAGGCCGGTGCTGCTGAAGAGGCCGTCGGGTTGGCCGTCGAGGGTGTGGGTTTGCATGGTTTGGTTGACCGTAGCCCGGATCTGCCCCTTCAGCCACTGGCGGCTGAGGTTCAGGCTGCCGCCGGTGTTCTGGGTGTTGCGCCCATAGGTGGCGAGGGCCACGTAGCTACCCACCGCGCTGATGGTCAGTCGTTTGGCGGGCCAGGCCATCGTATACGTGAGCGTACCGAAGCGGCTCGACGCCGCCGCGTATTGCCGCGTAAACTGGTTTTGGTCGTCGGTTTGCTGGACCGTACCGGCCAGCATCAGCACGTGGCGGAGTTGTTTGTTGCCGAGCCGCCACGCCACGCTGCCGCCATACGAGGCGTTGACCACACTCACGGCCAGCGAGCCGTTGAACACGTCGCCCACGCCGCGCCCCTGCCCCGTGCCGAAATTCGAGTAGCTGAGGTTGAGCTGTAGGGTGGGCGTGGGTACGTACCCAATGGTCAGTGCACTCACGCTGCGGCGCGTAGTGCGGCTGCGCAAACCGCTGAGGTTGTCGCGCGAAACGCCCCACGACCCGCTCAGACTAAGCCGCCCGCCCAGCAGGTTCAGGGCAGGGTTGAGCGTAAGCTGCTCCACGTCATTCTGAAAAAAATAGGCCCCCAGCGACTGGTAATCGGGGTCGATGCGCTGATAGATAAGCCCCAGGCTCCCGTGCTTCGACTGGTAGCTGGCCGAGAGTTGCCCCGCCGTAAAAAACGCCGACGACTCGTTGAGCCAGATAAGTTGCTGCCGGTCGGGCAGGCCGAGGCGGGGACTTGCGGGACCGAGCAGCAGGTTGCGCGTGAGCAAACTCGCGCCGAGGTCGAGGTCGAACGTGAGGCGTTGGTTGAACAACCCGAACTGACTCCGCAGCCCCACGGCCACGTTTTCCTGGGGCAACACCAGCGACCGCCGCGACGGGGTGGCAATGGAGTTAATCTCGTCGGTGGCCTTAAACAGCAGCAGATCAGCGTAGTTACGCCCCGACCCGAAGCCGAGCTTGGCCCCGAAGCCCACGCGCCGGTAGGTGGGCCGCACGTATTGCCGCCGTCCGCTCAGCGTTAGGCTGTCTTCCGAAACGGCCCGGTTAAACTGCCCGTAGACGTACCCCAGCCGCCATTTGCCCGGCGTGAGTTCAACGCCCGCGCCGAGGAAATTGGCCCCACCCAGCGTGTAGTTCGAGAACCGCACGTTGCGATAGCCGAGGTGCAGCTTCACCCACTTGTAATAGGGCGACACGCCATACTGATTGAAAGGCTGCGAAAACCGGCTTTCCTGCTCGCTTACCACCAGCGAAAACGGCATTACCACGCCGTAGATAGTAAGGACCGGTGCCCCCGACAGATACCACGAAAACGGTTGCCGCCGTCCGTTGATACCCTCGGCGTGGTAGTAGGTCAGCCCCGCCGCCAGCGACCCGTGTAGCTGGAAAGGCTTCTGTTTGGGTACGTTTTGCAGGTTTGGGTCGCTCTGTGCCACGGCCCCCAACGTACCCAGCCACCCCACCAGCAACAGCACGGCCATAAGCCGAAACGATAGTATAAACGATGGTGTGGACATAGTAGTGGCGAAACGACTTGGCTAAGTCGTTGATAATCAGTAATAAATCGGATTGATATTATTGGGTACGTTCGTAGAGGACGTTCCCCCGGCCCCGATTGAGGTGCATGCCACTGCCACTGCCGTTCATGACAAATTCGCCCCAGAGTCCGTCGGCTAGTTTTTGCTGCGTGGCGTGCAGCCAGATTTGGTTGCCTTTGGTGTACCAGACCACCCCCTGCTCCATGTTGACCCCATCGGCCCCCGCGTTCAGGTACGAAGACCCACCGGCTCCATCCAGGCTGGCAGTAGCCTCGCCCGATTTGTACCCCAGCCGGCCGTCGGGGAAGAAGTAACGGAAGCTACGGGTGGAACCGTGGAAATCACCGCTGCGATAGCTGCTTGTATGTACCCACGCGCCCACCAGCCTGTTGTTGCGCGGCAGATTGTCGGGCCGGGTTACGGCCGATGTGGCGGGGTTGGCGCGGGCCTGCGGATTGGCAGTCCGGCTACCAGCTCCGAAGCGAGCCAGCGTACCCGTCAGGATGGGTGTGTTGTTGAGGCCCACCACAAAGGCCAACTGCCCCCCGTTGAGCTGCGCCTCGAACTGAAATACCGAGCCATCTTTGGGGTACGTGGCCGTACCTGCTGCCTGATTACCCTGCGCTACGCCCTGCAAAACATACAGTTCCTTCACGCCCTGCCCTTCCATAATGACGCTGCCCGTTAGCTGCGTACCCTCAACACGGAAGGTGACCGTAGACGGGTACGCCAGGGATGGATTTTGCGTAGACGCGAGCATTCCCTGCCACGACGTACCGGCAAAGGATTGGGCCACTGCGCTGTTGGTCAGCAACGTACCCAACGCGGAGGTCGCTAACCAAAGCAGGGCAGCGGTGGTGCGGGTTTTCATGATGTGGATAGACTGGTGCGACTAGTCGTTTTTCACAAGCAATCAGGCCGCCATTGCCCCTTCGGGCTGTTTGGTAGCCTGGCGGTAATAGTACAAAAAGCCCAGCCCCAGCACCAGCCGAAACAGCGAATCGGCCACGAAGAAGGTACTATTGGGTACGTTGAGGGCGTAAACATGGTATACGCCCAGTACCACCCCAGCCAGAATATACAGTGCCTGCGCCAACAGCAGGGTTCGGAGGGTGTAGGAATTGGGCGCATTTCGATTGAGCACCAGCAAAAGGGCGAGTGCCCCCGTACTAATGCCCAGGAACTGCATGATCGACATATGGCTCAGGTCCACAGTGGGGGTGCCATAGTTCTAGAGTGTGAGGGTGGTTGCGAATACCATCGCAACAAACAGCAGCAGGCCATAAACACCCGAAAGCAGCATAAAGAGGGAGCGGTTCATAATCAAGTAGTTGGTTTAGGTTCGGACTATAGACATACACGATCAGTTCATCGGTTGAAAACCCAAAAACACGATTTTCCAACCGGCGGTATCCCGTTCCAATATTCTCACTTCGCGTTGCTTGTCAGCTACCTTCCCGGCTCCGTCCACGGTCTCCTGGGTGTACGTTGCCCAGGCGGTGGCCCCCGAAATATGCACGTCGTAGTCGCTCATGCGGACAGTTTGGCCCGTTGGTTTCATGTTTTTGATAATACTACTGGACAAAAGATATAAGTATTTGAAAATGAGGGGATTAAGATGTAGATTTGTTTTACCAGAACAAAAAAGACATCAAAATGCACCCTCATCTCAACAAATTTAGGCTCTATTATGGGGATTATAGTCGGTCAACTACCCAAAACTTATTCAT
>JBBRMP010000258.1:0-7618 GCA_038230755.1 Cytophagales bacterium | reverse complement strand
GGGCCGTATTTGGCCATGTGGTCGGGCATCTGTTCGTAGAACACTTCGTGGTTGTAGCGGGCATCGAGAGCTTTAAAGCGGGCCATATTTTCGGGTGCGAACGGGTTGCCGCCTTCGGCATGAATGGCCCCGCCAAGGTCAGATAGTTCTTCGAGGTAATGTGCGAAGTCCTGGGTGTTGCTGGGGTACATATCCAGAAACCGGGCGGGGGCTTCGTGGGCATTCCAGAAGGTATGTACCACCCCACGCGGCCGGAAATGATAGCCGCCCGCCGACACCTCGCGGGTTTCGGTGCCTTCCAACAGGGTGATGGTGCCTTCGAGGACGAGCATAATCTCGTCGAGGGCATAATGCACGTGGGGCGGCGGGCCAAACTGAAACGGCTCCATATAGGTCTCTATACACGAAAAGGTGTTGCCGGTTTGGTCAGCACGAATTTTCACGCCCACGGCCATGCCCAGCACATTGAGCATCGGTTCGTTGTTGGCGTTCTGGCCGGGCGCGGTGTAGGCCACGGCGAGTTGAGGAGATTGGATAGTTGTCATTAGGGAATTGATTTTGGCTTACTGCATCAGCATCATTTCGTCGAGGCTGATTTCGATGTTGTCACCCACTTGCCTGATGCTGTATTTCATGGGGAAATAACCCGCCTTGGCAAACTTGGTCGGCACGGGGGCGGCCTTCGTGATGTTGGGCTTGCTGTTGAGCAGCTCCAGCGTGATCATGGGTTCGTAGAACGTCACTTTGCCATTGTATGACCCCATGATAAACGTCTCGGTAAACTTGGCTCCGTTCAGTTCGGGCGACGTAGGATTGGCCCAGTGCGCGCCCATCATCGGTACGCCCGCTGGCAGTTTAAAGTACGGTGGCGGGATCGACCCGGTGGGGGGTAGGTTGTCGAATTTGGCCGCCGTAGCGGGCGAATAAGGCGGAATGTCGGCGCGTTCGGCCAGGGGCTGCATCACGAAGTGCATATCGAAATGGGCCACGTCATAGATGCCTGGCGGCTCATGTCCGGCGTGCGAAAAGCTCAGAAAAACGTGATCAAAGGGCGTTTTGCCCACCACGTTGGGGGCCAGGGCCAGCACCAGCTCGGTTGCTCCGGTATGCGAAATATTCTCCAGCGCACCTTTGGTGAGGGTCACGCCCAGGGAGGTAGGCTTACCGTCGGCAGCGAATTTGGCCCAGGTAAAGGCTTTACCGTTGCCCAGCACCTGCTCAGCACCGTTGTAGTTGGGGACTACCGTAACGGCGTCTGTCGTTTTGCTACAGCCGACAGCGGCTAAAATCAGGATAGTGCAGGCTATCACGGTGCGAAAAAATGGATTGGTTTTCATGGTGTGTTGTGGTTTAATTTTTGGCAATTTTTTGGTTGGGCAGCGTCTGCACGTAGGCATATACCGCGTCGATTTCGCGGTCGGTCAGGTTGTACAGAAAATTCTTTGCCGTCAGCGACATCATGCCGCAATCTTTCTTAGCCAGCCCGCCTTCGCCGGTGCGGAGGAAATGGTGAAACTTATCTTTTGAATAAGCGGCGGCAATCACCAGCGGGGGCGATTTCATGTGTTCTTCGGGGTCGCCTTTCAGCGTGGGGCCGCCGTGGCAACCACTACAGACGGTCATAACCAGGTACTTACCGCGCCCAAGCTGCGTGGTGTCCTGCCCCAGCGGCGGTATGTTTTTATGGTCGATGGCCTCGGCCATGATCGGAAACTGACCCGCCACCACCAGCGCCCGGCCAATGGGTCCGTAGACGTTGCCGCCCAGATCAGGACCAGCCACGGGCGGCAGGGTGCGGAGGTAGCCAATCATTTTGCCCAGGTCAGCATCCGTAATTGGCGTGTACATGCCGGAGGCAAACATCCAGGCGTTGGCCCCGTCTTTTTTCACGGCATGGCGCACCAGCCGGGCCAGTTCAGGGTCGGTATAGGTCGGAATTTTGGTGGTCAGGTTGGGCGCAATGAGCGTGGCCACCATGTCGACTTTCATGAATTCATTGCCCGTGTAGCCTGCCCCGTGGCAGCTTTCGCAATGATACACGCCCACCAGCCGCTTACCCTCAGCCACCGAACCGGCATCGTGCGGTACGGCAATGGCCGTAAGCGGCACGTCGTTGTAGGTACGTGTCAGCTTGTACTGGCTCACGCCGTAGATCGTAGCCACAATCAGTGCCAACAGGGTGACGAGCGAAATGCCCGTCCATTTCAGGATGTTCAGAAATTTTTTCATGGTTTTTCAGTCAGTAGGGATTTATCAAAAATGGGTTCGTAATAGAGCGAACTGGTATGCACGATTTTCCAGCCGTCAGCTTCGCGTTCGAGGTAGCGCACCTGTTCGCTGTGGCTGTCGGGCCGGACGGGATGGTGCATGACCTGGTGGAAGGTGACAAACGCGGCCTCACCCCGGATGCGGATGCGGTAGTCGGTGTGGACAAACGTAGACGGGTTAGGATCAGGCAGTTCGCGGAAACAGGTAGCTAGTCCCCGGCACAGTGACGGTTGGTCGCCGTTAGCCACCACAAGCTTGCCGTCGCCGAGGCTGATACGCTGCGACAGCCCCGTTTCGGTGGCCCAGCAGGCGGCTTGCCTGAGCGCGTCGCGGTTCAGATACGCCTGTGTTTCACGCTCAATGACGGTGTGGATGGCCTGCTCGTCGTTGGTCGTTGATTGCGCCATCGCGGGTGCCCAATGGATCAGGGTTAGTAAGAGAGGCAGGTAATTCAGTAGCTGTTTCATGACAGTCCGGGTTGGGTGCTCACAACCGATTTGATGCACCAAAGGTCGAGCGTTTTTTATGGCGGCGTATCCCATAAAAGGGTGATAGAAAATTAGTTAATCTGATTTTTAGTAAATGGAATTCTAGTAAGCTGCTAAAGTAGCGGCCTAAAAAACGGCGTTATTGGACAAATGCGACAGCCTACATACTTTCCAGAAAAAGCGTATCCAACCGGTGGTCCAGCGCCCGGAACGAGGCAGGCGGCAAATCGGTGAAGCTGCGGATGTGCTGAATCAGGGACGACTGGTCGGCCAAGTTTGAATGGGTTGCATGGAGTGTGGTACCGATGCGCTGGTGACACATTGATGCTGCAAACCTGCGGGTAAGCTTTGCGCTGTGCAATGCCAGTTGTGTAAGTGGTCGGTTTTTTGCGTGAACGGCACGATTTATTGAGTCGCTGAGTAAGCGGTATCTGGGCGAGGCGTGCAACGGTTCACGCAATAAATCGACCTGTCACGCAATGGGTTGGGTGGCTGGCATAGTCGTAGCTACTGAATGCGGTATAAATCAGTAGCTTACCCACCCAAACGCGACCGTACCTCATGAATCGCTGGCTTATCCTGTTTCTTTGCTGGCCCCTGCTCCTGAGCGCACAACCCCGCCCGGCTCGGCCCGACGTAGTTCCTGTTGTGCCAGTGGTGCTCGACGGGTCTGGCTGGAGAGGTCCGCTCAACATCGCCGCCCATGTGCTGTATTATGAAGACTTGGCAGGGCTATCGTTTGCGGCCATCCGGCAGCAACGGTTTCTGCCGTTCATACCCATCCAGCCAGAGCCAGCCCGACCGAAATCAACCATTGTGGATTGGCTGGTTTTTCGGGTAAAAAATACCAGCACAACCCAACCCGCCGAAGCGCTACTGAACGTGGGGCGGCAGGGCCAGATCGAGCTGTATTCGGAGCGGGGTAGGCGAATGCAGCAAACAGGGACCTATTCTATGCCGTTCAACGTGGCGCAGTGGCAACCTATCCGCCTTCGGCTGAGGCCGCAACAAACCAGCACGTATTACCTGAAGGTGACCAATCTGGTCCGAATTGTGGACCCCGTTGTGGCCGTTTTACACACGCCGCTAAGTTTGAAAGCCTGGTTTGCCGACAACAGCCACCAACTCCGCTGGCTGTTTCTGGGCTACGTGGCCGTGGCCGCTGGGTTGCTGCTGATGAGCCTATTTTCGTTGTCGCAGTACGTCTTCAACAGTGACCGGGTATTTCTGTACTACGCCATGTACTGCTTCGCCTCGGTTTTGTTTACGATCTGGAATACCAATTATCTCCTGGGGTTAGGCCTGCCGTTTCAGGTGCATGCCATCACGCGAAACGGCACGGGTGTTATCACCATCTTCTACGTCCTGTTCATTGCCCAACTTATCGAGTTGCCCGCCCAATTCCCCAAAACATGGCTGGTGTTTCGGGTGCTGCTGGTGGGGCTGTTTATTCAGGAAATTATGGCCGTGATTGAACACGTTAACGGGTTGTTTTTTACCGCCAACTGGCCCTACATCCGGCAGGGTAGCTTATCAGCGTTTATTAGTCTGGCACTCATTGTTTGTTTGTTACGTAGTAAAAGTCCGTTTCGGCGGTATCTGCTAACGGGTATTGGTGTAGTGGTGGCCATTGTGGCGTATAGTACCTCTTTCGACCTTCGTTTCGAGCAGGTCGACCCGGCCAACGGAATCGTTATCAATTACACACCGCTACTCTATGGCCTCGGTATTCTGATCGAAAATTTCATTTTTCTGCTGGCACTCGCCTACCGAAACCGCCTGGTGGAGGTTGACAGGAAGCAGTTGCAGGTCAGCTACACCCAACAATTAGAGGCACAGATTGTGGCCCGGACGCGGGAAATTCAGGACCAAAGTCGCCTGCTCGAAGCCCAGCACCTGCAACAGGCACAGGATGTGTTTGACCGGCGCATGGCCGAGACCGAAATGACGGCACTACGGTCGCAGATGAACCCGCATTTTATTTTTAACTGCCTCAATTCCATTAAATTGTATGCAATGGAAAACGATTCGGCGAAGGCATCGGACTACCTCTCGAAGTTCTCGAAGCTAATCAGGATGGTGCTGGAAAACTCCCGTTCCGAGCGCGTAACGCTGCAAAACGAACTCGACACCTTGCGACTATACCTGGACATGGAGACCATGCGGTTCAAGCAAAAACTAACCTACCGCATCATCGTGGAACCCGGCATCGATGCGCAGTTTCTGGAACTGCCGCCACTATTGATTCAACCCTACGTAGAAAACGCCATTTGGCACGGACTGATGCACCAGCCTCAGGGCGGCACCGTGATCGTTTCGGTGGCCCAACCCCACGACGACCGCATCACGATCACCATCGCCGACGACGGCGTGGGGCGGGCGCGGGCGGCGGCACTCAAAAGTAAATCGGCCAATGACCGCCGCTCGTTCGGTATGAAACTCACCTCCGACCGTATCGCCCTGATCAACCAGCTTTACCAAACCCAAACCGCCGTCACCATCCACGACCTCGTTTCGCCCACCGGCGAAGCGCAAGGCACCGAAGTGGTGCTGGTGATACCTGTTTAGCCATGCGCACCATCATCATCGACGACGAACCGGACAACGTGAAACTGCTGGCCATTCAGCTAAACCGGCATTGCCCGCAAGTAGACGTTGTGGGTCAGTTTACCGACAGTACAGAGGGGTTACGCGGTGTGGTAGCGTTGCAGCCTGCGCTGGTTTTTCTGGATATTGAGATGCCGTTGATGAACGGATTTCAGCTTCTGGAGCGCGTGGGGGCTATTTCATTCCATGTTGTGTTCGTCACCGCCTACGACCAGTATGCCGTGCGGGCGTTCCGGTTTTCGGCGCTGGATTACCTGCTCAAACCCGTGGATACCGTCGACCTGATCGCCACCGTGAAGCGGGCGGAAACCACCGCTCGCATCAACCCGCAGCAGCTCGACATCATGCGACAATACTACCCCACCGAAGCCAGTATGGTGCGGCCCACCGTGGCTACCCGCATTGCCCTGCCCCACGCCAGCGGCCTCGTTTTCGTGGAAACGAAGCAGATCATTTATGGCGAGGCCGACAGCAATTACACCCGGTTTCACCTCGTTGGTGGCGAAATATACATGATTGCCAAAACCCTCGGCGATGTGCAGGAGGTGCTCGAAACGGGTGATTTTGTGCGGGTTCACCGACAATATATCGTGAATCTCAACCACATCCAGAAGCTGGTGAAAGGGGAGGGAACCTACCTGCTCATGACCAACGGCGCTACCATTCCCATTGCCCGCCAGCAAAAGGACAGGCTCATGGACCGGTTTGGGTCGTTCTAGTAATTGTACTTGCGCTGTAATATCTTTCGTGTCGCGTTTGTCGTTGAGTAAGTACCTATAGCCTATGGGATTACAAGATGGTCTAGCGATTTATCTAATCCCAACTACAATGATTAATGCCAACGTAACTAACGACGAAACCGCATTTACTGACGAAGAATTTGACGGCATTTACCCAGCCGGCATAGAGCATAATTTTTGGCATACGTGCCGCAACCGCTTCATTCTGAAAGGCTTATCGCCACACCTCACCTACATGGATGTGGGCAGTGGCCGGGGCATTGTAACAGACTACCTCTACAAACGCGGTATCGCCATTGAGGGTGCCGAACTAGGCGACTCGAACCCCATGCCTAACACTACCGTGCCGATTCACTACAAAACGGACGCCACCGAACTACCACTAACCAAAAGGCTTCAGGTACAGGCGCTTACGTTTTTCGACGTTATCGAACACATCGAACAGCCCATCCCCTTTCTGGAATCCATACTGGCGGCTTACCCCAACGTAACGGAACTGGTCTTTACCGTGCCCGCCCGGTAGGAAATCTGGACAAATTTCGACGAGTTCAACCGGCACTTTATGCGTTACAACCTTGCCGATATGCAGCGGGTGGTCAACTCGTTGGGCTTTCGGGTAAGCACGAACCGCTACTTTTTCCAGTCACTCTATTTGGTATTATTCGCCAAAACCCGGTTGTCAAGAGGCAACCGCGATGAGCAACAACGGCCACCAAAAGGTGTAATGGCTGTCATCCACAGGATTATTGGCAACCTTATGTTCTGGGAAAGCAAACTACTGCCAAAGCAGTGGTATGGTTCATCGGTTTTTTGCGTATGTCGTAGATAGACAGATGGTTATCTAAGGGTAGATAGTCGTCTATGGCAGCATGACGGCCACGTATTCGCCATTGATAGACGCCAATTCCAGCCGGCGAACGATGTGTTTTTTGTCCACCCAAACGTCGAGCCAATACGTGCCCGTTTCCATTTCGTGGAGGTCGATTCGTTGCGCAAACAGCGGATTTTCGGCGCGTGAATGATGGGTGAACAGCGTCGTTTTCTGGTCGTCGCGTATCCCTGGCTGAATGTGGGCGTAGGGACTTTTGTCGAGCGAAACATCGAGGATAGCACCGCCCACGGGGGTAATGATGAGCGTGAAAGCCGCCTCACGAATAGTTTCCGACCCAACACCTGACACGTAGGTCTCGCTCAATTGAGCATAGCTTCCCGACAGATGTAGCAGTGTACACGTAAAAATGGTCAGGGCGAACTGTAGTGGCGTTTTCATGGCGTAAACGATTATTTTTCAATGAGTCATGGACAACTTCAGCCATAAAGCACCACATCTTTATTGGAGTTGTTGTGCCAGTGATTATCAGCTAGTTAGTTAAATAGAAATTCCAAATGCCAGCACAAACTAATAAGGCCGTTTCGTAAACATTGACGTGATGAGTGCGCAAACGATCACTCAAATAACGATACCGTTTCAGCCCACTAATCGCGTTCTCCACATAAATACGAGCCGAACTAATC
>JBBRMP010000257.1:0-7666 GCA_038230755.1 Cytophagales bacterium | reverse complement strand
GGATTTTCTGGAAGTCAGCCCCGGCATCTACCGCACCCCGGCCAGCTTTACGGGCATCACGGAGCAACGCTATAAACTCAATATTACCCTGGCCGACGGGCGGAAGTATGAGTCGGTGCCCGAAAAAATCAAGGCTGCCCCGCCGGTGCTGAAGGTGTATGACGAATACACGCAGAAACCCATTCCCAACACCAGGATTTTCGATAAAGGCTTTAATATTTACCTCGACACCCAAGACCCCGCCACCCCCGGCGACTACTACCGCTGGCGATGGACCAATTTCGACCCGGTCATTTTCTGCAATACCCGGTCGGTACAGCTACGGGGCAGCACCGTTGAATACGGCTATTATTGCTGCCAGCAGTGCTGGGACGTGCGCACCTGCACGGGTCCCGCCTGCGTCAACGCCACGTCCGACGAAGCCATCAACGGCAATGCCATCAGCCGCCAGTTTATTGTGCGGGCACCGTTCGAGACCTACGAACGCTATTACGTTGAAATAGAGCAGCTTGCCATTTCGCGGGCGGCCTACGTGTACTACAAAACGATTGGCAACCTGACCAGCAGCAACGGCGGTATCTTCGACGCGGCCCCTGCTTCGGTGCGGGGCAATATGCGGTCACTGACCGACCCCAACGAACCGGTTTTCGGTTTTTTCAGCGCGGCAGGTGCCCAGAAACTGCCCTATGTGGTTGACCGGACAAGAGGGGAAGGATCACCCAACAGTAAAGTCCTGCCCATGCCTGACCCGGCCGTTCCCCCACCGCCCTGCGCTGCCTGTGTAGAAAGCGACTACCGAACCCGCATTAAACCCCGCTGGTGGACTTTTTAGCGTAGTTTTGCCCTATGGTAAAGTTTCTCATCCTGCGGTTTTCGTCCATTGGCGACATTGTGCTGACCACACCGGTGGTGCGGTGCCTGAAACAGCAGGTGCCCAGTGCCGAGGTGCATTTCGCCACCAAACGCGCCTTTGCCACCCTCCTCGACAGCAACCCCCACCTCGACGGGTGCCATTACCTCGACGGGTCATTGAGTGATCTCATTAAGCAACTTCGCGCCGAGCAGTTCGACTACATCATCGACCTGCACAACAACCTCCGCACCCGGCTCATCAAGCTGCAACTGGGCGTAAAATCGTATGCGTTCGACAAGATGAACTGGCAAAAATGGCTGCTGGTACAACTGAAAATCAACGTGTTGCCCAACCTGCACATCGTTGACCGCTACCTGGCTACGGTAGCTTCGTTTGGCGTAAAAAACGATGAGCAGGGGCTTGATTACGTCATTCCCTACAAAGACCAGATCGAGGCCGATTGGCTACCACCGACGCATCAGTCGGGCTACGTGGCCTACGCTATTGGCGGGCAACACGCCACCAAAAAACTCCCCATTTCGCGCATGGTCGAACTGTGCGCCAAGATCAATTATCCGGTAGTGTTACTGGGTGGGAATGAGGATCAGGAAGCGGGGGCGGCCATCGAAGCCGCTGTTGGGTCAGACTGGATTTACAACGCCTGCGGACGGTATAACCTCAACCAGTCGGCCTCGTTGTTGCAGGGCGCACGGGTGGTGTTCAGCCATGACACCGGCCTGATGCACATAGCGGCGGCGTTGCACAAACCGGTCTATTCGATCTGGGGCAACACTACGCCGCTGTTTGGTATGTATCCCTACAAAACGCCCTATATCGCGCTGGAAAACAACAACTTAGGCTGCCGACCGTGTTCTAAAATCGGCTACGCCAAATGCCCCCGTGGCCATTTTCGCTGCATGAATGACCTCTCCTTCGACTTCGAGATCAAGGAGTTGAAGCGGCCCTACCGGGGGCAGCACTAACCCATTTTCGGGCACTCCGGTGGCTTGGTCAGGCGGCTGTTCACCGGTTGTTGCACCGAATCGTACAAACAAATACCAGCACAGTTCCAGGTGGGTTCGGTTACAGCGATTTACCACGTTTGGGGGAACAACAACCCGCTGTTTTTGGTCTTTACTGCTGAGGGTTCAGCACTCTTCTACTCAACAGCATGGCAAAACGTAAAGACACGCCGATTCAATCGTCCGACGTTATTCTGATTGGTGCGGGCATCATGAGTGCCACCCTAGGGGTGATGCTCAAAGAGCTTAACCCCAACATGACCATCCAGATTTTTGAGCGGCTCGATCAGGCCGCCGCCGAAAGCTCCGATGCCTGGAACAACGCGGGCACGGGTCACTCGGCTTTCTGCGAACTGAACTATACGCCCGAACGCGAAGACGGCACCATCGAAACGGCAAAAGCGGTTAAAATCGCGGAATCGTTCGAGCAATCGAAGCAGTTTTGGGCGCATCTGGTGGAGCAGGGCTTCCTCAAAGACGCCCCCAACTTCATCCGCCCTATTCCGCACATGAGCTTCGTCTGGGGCGACGAGAACGTGACGTATCTCCGCAAGCGCTACGATGCCCTGCAACAGTCGCACCTGTTCAAGGCGATGCAGTATTCAGACGATCCGGCCAAAATCAGCGAATGGACGCCCCTCGTGATGGATGGTCGCGACCCGGCCCAACCCGTGGCGGCTACGCGCATGGACCTCGGCACCGACGTCAACTTCGGCGCCCTCACCCGCGCCATGTTCCGGCGGCTCGACGAGATGCCCGGCGTAACGATCCATTTTGCCCACGACGTACACGAAATCTGGCGATCAAAGACGCTGGGTGGCTGGAAAATCGAAGTCGAAAACGTAACCACCAACGAGGTGCGCGACGTGCAGGCCAACTTCATCTTCATCGGCGCGGGTGGAGGTTCATTGCGCCTCCTCGAAAAATCGGCCATTCCCGAAAGCCGGGGCTACGGCGGGTTCCCCGTCAGCGGTCAGTGGCTGCGTTGCACCAACCGTGACATCATCGAGCGCCATCAGGCCAAAGTCTATGGCAAGGCATCGGTGGGTGCGCCACCCATGTCGGTACCTCACCTCGACACCCGCATGATTGATGGCAAGCGGGAGCTACTGTTTGGTCCCTACGCTGGCTTTTCAACGAAGTTCCTCAAAAACGGCTCCTACTCCGACCTGCCCAAGTCGATTCAGATGAGCAACCTGGCACCCATGCTCATGGCCGGTATGCACAACCTGGCCCTGACCAAATACCTGATTCAGCAGGTGATGCAGTCGCCGGAAGATAAGCTGGCCGCCCTGCGCGAGTACTTCCCCGAAGCCCAACTGGCCGACTGGGAACTGGAGATTGCCGGGCAACGGGTGCAGGTGATTAAAAAGGACGAAGAAGAAGGGGGCGTGCTCGAATTCGGTACCGAAGTAGTCAGCGCCACCGACGGTAGCATTGCCGCGCTGCTTGGTGCTTCGCCGGGGGCTTCGACCGCCGTTTCCATCATGATCGACCTGCTCAACCAGTGCTTTCCAGAGCAAATGCAATCAGAAGACTGGCAGCAGAAATTCCGCGTCATGATTCCCAGTTTCGGCCAATCGCTGGCCAACGATGCCGCGCTCATGCACCAAATGCGCGAGCATACCAGTCGGGTGCTGGGCCTGAACCAGTACGAATACACGGCCTAGGGCAGTAACACCTATGCTCTTCGGGCATGAATCAACCCATAATCCAGTTGGGTTGGCCAGGCACCGGGCATAGACGTTAAACCGGCTTTGGCAAACCAACCCTGGTATTCGGCCCGGCTGTAGCAACGGCCTTTGGTAACGCAAAAAAGCTGGGCAGAATAGTCAGTAGCGGCCAGCGGTCCATCCAGCGTATCGTCCAGGAAGGTGTCATGCACCCAGATTTCGCCACCGGAACGCAGGGCCTCAGCAAACCGATTGGCGAGTTGCTGACAGGTGGCCGTGGGCCAGTCGTGAAACAGGCTGGCGGCCAGCAACAGGTCGGTTTGGGGCAGGTTGTCCGTCAGCATATCAGCGGGCAGGAACGTCACTCGGCTAGCTACCGTATCGGCACCGGACCGACCACTCCGCGCAAACGTATCCAGCAGTTCGGCGGCTACGGTCAGCACGGCGGGGCGGTCCAGCAGGGTGGCCGTGGCGGCGGGGTTACGCAGCAGCCATTCGTAGGTGTAAAAGCCAGTGCCCCCCGCCACGTCGAGCAAGTGACCGGTGTGCTTTGGCAGGTGGGCCGCGACAATAGGCGACAGCAGTTGGGCACGTCCGGCCAGCCCAAGCGTAAATTTCCGGGCTGATTCAGGCTCGTCCATAGGCGAAGGGCCGTCGCCTTCTTTCACAAACGATACGCCCTCTGGCGACACCAGCGGCCCATCATGCCGGAGTAACCAGGCCATATCCACAACGCCGGGATCATCTTTCTCCAGGCCGGTGTATCCTGTCAGGTTGGGGGTTTGCTTCTGTACCAGATACCGACCCAATTCACTGATAGTCAATCGGTTTCGTTCATCGTAATGCATCAGTTGCATGGCACAGAGCGCCGGAAAGAGCACCATAGCCGGTCGTTCGGCCAGGTTGAGTTGCTGGCTGAGTTCGGCTACCGAAAGCGGCCCGGCGCTAAGTGTGTCAAAGACGTTGAGGTGATGGACGGCCGCCAGTAACAGCCGTGACCCAAACATGGCCCGCAACTGCCGGGTGATCGGCGCGGGGTCGGGTTGATACGTACCAGACATAGTTGAGTACATGAAGCGCACGTCAATCGGCAAACACGTCGATCAGGTCAATTTCGAGGTTGGGGATGATGGGGGTAGTCAGGATGTCGTCTTCCACTTTGGGCGGCAGGCCAATGTAGTAGCCCTCGTCGGTGAGTTTCCAGACCTGCACCGTCTTCTCAATGGGTGATACAATCCAGTATTCCAGCACGCCGGCTTCCTGATAGATATCAAATTTATCTCTCATCTCGGTACGGCTATTGCCCGGCGAAAGAATCTCGACAATCAAATCAGGCGCACCCACGCAGCCCCGGTCGTCTAGTTTTGCGGGGTCGCAAATGACGCAGAGATCGGGCTGCACCACGGTGATAACATCCTTGTTCTGGGCCTCACTGAACCGGGTCAGGCGAACGTCAAACGGAGCGGCAAAGACCTTGCACGGACCAGCCCAAAGTGCATTGACCAACGGGCGGGTCAGTTTCATACTGATACTCTGATGCTTGCGTGAGGGCGCGGACATTTCGCACAGTCGGCCACGCAGGAGTTCAACCCGTTCACTAAACTGCCAAAGCAAGTAGTCGGCGTAGCTGTAGCTGCCGTTGGGGTCGAGCTGGGCAAGAGACTGAATCATGTGCTGCTTTTTTGTCGTGACTGTTCACCAAATTTACCCCTTCGGACCGAAATACAAACCGGCCACCTGTCGCTACATACCCCTAACCACCCGTTTACATGACTACTCCCGACGAAAACTTCGCCGCCCTCGGCCTTCAACTGCCCCCTGCTCCAGCCCCCAAAGGCGTTTATAAGCCCTGCCTCATCGTGGGCAACTTCATTTACGTATCCGGCCACGGCCCCTACATGCCCGACGACAGTCTGATGACGGGCCGGGTGGGTTCGGAGGTAGACATGGCCTTTGGCAAACAAGCCGCCCAGCAAACCGGCCTCGCCATTCTGGCCACCCTCACCGCCGCCCTCGGCAGCCTGAACCGGGTGAAGCGCGTGATCAAAATCCTGGGCATGGTCAATGCCGTGCCGGAGTTTGGCGAACACCCCAAAGTCATCAACGGCTGTAGCGAACTGTTTGTCAGCATCTGGGGCGAAGACAACGGCGTTGGGGTCCGTAGTGCCGTGGGCATGGGGTCATTACCTGGCAATATTTCGGTCGAAATCGAAGCCGTGTTCGAGTTAACCAACTGATCCATAATACCTTACTCTCCCATCCCTTTCCACAATTGACGCATGAACAAACCACTACTCACCTGCCTGCTGGCCTGCCTTACTCCTGCTCTACTGGCTCAGGACCGGCTTTCGGGCAAAACATTCGCCACGCGGGCCGTGGTGATGGCCCGCCACGGCATGGCCTGCACCTCGCACCCCCTCTCGACGCAGGCCGCTATCGACGTGCTCCGGTCGGGCGGGAACGCCATCGACGCGGCCATTGCCGCCAATGCGATGGAAGGGCTGGTGGAACCGCACGTCAACGGTATTGGCGGCGATCTATTTGCCATTGTCTGGGATGCCAAAACCAAGAAGCTCTATGGCCTGAACGCCTCTGGCCGGTCGCCGTATTCGCTCACGCTGGCCGAATTCCAGAAGCGCGGACTCACCCACATCCCCGCCGACGGCCCCCTGCCGGTGTCGGTGCCGGGTTGCGTCGATGGGTGGTTTTCGCTGCACAAACGGTTCGGCAAAAAGCCCATGCCGGAGATTCTGTCGCACGCCATCCGCTACGCCCGCGAAGGCTACCCCGTGCATGACGAGGCCGCTTTTTACTGGCCGTCGATGATTGCCCGCTTCGGCAAGTACCCCAACGTGATGGCCACCTACGCCCCCACCGGCGCGGCCCCAAAACGCGGCGATATGTTCAAAAATCCGGCCCTGGCTAACACCCTGGAGAAAATTGCCAACGGCGGGCGTGATGCGTTTTACAAAGGCGAGATTGCCCAGACCATCGACTCATTCATGAAGCGGGTGGGCGGCTACCTGACCGCCAAAGACCTCGCCGACCACACCTCGGAATGGGTCGAGCCGGTGTCGACCAACTACCGGGGCTACGACGTCTGGGAACTGCCGCCCAACAGTCAGGGCATTGCGGCGTTGCAGATGCTGAACCTGCTGGAAGCCGACGACTTCTCGAAAATTCCGTGGGGCAGCGCCGAGCATATTCACCGGTTTGTGGAGGCCAAGAAACTGGCGTTTGAAGACCGTGCCAAATACTACGCCGACCCGGCTTTCGTCAAAATACCGGTCAACGAACTGACTAGCAAGCCCTACGCCGCCGAACGCCGCAAACTCATCGACCCCAACCGCGCCGCCAGCCGGGTCGACGCGGGCAACCCGGCGCTGAAACAGGGCGACACGATTTACCTCACCGTGGCCGACGAAGAAGGCAATATGGTGTCGTTGATTCAAAGCAACTACCGGGGTTTCGGCTCCGGCATGGTACCCGACGGGCTGGGTTTTACGCTTCAGGACCGGGGTGAGCTGTATAGTTTGACCGACGGCCAAAACAACACCTATGCCCCCCACAAACGGCCTTTCCAGACCATTATCCCCGCTTTCGTGACCAAAGACGGGCAGCCGTTTATGAGTTTCGGCGTCATGGGCGGAGGCTTTCAGCCCCTGGGTCACGTCGAAATTATCATGAACATGATCGACTACGGCATGAATCCGCAGGAGGCCGGCGACGCCCCGCGCATCGACCACCAGGGGTCGTCGGAACCCACGGGCGAACGCATGGTCGATTCCGGTCAGATTACGCTGGAGTCGGGTTTCTCCTACGAAACCATCCGCGACCTCATGCGCAAAGGCCATAAAGTCGGGTATGGACTGGGTGGTTACGGTGGCTATCAGGCCATCATGTACGACGCCAAAAACAAGGTCTACCACGGGGCCACCGAATCCCGCAAAGACGGGCAGGCAGCGGGATTTTAGAAGGGGTTATGTATTTGGTGGCTGACGCCAGGGAAGCTTCGCGCTATGCCCCCGCAGCGGCGGACCGTTTCGACTCCGCTCAGGGTGACAGGAAAATTGAATCAACTTTTTGAGATGTCTCTAGCCGCCTGTCACCCTGAGCGG
>JBBRMP010000256.1:0-7732 GCA_038230755.1 Cytophagales bacterium | reverse complement strand
TGCAGTCCTGTTCAATTCGAGTCTAAACATATCCTTCAGAACTAGCAAGTGACTGTCCGCTAAAACCCGACCACCCCAGGCCGTGTTAGTCAGCACATACGAGAAATTGTAGCCGCTGAACTCGCTGAAGCCCGTTGCCGAGTTATTCTCCGAGTTTTCGTACTGAATACGGCTGTATCCCCGACCATAGAAGTTGTTATACTGCCCGCCGAGACTGCTGCGCAGGGTAAGGCCCTGAATAGGTTCAACTTCCAGATAGATGTTACCGAAACCGTTGGCGTTGAAATTACGGTCATTACCTTGTCCCTGACGGCTGGCCACCGGATTACGGGGGTTGTTGAAGCCCTTGGCTGCCGTGCCGCCGTAGCCACCAAACTCGTCATATACGGGAATGATAGACGGCATACGGAAGGCCTGTAGAATGTCATTTTCGTCAGCAGCCACACCCTGACCACCGCTACCACCACCCTGACCCAATACAGACCGGTAGGTGAATTGCAGGTTTTCGCCAATACGAACGTATTTCGAGATGTTAAACTCGGTATTAGCCCGGAACGTGTACCGCGTGAAATCGTTGTTGAGCAGAATACCTGCCTGGTTTTGGGCACTCAGGCCAATGTAGAAACGGCTGTTTTCGCTGCCACCCGAAAAACCCAGTGAGTGGCGTTGCAGAGGTGCTACGCGGGTAATGGCTTTGTACCAGTCGGTGCCTTCTTTGTTAGCCCGCACTACCTGATAGATTGAACCAGCCGTGGGGTCAACGTTATACTTTAGCTTCTCAGCCGCCAGGTCAAGTGTACCCACTACACCAGCATTACCACCTACGTTGATGTAATCAGGTATAACCGGCGTAGCACCCGTACCAAACTGAGGGTGGCTGTAGATTGGTGCAATACCGTTCTGGCTGGCCGTGTTGCGGAACTGCCGCCAGGTCCAGTCAGCAAAATCCGTTGGGTTCAGCATGTTTTGGCCCGTGCCGGGGTCGGTTGTGCCATACTGTCCATCATAGCTGATGTCCAGGCGCTTGGCTGACTTAGACCCTTTCTTAGTCGTGTAAACAATTACGCCGTTGGCCGCACGAGCACCGTAAATAGACGCCGACGCGGCATCTTTCAGTACCGTCGTCGTCTCGATATCGTTAGGCGACAGAAAGTCGGTTGAGCCAACCGGCACCCCGTCAACTACATACAATGGCGCATTACCACCAAAGGCACCAAAGCCACGAACCCGTACCTGACTGGATGTACCGGGTTGCCCGTTCGAGATTACCGTCAGACCAGATACCCGGCCTTGTAGCTGCTGCTCGACGTTGCCGGAAGGCACCGCAGTGAGCGCTTTAGACTTTACTGTTGCTACAGCACCCGTGGTCATCCGTCGGTCGTCGGTAGTGTAACCTGTTACTACTACTTCAGTCAGTGTGGTGGCATCATCAGCCAGGCTGACGTTGATGCTTGTCCGGTTGCCTACCACAATCTCCTGTGCGGCATAACCAATAAACGAATACACCAGTACGGTTTTCTGGTTCGGCACATTGATAACATAGTTACCCGAACCGTCGGTCACCACCCCTTTGGTAGTACCTTTAATGACAACGTTCACACCCGGCAATCCACTGCTGCCAGCAGCATCGAGCACCTGACCTGATACGCGGACATCTTGCGCAAGGACAGAGAGCGAAAGGAGAAAAAAGAGGAGAAATGCCGGAAGCCTCCTCCAACAGGTTAAGTAGGTGTTTTTCATGAAAATAAGAAAGGTTTGATTGTAAAATGAGCTAAGCACAATTGCGACTTTATTTAGCGGACAAAGCTAATCTACTCAAGTCATATACTCACCGAAATACCTTATTTATTCTGGTATTGAGACAACTTTACAGTACACAGCAAATTTTTTCACAACAATTAGGCTACTTTATCCGTCCTTTATCAGGGCAGTGCTCACAGCCACCTGGCCTTTTGCTCTCAGCCATTATGCATGTACTTCCGCCGCTTCTCCTTTCTGCATTCCTTGTGGCCGCCTGTCAACCTACCACGCCATCGGTCCAGTTCAATACCGAGCCGACCATGACCAGGGTAGAACCCGGTCAAATCGACGAAGCATCGGGCATTGCCGACAGCCGCACCATGCCCGGGGCGTTATGGGTAGAACAGGATGGCGGTAACCCAGCTGAACTGGCCCTGCTGGGCTACGATGGCAAACTGCGCGGTAAACTGGCTATTCCCAAAACCACCAACCGTGATTGGGAAGACATGACCATTGGGCCGGGTCCGCAGGCCAATACCAACTACCTCTACATTGCCGAAATAGGAGACAACAACGCGCAATATGGTCTCTACACCGTGTATCGGTTGCCCGAGCCCCGCAACCTCACCGATGTACCCGGCCCCGTAGAACGCATCCAGTTCAAATACCCCGATGGCGCGCGCGATGCTGAAACACTGATGCTGGACCCGCAGACGAAGGATTTATATATCGTATCCAAGCGCGAGGCGAAGGTGCACCTCTACCGCCTTCCCTACCCCCAAAGCACCACAGAGGTCATAACCGCCGAAACACTAGGCGAACTGCCCTATACCTACGTGACAGGTGGCGGGTTTTCTTCAGATGGCAGTGAAATTCTGCTTCGCACCTACGCAGGAGTATACCACTGGGCGCGTACCACTGGGCAATCTGTAGCCGACGCTATGCAGCGCACCACCGCCCGCGACCTCCCCTACCGCATTGAGCCCCAGGGCGAGGCTGTTTGTTTCGACCGCGACAACAAAGGCTATTTTACCCTCAGCGAAAAGGCCAGCGCCCCCAACGTAACGCTGAACTACTACGCGAGGCAATGAACAGAAATATGAAAGATGAAGTATGGAATATGAAATGATCGTACTACGTCGAGGGTTATTGACAGGCAAGAACATTTCATATTCCATACTTCATCTTTCATATCTATGAAGGCAGCCATCATTGGCGCTGGCATTGCGGGTATTGCTTCGGCCGTTCGGCTGGCAGTAAGAGGCTACTCGGTTGATGTATTTGAAGCCAACAGCTATCCAGGCGGTAAACTATCTACGTTTGACAACATTGCGCCCGACGGTGGAACGTACCGCTTCGATGCGGGACCATCGCTGTTTACCATGCCCCACCTGGTCGATGACCTCTTCCGGCTGGCCAACCGCAACCCCGCCGATTACTTCGAATACACTCGCCTCGACGAAACATGCCGCTATTTCTGGGATGATGGCACCCGCTTCACCGCCTGGGCCGACCACCACCGCTTTGCCCAAGAGGTAGAAACCGTACTTGGTGAGCCTGGTCAGCACTTGCTCGATCACCTGGCCGACAGTGCGCTGAAATATGATGTAACGGAAAAGCTTTTCCTGCACAAATCGCTGCATAAATTGAGCACCTGGCTGGGGCCCGATGCCCTACGCGGCTATTTGAACCTGCCTAAACTGGGCGTTTTTGGCACCATGAACGGCGCCAACGAACGGCGATTTCAGCACCCAAAACTAGTGCAGTTGTTTAACCGCTACGCTACTTACAACGGCTCGGACCCCTACCAGACCCCCGCCACGCTCAACATCATTCCGCACCTGGAATACAACATCGGCGCGTTTTTTCCGAAACAGGGCATGGTCAGCATCACCAACAGCCTTGTGAAACTGGCCGAAGATCTGGGCGTACAGTTTCATTTTAGTACACGAGTAGACGCCGTTTACACAGCCGGGAAGCAAGTGGCCGGTCTGCGAGTAGCGGGCAACCTGATACCGTTCGACATGGTCGTGTCAAACATGGACGTGGTCAATACGTTTCGAAAACTACTGCCCAACGCCCGCCAACCGGAGCGAATTCTACGCCAGCCCAAGTCCAGTTCGGGCCTGATTTTCTATTGGGGTATCAACCGCCAGTTCCCGGAACTGGATCTCCACAACATCTTCTTCAGCAACGACTACCACGCCGAGTTCGACCAGCTTTTCGGCAAAACGGGCCCACCGAGCCTTTCTAACGATCCCACGATTTATCTCAACATTACCAGTAAACACAAACCCGACGATGCCCCTCCGGGCTGCGAAAACTGGTTTATCCTGCTCAACGCCCCCAACAACACCGGTCAGGATTGGGACGTGATCATTGCACAGGCCAGGCAAAACGTGATCCGTAAACTCAGCCACGTGTTGGGTGTAGACGTAGGCCCACTCATTGAAACGGAGAGTGTGTTAGACCCGCGCAGCATTGAGTTCCGCACGTCGAGTTCACAGGGAGCATTGTATGGCAACAGCAGCAACAACCGCTTTGCGGCGTTCATGCGCCACGCCAATTTCTCCCACGAATTCAGCAACCTCTACTTCGTTGGTGGCAGCGTCCACCCCGGCGGTGGCATCCCCCTCTGCCTGCTTTCGGCCAAAATAATGAGCGACTTAGTGAAAGGTGAGGGGTGAATTGCGAGTTGTGAGGGGCGCTTTCGCGTCGATTTACGCTGAAGTAGACACCACCCACAATTCACTCCTCAACTTTCAGCATTTACTTCAGCCCCAGCCGAATGGCTTCCATCACTAGGCCCACGCGGGTTTTAACATGTAGCTTCTCGAAAACAGCTTCGCGGTAGCCATCGACAGTGCGGGCGCTCACGCACATTTTGTCAGCAATCTCAACGTAGGTTAACTCGCTACACGCCCAGCGAATAAATGTCGATTCTCGGTCGTTGAGCCGGTGAGTCATCTTGGGCGGCACTGGAGCCGGACGATTCAACTGCGACAATAAACGGCCTGTCAGGAAATTGCTGGTATAAAGTCCTTTTGTCCGTACATCATCTAGTGCCTGTAGGAGTTCACTGGGCTGGCAACCCTTCAACAAATAGCCCCGTGCGCCATGCTGCATCATCTGCACCACCGATTCCTCATCGTCGAGCATTGACAACGCCAACACCCGAACCAGAGGATATTGATCGCGCAGGGCTGTGGCTGTTTCTATCCCGCTCATGATGGGCATGTTCACGTCCAGCAGCACAATGTCTGGCAACGACTGCTGCATCAGTCTACGAAGCAGATCCTGCCCGTTTTCAGCGCAGAACAAGACAGTATATTCCTCAGAGCGGTTAATAAGGTCAGCTAGTGCCTGCGCCAGCAGCCGGTGGTCGTCAACAATGGCAATGGTCGTTTGCATATTCCAACGATTAGGTATGGATTTATAGGCTCAAGCTACCACTGGCATTTGTGTTCGTCAATACCCCGAAAGCGGTATATATTAGTTGGTAGTCAGGTTGTTAGCATTGAACTATTATCTGTATACGTATCGGGGCGGGGAATCCTTAAAATGACATGGGTGCCTTGTTGGGGTACTGTTTGCCAGGTGCAGGTGCCACCCAGTAGCAAAGCCCGCCGCCGCAGGTTATGCAACCCCTGACCCGACCTTACTAAAGACCTCTCCTCAACTTCGCTCATCGAAAAACCGGGGCCCTCGTCGGCAATTGTTAGTGTCAGTGCATCGGGCTGGAAATCGAGGGTAAGGGTTATAGGTGCATCGTAGGCGTGTTTGAGGGCATTATTAAGGGCTTCCTGTACCATTCGCAACACAATAATTTCGGTTTGTTCGCCCAGCGTGTATGCCTCACCCAGCACCTGCAATGTGGCCTGCTCGGCCCGGTCAGCCCGATTGATGCGTTCTATTTCCAGCCCCAGACAAGCCACCAGACCAAACCGGGCAATGGTATCGGTACTCAGCGATTTAGACAAACCACGCACATCATCGACTAGGCTGGCGGTGTGGGTCAGCAGTTTTGCTACTTTCTCGTGGTAGGGTGTTCCGCTGGTATCTTCGTGCAACACATTCAGATATAACACAACTACGGCCAGCATTTGCCCCACATGGTCATGCAATTCCTCAGCCACGTGTTGCAACGTCTGGTTCTGCGTTTCGAGCTGCGCCGTCAGTATTTCGCGCTGGTGGGCTTCGTGGAGAGTTGACAACTCTGTTTGATGAGCAATATAACGCCGCCGATACACCACAATCAGGGTAATGGCAAACGCTGCCAGGCCAAACACCAACACGGTGCCGGTGCCAATAATCAGGACCACCTCGGAGAGCTCCTCGTTCATTGCCTCATCGGTTATGTCGCTTTAGCGCAAACAACGTTTCAGCATAAACGGCCACGACCAGCACACCAATCAGCAGGAAATTCATGGCATCGATCAGCGCATATATTTGCTTTGCATGGTAAAGAGAAAGATCGATCAGATAACTCATCAATCCATAAGCAAAAAAACTACCGACCGACGTAAAAAGCAGTCCAACACTCACCCAAAAAAAGGAACTTTGCTCGATACGAGCCATTTTTACCTCTACAAATAGTTTATATAAATAGCGCAATGACATGCCTGCCAATAGCAAATTCGACACAACACGGCTGTAGGAATTAAATTCATGCAGGGGTTGAACGGTAGCCGAAAAAGTAAGGGAAATAGTGATAAATAAACCGATGGATGATAAAATCAGCTTTCGGGTTAGTAGATGATCAATGGCAAAATAAAAAGCAAGTGCGTAGGCGGTGTGTAGAGGTAGGAGTGAAAAATGAAAGATATATAAATTGTTTTCGACATCATTCGATGTCATGATCGTACCTACGGCTAATGTTAACGTATTGATAGCGTGGGCAATACCAATCCATTTCATTGATATTGTCAACGAAGTCCACTGCCAGAGATAGATCAGTAAGCAAACGGTAGCAAGCGAAAAAAAAAGGATCGTCTCCCACATAATATAGACGAATAGGGTCGGGAAAACGATCCTTCGACCGAATTAATTAAGCAGAGCCATTAGTCGCCCATAAATAAGTCTTTGATAGCCGTAGTGCCCTTCGTGCAAGGCGGATTTGGGCCAATACACTGTGGAAAGATAACGTCTTTACCATCGATGGCATTTCCATTAGTATCAGCAGGAGCCATAAACATAAAATGGCTGGTATCGTTAGTTTCTTGATGTACGCCATAATATACCCGAACGTAGGCACCCTCGGTGGCCTCTAACGCAGCTTTCAACTCCTCGACGGGAAAATAGGTAGCCCGAATCAGTTTGTGTGCTTCGGCCTGGAGGGCAGCAGGGTCGGCAACCATCGCTTTGAAGTTGTCACAGGCCTGCCGGAGTACGCTATTGTCGACATCGTTGTACTGACCGATGGGTTTAGGGTGAGTTACGAAATCGGGGGGACACTCGTCTGTAAAGTTGGCTTTGGCAGAACGGGGTTGTGTTATGTCGGCCTGGATTTCGTTCACGGCGTTCTGGGCCATAACGGGGGCCGCACTAGGTTGGGGAGGGGTACGCATTTTGGCCATAGCTGTAGGTATGATTAGGTAGAGCAATTGATTTGTCGGGTGCAAGTTGGTAGGTGCGTGACGCACTTCATACGGGAAATTCCCCGTATTTATTCGAGTAATTATCCCATCTGAAAAAGGAGAAAATGCTTCTACAATGAGGCAATAGAAGCAAGTACGTTTGTCCCTGACCTGCTTGCTACCTGTTCTATGCTGTCCCACATTCTGCTACAAACCTCATCAGGGCCACCCCTTGATGACCTCTGGCAAACCGTCGTTATCACGCTTTTTGTGTTGAGCATGATCAACGAGCGGCTTACCAATTTCATCAAACTCAATATCGAGTCGGTGCTGACGCGGCTGCTGGGACACAACGGCTACGAACGCCTCTTCAATGGGCGTACTAATTTCAAACTGGTTGAGGATGACCCGCTGCT
>JBBRMP010000255.1:0-7766 GCA_038230755.1 Cytophagales bacterium | reverse complement strand
GACTACGATCCCGAACATGACCCTTTTTGTGGTTTTTTCGACACTCCAAAAGCGTTATTTTTTCATTCTCTGGCAACGGATTAACATATCTCATGCCGGCAAGTTACGAAAGTGTCTATTCTTTATCAACAACTACTTAAGTTCTTGGTAATCATTTATTTGCAGGAGCATCTTCCGTTCCAGTTTGGCGTCCAGATCCATCTGCTTATTAATCGCCTTCACCGCCGACGATAGGCCTTCGAGAATATCGGCATCGTAGTCGATGCGTGATTCGAAGATGGAAATCAGGATTTGCGCCCCGTCGCTGAAGGCCGCTCGTTTCGATTTAATCTTTTTCACCATGTCGGCAAAAGAGCGCAAATCGGCGTTGCGGTAGGTGAAGAGCACGTCGTCTTTCAGCAGAAAATTGACCGGCACGGTGCGGTATTGCTGCTCGCGGTCGGGCACCATGAAATTGGAGTTGGCCACCAGAATTTCGTCTTCTTCGATAAAGCGTGAACTGCTTTCGATCTCGGCCTGCTCCTGCTGCGTCTGAAAACTGATGTCGAACTTGTCTTCCACGCTCCGAATCTCGTCGGGCGTGGGGTTTTGGAGATCAACCCAAAGGGTACGTTCGGTATCCTGAAACGAGTCGATATCGCGGATTTTACGCACCGATGTTTCGTCCTGTTGAAATATGCGGATCATAGCGGAAGAGACATCTTCTTACGGTTTACCCAAAACAAAAAAACAACCCCCACCGCTGCCAGGGCGGCTGATAGCCCAAAAGCGGTTTGCAGGGCCTTGTCGGGCGTGTGGGTGTAGAGCCAGCCCGCCGCCAGCGCCCCGATACCGATGCCTGCTTCGAGCGCAATATAGGTAGTGGCCACGGCCCGGCCCCGTGTTTCGTCGTCGCTTAGGTCAACCGTCCAGGCTTGTATCGTGGGCGAATTCATGCCCCAGGCCAGGCCGTAGAGGATAGCTGATCCGTAGAACAGCGCAATGGAATTGGTCATGGACAGCAGCACCAGCGATAACACCAGCATCACGTTGGCCCCAATCAACACCGGCACCCGCCCGTACCGATCCGACGATTTCGAGAGCGTGAGCCGCACCAGCAACGAGGCCAGCGTATAGACCGCAAAGAACCAACCCTTGTTGGTCACCCCCACCGACTCGCTCAGGGCCGGGGCCAGCGTGATGACTGCACCCGACGCAAACGAGGCCAATAATTGCACCAGAAAGGGCCACCGCACACCCCAATCGAACCATTCATCTTTCCGGAGGCGTAACAAACTGAACCGAAAGGGCTGTGGGCTTTCAAGCGTTTCGGGCAGGCGCATCAGAATACCAATCGACAGCAGGGCAAACACCGACGAGGCGTAGAACATGGTGTTCATGGTGAAGTGATTGACCAGAAACGAGCCAATGACCGGCCCCAGCGACATGCCCGTGGCGGTAAACAGGCCCAATGCACCCATGGCCTCGCCACGCCGGTGGGGCGGAACCACGTCGGCCACGTAGGCAGAGGTACCGGTGGGTTTGGTGCCGGTAGAAAAGCCGTGGATGAGACGGAGGGTTAAAAAGCCCGCCACGGTGATCAGAAACGGATAGAGCAGCCCGCAGATAAAGCAGACGATAGAGCCAAACGCCATGACCGGCACCCGCCCCACGGTATCGGTAATTTTCCCCGAAAATGGCCTCGACAGGCCCGCCGTGAGTGTGAAGAGAGCAATGACCCAGCCCAGGTATTCCTGCCCGCCAATGTGCGTCAAATAGCCGGGCAGTTCGGGAATCATCATCGAAAAACTGGCCGTAAACAGAAAGTTACTGCTACACAACAGCCAGAATGGCAGCGTATAAAGCGTAGGACGAGAGGAGCCGACAGTGGGTTGGCGAGCGAGCAAGTGGCGAAGACGTTGGTGAGCCACAAAGATACGCCTATGCCGCGCAGATACCCCGTCGGTTAACGCATCGACCCATTTCCAGAAAGTGGGAAACAGCCCAACCCAGCCTGTGGGCAGGGTTTAAATGCTATTAAAGTTGATTGCAGGGCACCCGTGGCGGTTATGTTTCAGGCCGATCTTGCGTTCTTTAACTGATCATTGCCGAACTGAAGTTTAACCTGACCCATGAAGACGCTCACCCGCCACTTGCTCTATCTGGCCTCTTTTTTGGCCCTGCTCCTCTTCGTTGCCGGCCTTACGCTCTTCCGCGAGGCTCCGGTTATTGACGTGTTATTTGGCGTGTTAGCCATTATTGCCACCCTTGGCGGAGTTGGGTGGTTGTCATACCGGCTGAGCAAGTCAAAATCGTCGCCTGCTGATCCCGTTTACACCCCCCAACGAACAGCTACATCGACCTCATCATTGGTCGATCAGCATTGAGTTGTGGTTAAAAATGAGTTCGTTAGCTCAAAATAGGCAACAACAGGCCGGATGTTGTGTTTCATGGGTGATTGTCATCTAAAAATCACTCAACGCCATGAAAACGCCAGCACAACGCTACGCCATTCTCTCCCTTCTGTTTGTCCTGCTGCTCTCGATGAGTAGCTGCGCCGCCGTCGGCGACATTTTCAAAGCCGGTGCCTGGACGGGCATCATCGGTGTCATTGTTGTCATCGCCGTAGTCATCTGGCTCGTTTCCAAATTCTTCGGCGGCGGCGGCAGCAACAACGCATAGCCTTTGAGTCTTCTGTTAACAGAAGACTCAAATCACCACCACCAGTTTCCCCTGCACATGTCCGGCTTCGCTTTCGGCGTGGGCCTGCGCCAGTTCCTCCAGTTTATACGTGTGCTGAATCACCGATTTGAGTCGTCCTTCGGCAGCAAATTTCAGCATCCAGGTCATATCGGTCTGGGTAAAACCAAATAGGATCACCTCCGATTTTTGTTTGGCAAAAAGCGTCGTCACCGTCTCCAGAATACTTTTTGGTGATGGATGGGTGGTCACGTAGGTACCCGTTTCGGCCAGGATGTTCCGGCATTCGTCGATCGAGCTTTTACCCACCGCGTCGAACATCAGATCATATTTTTCATCGAGCTTTGTGAAGTCGGTTTCCTGGTAATTGATCACCCGGTGGGCACCTAGTTCCTTAGCCATAGCTACGCCGTCGGGACCACATACTGCCGTGGCGACAGCCCCCAGAATCCTGGCCAGTTGCACGGCATAGCTACCCACGCCCCCACCGGCTCCGTTGATAAGCACCCGGTCCATTGGCCGCAGGTGGCCCTTGTCGCGCATGGCTTGCAGAGCCGTTCCGGCAGCAACGGGCATGGCCGCTGCCTGCTCGAAGGTGATCGAATCGGGCAGCTTCACCAGGTTCGTGTCCTTCGTCACGGCGTACTCGGCATAGCCACCGCCGCTCATCCCCAGCGATGCCACCACCCGGTCGCCAACTTGGAAATCGCTCACCAGCAGGCCCACCGACTCGATTACCCCCGCCACGTCAGCCCCTAGAATCTTCGGAAAATCGCCCGACATCATCAGTTTCATAGCACCCGATCGTTGCTTGGTCTCGAACGGATTGACACAGGTGGCATGTACCCGAATGAGCACCTCATGGGTGTCGGGTGTGGGTTTGGGCATTTCGACCACGTGCAGTTCGCTGGCGGGGCCGTATTGGTTAATGATTGCTGCTTTCATCGTCGTTGCTGGTTTCGCGGTTTCGTCGGAAACACGTCATCAATCAGTAACGTCGGGCAGGGTTCGGGTGTTTGAGGCGACACGTCCCATCGGGGCGTAATAGCCGAAGGCGTCGGTAGAAAAAATAGTCACCCCCATCATAGTTAGTCCCGTTAGGGACGTAACAAACCGCCGATTAAATCACGGCCCAAACCGACGCTACGCTATTCCTTCCCTGACGGGGCTTTGCGCTCAATTCATCCGCCCATTCCCTACCGACGCCTGCAACTACGTTGCTCCGATAAGGCAGTGGGATAAATCTCCTTCTAAAACCTAAATCTGATTATTCATATTTCAAATTCTGTGGCAATATATTCTACTTATTATACCGATTCATAAACACCTCACGATTCTCTTCTAAATTAATGACTCTTAAAAAACGATCTAATCTTTCACTTGAAAAACCTTTCCCAGCCCCCAAAGTTATGTGAGGAAAATCAATGAAAAAGGTTCGTGGTCTTGAATAAGCTATGTCTCTTTTAACTACTCTTTCATTAACTAGATCAAAACAATATATTTTCTCAAAGTATTCTTCTGAGTAATTCATATCAATAATAAACAAAGCACTATAAAAATTCAAGAGTTCTACGTATGCAAAGAATACACCTTTATTCGGATCACCTTTCAAATAAATAGTATGGGATATTTCCGTGTCATCTGGTAAAAATAATGGAACAATGGGATTATACAATCTGCCAATCGTTTGAGGAAATACATCGTTTCCGTCTTTTAATGCACTCACTAGTTGTGCCAATTGATTGATGTGCCCACCTGTATGAATGTGATAATTTACAGCAATTTTGGCCAATCCTTTCAAGGTAGGTACTCTTAAAAAATTATGATACTTGTTCGGAGACGGGTATACCATAAACCGGGTCTGATCCATTTTACCTTGACCAGTCTTATACTTTATTCCCTTTTTATCAAGCTCATTCATTTTTATTTTTAGAAGTCTATCATTTTCCTCTTTATCTTTTGCATATATAAATATCTCACTTTCGTTTCTTCTAATTAATAATGGGAAATAATCTTGAAATCCTGACCTTGCATATCGTTTGTTTCCTTCTTCATCATAGCCTAAAATTTTACTATCGCGAGGATTATCACGCCTAGGATTTATAAATTGAACATAGAATTCTAACTGCTTTATAAGCCCAGCATCAACTCCATTACCAAATCTGCTATTACACCATTTGCACAATAAATCATACGATGTCAACATACCTCCAAGAGCGTCTGGAATTATATGCTCTAACGAAGTATTTTGTTTAAAAATCAACTCGACTCCGCAACTCCAACAGTTTGTCATAAAGAATAACATATTTAATAAAAAAGCCCCGCCAAGGAAACTTGGCGGGGCTGCACGTTGGGAATTTACTTCACCTCTTCGTACGGTACGTCTGATACGTCACCGTCGGTGGGTTGGTTGGCGTTACCGTTGGGTTGGCCATTACCATTACCGGGTTGACCACCAAAGCCGTCCATTGGGTTGGCTCCGTCGCCCTGGGTGGCGGCGTAGATTTCTTGTGAGGCGGCGTTCCAGGCAGCGGTCAGGGCTTCGAGGGCCGTGTCGATGGTGGCGGCGTCGCGGTTGCCGTGGGCGGTACGCAAGTTGGCAAGGGCGTCTTCGATGGCCGTTTTATTGCCAGCAGAGAGCTTGTCGCCGTAATCTTTCAACTGCTTCTCGGTCTGGAAAATCATCGAGTCGGCCTGGTTGACTTTCTCTACTTTTTCCTTCTCCACTTTGTCCGATGCCTCGTTGGCTTTGGCTTCTTCACGCATCCGGGTAATCTCGGCGTCGGTGAGGCCACTGCTGGCTTCGATCCGGATTTTCTGCTCTTTGCCGGTGCCTTTGTCGCGGGCCGTCACGTTCAGAATGCCGTTGGCATCTACGTCGAAGGTCACTTCAATCTGGGGTACACCACGCGGTGAGGGCGGAATGTCGGCGAGGATAAACCGGCCCAATTGGCGGTTCTGCGCTGCCATGGGCCGCTCACCCTGCAAGACGTTGATTTCTACGCTCGGCTGGTTGTCCGATGCCGTTGAATACGTCTCGGTCTTTTTGCTCGGAATGGTCGTGTTCGACTCCACCATTTTGGTGAATACGCCGCCCATCGTTTCGATACCCAATGACAGGGGAATCACGTCGAGGAGGAGTACGTCTTTCACCTCACCCGTCAATACACCACCCTGAATGGCGGCACCAATGGCCACGGCTTCGTCGGGGTTAACGGCTTTCGAGGGCTTTTTGCCAAACAGCTTTTCGACCTCTTCCTGCACTTTCGGAATCCGCGTTGAGCCACCCACCAGAATCACTTCGTCGATCTGGGCTGCGCTCAGGCCTGAGTTTTTCAGGGCACGGCGGCAAGGCTCCAGGCTCCGCTGAATCAGCGTATCGGCGAGTTGCTCGAACTTGGCGCGGGTCAGGGTGCGGACAAGGTGCTTGGGAATACCATCGACCGGCATAATGTAGGGCAGGTTGATCTCCGTCGAGGCCGAGCTTGACAGCTCTATTTTGGCCTTTTCGGCGGCTTCCTTCAGGCGTTGGAGGGCCATCGGGTCTTTACGCAGATCAATCCGTTCGTCGTTGATGAACTCCTGCGCCAGCCAGGCGATGATCACCTGGTCGAAGTCGTCACCGCCGAGGTGGGTATCACCGTCGGTCGATTTCACTTCAAACACGCCTTCGCCCAGTTCCAGAATCGAGATATCGAACGTACCACCGCCGAGGTCAAACACGGCGATTTTCATGTCTTTGTGGACCTTGTCGAGACCGTAGGCAAGTGCCGCTGCGGTGGGTTCGTTGATGATCCGCTTCACGTCGAGACCAGCAATCTGACCCGCTTCCTTGGTGGCCTGCCGCTCGGCATCGTTAAAGTAAGCCGGCACCGTGATCACGGCTTCGGTCACGGTTTGGCCGAGGTAGTCTTCGGCGGTTTGCTTCATCTTTTGCAGAATCAGCGCCGAAAGCTCCTGGGGCGTATACTGACGGTCGCCGATGCGTACGCGGGGGGTGTCGTTGGGACCCTTCTCCACTTTATACGCCATGTGACCGATTTCATTCTGTACTTCGTTAAAGCGTTTGCCCATGAACCGTTTAATCGACGAGATCGTGTTCTGGGGGTTGGTGATTGCCTGACGTTTGGCCGGGTCACCCACTTTGCGCTCACCGTTGCCGTTGTCCATAAACGCGACCACAGACGGCGTTGTCCGTCGACCTTCGCTGTTGGGGATTACCACAGGCTCGTTACCTTCCATAACGGCCACGCAGGAGTTGGTGGTACCCAGGTCAATGCCAATAATCTTTCCCATAATTGGTTAAGTTGTATGCTGATTTAAGTTTGATTCGATTACCTGAACAGTGTCTATCAAGCAAAATGCCAGCCCTGTTTTTTGCTCAAAATTGTGACAGATTGGCAGTTTCATCATACCTAACGGGCCGAGTTGACAGGAAGTAGTAGCCCTAGGCAGTAGCAGTTGGCAGAGTGATACCTCACCCCCGGCCCCTCTCCTGCTGAGAGGGGAGACTTGTCGGAACCTGGTATTGCATTTGGTTTTCCCTAAATTTCATATTCTCTAAACTCGTCTCCCCTCTCAGCGGGAGAGGGGCTGGGGGTGAGGTAGGCCCCCACGCACAAACAACCTTACCCCATCCCATCACATACGCTACCCCTAATAATCTGTACTTTGGTAAAATGCAACCGGTAATAGCCCCCATCACTGCCGATGAGACCTTGGCCCTACGCCATGCGGTACTTTGGCCCGACAAGCCCCTTGACGCCGTTCGGTTGCCCAATGATGCTGACGGGTATCATGTCGGGGCGTTTGTAGACGGGCAGTTGGTGGCGGTTATCTCGCTGTTTGTGGATGGGGCGCGGGCGCAATTCCGCAAGTTTGCCACCCACCCCGATTTTCAGGGACAGGGTATTGGTTCGATGCTACTTAAGCACGTTATTGACAAAGCAAAGCAATTGAACACCAATCTGTTATGTTGCGATGCCCGACTGAGTGCCGCCTCGTTCTATGCCCGTCGGGGGTTGCAGCCCGTGGGTGACGTGTTCTACAAAGGCCCGATTCCATACCAGCAATACCAGTGCCTCCTT
>JBBRMP010000254.1:0-7772 GCA_038230755.1 Cytophagales bacterium | reverse complement strand
GTGCTGGTGCAGCGTATCAACGGGTTTACCCCCACCATGACGGGCCTTTCGCTGCTCTGGCCCACGCTGGTGGGTATCCCGTTGTTCCCGCTCATTGGCAAACGACTATCGGTGGGAGCCTCGCCGCTGCCGTTCATCATCATCGGGATGTGTACGTTCGTGGTGTTCGGCTTCTACAGCGGAACCCTCAATGGACAGGCCAATCAGTGGGACTTTTTCTGGCCGCAGATGATGCGCGTTTTCGGGGTCACGATGTTGCAGTTACCGCTTATCAATCAGGCGGTTGCGGGCCTGCCACCCAAAGATTTCCCGTCGGCTATTGCGCTCAACAACATGATCCGGCAGTTGGGTGGGGCGTTTGGTATTGCTCTGGCCAACACGTTTGTCACCCGCGATTATGCGCAGCACCGCTACGACCTGGTCAGCAACCTTACCCCCGAAAATCCGCTTCTGACTGAGCGGCTCAACCAGTTGGGCGGGGCCACTGACCGCGCTTATAAAATCCTCGATCTGACGGTGGATAAGCAGGCGTACCTGCTTTCATACCTGGACACGTTCCGGCTGGTGGGCCTGTTTTTCCTGATCATTCTTCCCCTTGTGTGGTTCCTGCGCACGAAGAAGAAATCTGCCGAAGAAATCGCGTTGGCTTCCAAAGCCATGTCTGAGGCACATTGATTTTGTGCTAAAAAAAACCGTCCTACGCCTCCCCCACAAACGCCTGCCACTCCCTGATCTGGTCTTTTTTCAGGACGCGGGGAAACTTATTCTGGCCGCCCATTTTGCCTCTGGCGGCCATCCAGTCGTAGAAACGCTGGGCGGGTAGCACCGTCAGAAACACGGCTGAGAGGGCGTGGGCGCGTTCGGTGGCGTAGTCGTCATTGAGTGCTTTCAGGTGCACGTCGATGCGGTCGCGGAGGCTGTCGGCATCAACGTGTTCATCGTCGGTGCCGATGTACCAGTGGTGGGCGAAAAGCGGGTCGTGGTTGACACCCGCCACGGTAAACTCGCGGATGTCGATATTCATTTCCCGCGCCGACAACTCCACGGCCTTGTTCATATTATCGACAGACAGGTGTTCGCCGCAGAGGCTTAAAAAATGTTTTGTCCGGCCCGTGATGACGATTTCAGCCCTTTTCTTGGAGACAAACTTGATTGTATCGCCTATCAAATACCGCCACGCGCCGGAGCAGGTCGAGAGCAATAAGGCATACTCTTTGCCCTCTTCCACTTCATCAATCATCAGCGTTTCGGGCTGGGAAACCATCACACCGTCGGCAGAAAAATTGGCTTCGGTGAAGGGGATGAACTCGTGGAAGATGCCGTTGTTGAGCACCAGTTGCATACCCTCGGCTTCGGGATGGGTCTGGTAGGCGATGAATCCCTCCGAGGCCAGGTAGGTTTCGATATACGTAATCGGGTGGCCCAGCAACTTCTCAAACCCGTGTTTATACGGCTCGAACGAGACGCCGCCGTGGCAGAAAACGGCCAGATTGGGCCAGATGTCGTGGATGGTTTTGACCTTATAGTGGGCAATGATTTTTTCCATCAAGAGCTGAATCCAGGCCGGCACGCCCACTACATAGCCAATGTCCCAGTCGGCGGCCTGTTGCGTGATCTCGTCGAGCTTGGTGCCCCAATCGCGCTCCGAGGCTATTTCGGGTCCGGGCTTGTAGAATCGCTGAAACCAGAACGGAATCTGGCTAGCCGTAATCCCGCTCAGATCACCCTCGAAATGGCCTTCGCGGGCGTTGAGCTGCGTGCTGCCACCCAGCATGAGATACCCTTTTTCGTAGAGCGACGCGGGCAGGTGCCGGTATTTTCCGAGCGTGATAATCTGCGCGATACTCGTTTTCTGAATGGCCTTGCTCATGGCCTTCGTCACCGGAATATACTTCGAGGCGGCCTCGGACGTGCCCGAACTGAGCGCGAAATAGGTCACCCGTCCCGGCCAGGTCACGTTCTTTTCACCTTCCAGCGCCCGGTGCCACCACTGCGCAAAAATGGCGTTGTAATCGTAGACTGGAACATGGCGTTTGTAGGCTTCGTAAAAGCCACGTTCGCCGCCAAAATGACCTTCGCGTAGCACCTCATCGAAACCATATTGCTGCCCAAACTGCGTGTAGCGGGCCTTTTCGATCAGCTTCAAGAGCGTCTTTTTCTGCGACCGGAACGGATTCAGTTTCTTCCGCCGCTGTACCGCATTGGTCAGCCGGATACCCCGTTTTAGTAGTGAGCCTAGGATAGCCATGTTCATTAAAGATTCCACCCCGTCATTTCCTCCATCACCCTATACGCGGTGAGGTCAAACTGGCAGGGAACAATGGAGGTATAATTGTGGGCAAGGGCGTATTCGTCGGTGTCGGTGCCGGTGTCGTTATTCACAAACTCGCCGTCGAGCCAAAAGTATTTGCGGCCGTGCGGGTCGCGGCGTTCGTCGAAAATTTCCTGCCATTTGGCGTTGGCCTGCCGGCAGATTTTGATGCCGTTCAGCGGTTTGGCGGCGCGGGCGGGAAAGTTCACGTTCAGGGCTACGCCCGTGGGCATTCCCCGCTCCAATACATTGCTTGCAATGCTCAGAACATGGGCGCGGATATGCGAAAAGTCGGGTTCACGGCTGAAATCGTTCAGCGAGAAACCAATGGCCGGAATACCCTCGATAGCCGCCTCGATGGCCGCCGACATGGTGCCCGAATAAAGTACGCTGATGGCCGTATTGCTGCCGTGGTTGACGCCGCTGACCACCAAATCGGGGGCGCGGTCTTTCAGGACGTGGTGCTTGCCCAGCTTCACGCAGTCGGCGGGGGTGCCGGAGCATTCGTAGGCGGGCAGTTCGGGGAAAATAGTGGTCGGGTAGAGCCGTAGGGGCGTTGAAATGGTGATGGCATGGCCCATGCCCGACTGTGGACTGTTGGGGGCTACCACCACCACATGGCCAATTTCCTGCATGCATTCCACTAAAAAGGCGATGCCGCGGGCGGTGATGCCGTCGTCGTTGGTTACTAAAATCAGCGGTTTGTGGTCGCTCATACGATGTGTTGGTGCTAAAGACCAAATGTACAACCAGAACGCTTGCTACTTTGGCCGGTAACAATGACTTCACATAGCTGTGTTTGGCCGAAACGCATGGAATGCGGTTCGTGGGGCCACCCCTTGCGCCCGATTGAACAAGCAGCGTGGCCCTGTGGTTAGTGAGTAAAATACAACCTTATGGAAGCCAACGACAAACTCGACCGGGTTGTGGAAGCGCGGATGAAACTAAAGCGCCGCTTCGACGAAAAAATGGCCATCAGCCCGTCCCTTTCAGACGAAAAGCCACGTGGAAAAGGTCCGATCAATCGCCATGGTATGCCGCAGGTGCCTATTGGACAGACCGTTACCACCAAATGGCCAGTGCTGGATTTGGGGTATAAACCCGCCATTCCGCTCGATAAATGGCAACTCAATATCGACGGCGAAGTAAACCACCCGCTGCGCCTGAAATGGGAAGACCTGATGGCCCTGCCGCAGGTAGAGGACACCAGCGATTTCCATTGCGTCACCACCTGGTCGCGCCTCGATGTGCCGTGGGTGGGTGTTCGGTTCATGGACCTCGCCGCCCTCGTCGACCCCAAAGGCACGACTACGCACGTCATGTGCTATGGTTACGACGGTTACGCCACGAATATCGCTTTGGAAGAGGCCCTAAAACCCGATGTACTATTGGTGCATACCGCTGACGGCGAGCCGCTTACCCGTGAACATGGTGGGCCATTGCGGATGATTACGCCGCAGCTATACGCCTGGAAAGGCTCGAAATGGATCAAGCGGATTGAGTTTATGGCGGGCAACCGGCTGGGATTCTGGGAAGATCGCGGCTACTCTGACACTGCCTACCCCTGGCGCAACGACCGCTATAGCTGAGTTCAAGGTCTAAAGTCCAACGTTGAATAAACGTTGGACTCCCTGTTCACTCCCCCACAAAGGCCCGGATTGGCCCCAAAAGGCCGGGTAATTGCTTCTCAACGTAGGCCCGTTCGCTGGGCGACCACTGCCGGGGGCGACCGAATACGCAGGGCTGGAGAATGCCCCAAAGCTCACCGTCGGCCTGGATGTGGGCGTGAACGAGGGCCGAATGACCAAACGTGCGGCGCTCGAAATCGCGGTTCAGCACGTCAGGGCTGGCCGTATCAACATCGGCCACATACACCGACGGCTGCATGGCCAACGCCGCCCGAATCAGGGGGTCTTCTTTGGGCAGGTTGGTGGTATCGGGTTGCCAGTTGGGCTGGATCACGTCGGGGATTGTTTCGTTGCGGCGCCACTGGAAGGCGGTGCGGCCCTGCTGCTCTTTGGGCTGGCGGACGTAGAGGAAACAACGATCGGCACCGAGGTAGCGGCCAATCTTTTCAACTGCTTTTTGGAGGGTGGCCTGCGCCGTAGCTCTCTCTTCTATGGTATTCATAATTCAGGTAGTCGTTAGATCAAGTAGTGTTTATTGGCCGGTGGTGACACTAATCAACGCGCCTTATCACGTATGAAAACGCTCTTTTTCGGCCTCTTGTTGCCCTTCGTGTTGGGTCATTTCCCCGAAATCACCAGCCCCACCCGTCCAGTCGATCACCTACAGATGCGGAGGCCGATAGCGTTTAACGGGTAAATATTCTGGCTCAGCACGAGTGCCCAACCCACACCCAACTACGTCCGGCGGGACTATCTGCCCGCCGACGAGCCCTCCGACGGGTATCATAACCTGTTTAGGCTGTTGGTGATTATCAACGGTACTTACGTGTTATTTTCTACTCAATTACTACAGCATCCTCATCAGAACGGCGAAAACGTGCGTATGGCTACGTAGTTCTTCCTTTGCTCAGCTAACGTATCACTATGACAGGCACCGAAAAACGGCTGTCGCCCGGCTTCGCATGTATGACCTTGCCGACCTTTCGCCGTTACTAAGCACCATCGGACGGGGTGATGAAGCGGCTTTCCGAACCCTGTATGACCAAACCAGGAGCCAGGTTTTCAACACCGCCCTGAGCTATGTTCGCCAGCGCGAAGATGCCGAAGAGATCACGCAGGATGTGTATATCGAGGTGTTTCGGTCGGCGGGGGCGTTTCGGGGAGAGGCCAGCGCGACCACCTGGCTCTATCAGATCACCGTCCGGAAATCGCTGGACTGGCTTCGGCATCAGAAACGGCAAAAACGGTTTGCGTTCCTCACCAACCTCTTCGACACCAACACGGGCGCGATACTGCATTATCCCGCTGATTTTGGCCACCCCGGCATCGTGCTTGAGCAGCAGGAGAATGCCGCCATCCTGTTCGCCGCCGTCAACCACCTGCCCGATAAGCAAAAAACGGCTTACATTCTGGCGCGGGTTGAAGGCCTTAACAACATCGAAACAGCGGAGGTGATGTCTATCAGCGTCGGTGCGGTGGAATCGTTGCTGACGCGGGCCACCGAAAATCTGAAAAAACGCCTGGCTATGCAGTATAAAACCTTAAACCACCCGTAGGAATCGCCCACGGTTGTCATCTCACTGACTATGGAACCAAGCCAGGATACATGGATCAACGCTATACTTGCAAGTACTGACGGTCTTCAGCGGGCTGAACCCAGTCCCTTTTTGTGTGCCAAAATCTGGAACCGGTTGAGTTCCCGGCAGGCCGATTTGCCCGTTTCCGGGCGAACGGTATGGCTGGCGGCAACTGCATTGATTGTGTTAATCGTGCTCAACTGGACAGTAGCCTTGCAGCATCCAGCAACCACCCGTACTGATACGGCGAGTTTGCAAACAGTGGTTTCAGACATGAACCTGTATCCAGCGACCCATCAGCTCTACGCCAAATGACCCGTATACGACTATTAACGATTGCCGTAATCGGCCTCTTGTTGTTGAATCTGGGCATCATTAGCTTTTTGTGGCTACGACCATCTGTTGGCCCACGTCCCAACCGCCCACCCAACGGGCAAGGCCCCGCACAACTAATCATTGACCGGCTCCACTTCGATGAGCGTCAGCAGGCACAATACTGGCAATTGGTCAGGCAGCATCAGGGGCCGTCATTCGCATTGACGGAGGAGTCGGCGGCGCTGTACCAGCAATACTACCAGCTCCTCGAAGCCGCCCAAGCCGATACGGCGCGGGCATCGGCATTGAGTCAGCAGATTGCCCAACATCAGCGGGCCATTGCTGAGCTTAATTTCAATCACTTCGCCCAGATAAAAGCCCTGTGCCGCCCCGACCAGCAAGCCGATTTTGCTGGGCTTGTTGGTGATCTAACGGAGTTGTTTAGCCGCCACAACAGGCCGTAATAGGGTACGTTAGCTTGTAACGCACCCTACAATTGCCTGATTTTACAGCCCATTCGTGAGTACTCATCAGCTATAATCTGTGGGTCTGTACCAAAAAATTAGCAACAGGCGTAGGAACTGTCAATGGGCATCGTCTAATCAGGCAAATCATATTTGAATGCGGACTACCCTGACCATTGCGCTGCTAGTCTGGCTATTGGCAATTCCCATGCACTTGCAGGCGCATAACGGCGGCCACGATGGGCGTATACGGGTGCGAACGTGGCACTACGCCGATAAGCGAGTGCCGACAATGGATATCCTGCTGGCTGCAATCAGCAAAACAACGCTGGCTACGGCTATTATTAACGTAAACTATACTCGCTCCTAAGCCATAAAATACCTCCTAATTATTTGTTTACTAACCAGTTGCGTTTTGTTTGGCAGTTGCCAGAAAGACAGTGGTAGCACCACCGTTACGCCAACTACGAATACGACAGCGTATACGGGGACGGGTTCGGTCAGCAAAGGCGTTGGGACCACTACCACGGCCAATCTATTTACGTCGGATCAGCGGGTAGCTGGCCTGGGCACCGTAACCTCAACAGACAGTAAAATTTGGACAGTACCGGCAGAGGTCAATTTTACCAACACAGCCTTTCCAACTGCTTCCGATTTGAACAACAGTTATGTATCGGGTCATTCCTATGCCACGGCAACAGCCGCAGTAGCCGCCTTAATGGGCAGTGATATCGTCACCGTCGATGCTACGGGTGAGGTGTACACGGTCTTTGTCTTTGCCGATAATTATTTTGAAATGTATGTCAACGGTATTCCTGTTGGCAGAAACCCGGTTCCATACACAAACTTCAATTCAAACATTATTCGGTTTAAAGCGAAAAAACTATTTACCATTGCCGTAAAATGCGTGGATTGGGAAGAGCATTTAGGCGTGGGCACCGAAGATGCAACCAAGATTGGCGATGGTGGTTTTGTGGCCGTTATAAAAGATGCAGCAAATGTCATTGTGGCTGTAACGAATAACACCTGGAAAGCACAAACGTTTTACACTGCTCCTGTTGCCAATTTAAGTTGCTTAACCGAAAATGGTACCAGTCGATTGTCAACAACGTGCACGACGGTATCAGGCGAACTAACCAGCTATAGCGTTCATTGGGTCATACCAAGCGACTGGTTTACTACAACTTACGTGGACAGAAGCTGGCCAACGGCAACGCTATTTACCAACGCAACGGTTGGCGTAGATAACAAACCAGCGTATACCAACTTCACCGATATTTTCGATAATACCAGCAACGATGCCAGCTTTATCTGATCCAGTAATTTGCTGTTATATAATAGAGTTGTTGCAACGGGTTAACTTCGTCCATGAAACTCTCAGCAGTTGACTTAAAAACAGATCGTCACTGGCGATCTGCTACGGGATTAGACCAGCCTCGTTTCCGTAAACTACTTGACCTGATGCCCGCCGCTTATG
>JBBRMP010000253.1:0-7779 GCA_038230755.1 Cytophagales bacterium | reverse complement strand
GTCCCGGCCCCCCCCCCCCCCCCGGGGCGGCGGCCGCCGCGGTCGGTTTCCCCGTCGCTGCACCCCCTCCTCCTGGCGTGCGGGGGCCCCCCGCCGGCCCCCCCCCCGCGTCCGGGTTAGGGGGCTATCTTTACTCCCATGAAAAACGCCACTCCCACGCGCATCGCCGTGATCGGCGGCGGAAGTTGGGCCACTGCTCTCGTTAAGATTCTGTCGGAAAATAACGTTGCCATCCGTTGGTGGCTACGCAGCGAGATCGATGCGGCCCATATCAAACGGTATCACCACAACAAAAGTTACCTCAGCGACGTACAGATCAACCCCCGAAAGGTGAAGGTTACGACCAAAATCCGCGAGGCCCTCCGCGACGCCGATTACGTGATTTTAGCGGTGCCTGCCGCCTTCGTCTCCGATGCACTGATGGGCCTGACGCCCAAACACTTCGCCGGAAAACAGGTTGTGTCAGCCATCAAGGGCATGATCCCCGAAATAAACCAGCTCGTTACCGACTGGATTGAAGCAAAATACGACGTGCCGAAGGCGCACATCGCCTGCATTGCCGGGCCGTGCCACGCCGAAGAAGTAGCGCTGGAAAAACAATCGTACCTGACCATTGCCTCAACGGGTATCCCCTGCGCCGAAGCTGTGTCGGCGTTGCTGACCTGCCGTTTCGTGAAGGCCTCGCCCATCAATGATTTGTATGGCGTGGAATATTGTGCCGTCATGAAAAACATCATCGCGCTGGCCTGCGGCATAACCCATGGCCTGGGCTACGGTGATAATTTTCAGGCCGTGCTGGTGTCAAACGCCACCCAGGAAATCCGCCGGTTTGTCGATACGCTCTTTCCCGTCGAGCGTGACCTGAGCCAGTCGGCCTACCTCGGCGACTTGCTCGTAACGTGCTATTCGCCGTTTAGTCGCAACCGTACCTTTGGCAACCTCATTGGCCGGGGTTACACCATTCAGTCGGCACAAATGGAGATGAATATGATTGCCGAAGGCTACTACGCCGTGCGCAGTATCTACGCCATCAACGAGCCACATCAGGTGCCACTGCCCATTGTCAATGCTGTCTACCGCATTCTCTACGAAGGAGCCTCACCCGTGTCGGAAATGAACGCGCTAAAACGAGAAATGAAATGAACCGTGATCTAGGTATCCTGGCCTTGCGGCTGGCGTTTGGCTTTCAACTGGTGAAGGTATCGTTTGAGAACGTGATTCATTCGACAGCCAATATGCCTTCGTTCATTGCTTACCTCCAAAGCCTGGGATTCCCCTACCCCACGCCAGGAGCCTATATATCAGCTTACACCGAATTCATCGGCGGTATTTTGTGGCTACTGGGCTTCCAAACACGGCTGGCAGCATTATTCGTAGGTATCAATTTCGCCGTAGCACTTGGCATGGCGCACCTTAACACCAGCGACAGTTACCAGAATACCATGCCGTCGGTAAACCTGCTTGCCGTATCCATTTTCCTCCTCCTCAACGGCCCCGGACGGTATTCCATTGACGAGCGGTTTAGCAAGATGAGGTAAGTTTAACGGTTCACACCTCTCCCAGTTGCGCCCTGATCGCGGCGGCGGTTTCGGCCAGTTGTTCCTGCGTCGGGCTGATTTTGTGGCTGAAATCCATGTCGGCCATACTGTTGAGCGGAATCAGATGGATGTGGGCATGGGGTACCTCCAGACCAATCACGGCCACGCCCACACGCCGACAGGGCACGGCTTTTTCAATGGCCGGGGCAATGCGTTTGGCAAAAGCCATCAGGCCCAGATACAGCTCATTATCGAGGTTGAAGAGGTAGTCGATTTCCTGCTTGGGAATCACCAGCGTGTGGCCCGTGGTGGTGGGGTTAACATCTAGAAAAGCCAGAAATTGGTCCGTTTCGGCAATTTTGTGGGCCGGAATTTCACCGGCTACAATTCGGGAGAAGATGGTCATGGGGTTATTTCGCTGCAAACGCTGCGTTGCCTGAATCCATGAAGGTGGCGAACGCATCGACGTCTAATTTGTAGTTTGTGGGGGCCACCAGTAGCTTGCCCGTGGCATCGACGAGGCAATAATGCGGCTGGGCGTTGTTGCCGTATTTGGTGATTTGCAGGTCGGCGTTTTGCGCACCGATGGTCTTTTTCACTTTCTGGTCATAAGCCGAGGTGTACCATTCAGCTTCGGGCAGTTCAGTTTTATCGTCTACATACAAGGCCACCAAAACGTAGTCATTTTGCAACCGCGACATGATTTTGGGGTCGCTCCAGACGCGCTGTTCCATCTCGCGGCAGTTCACGCAGCCGTGGCCGGTGAAGTCGATGAAGACGGGTTTATTCACGGTTTTGGCGTAGGCCAGGGCCTCTTTGTAGTCGAAAAAGCCCTGCAACCCCCGTGGCAACTTGAACAGATCGCCATGCCGGACGGGACGGGTTGTCGTTGCGGCTTGTGGCCCGCTTGCACCTCCCTGCAAATTAAAATCCTGCGACGTTTCGGGCGGTAAATACCCCGCCAGTGCTTTCAATGGCGCACCCCACATGCCCGGCACCATGTAGACCACAAACGTGAACGTGATAATGGCCAGCAGCAGGCGCGGAACACTGACGCGGTCATCGGCACTACCGGCCAGTTTCAGTTCACCGCGAACGGGCGTCGTGCTAAGGTTGACGACGCTGCCCGGTGAGGCTTCATCTTTGGCACCCACCATTGCCGAACTAAGCTCACCTTTCATCGAAAACTTGTCGAGGCTAATTTTCCCACTGGCCATCGGAAGGCTATCGTGGGGAAGTCGAAGTTTGCCCAGCAAGTAGAAGCCAATCAGGGTGAAAATAACAATCCAGAAAGCCAGATACACCTCACGATCAAGCAGATGCCAGTGGTATACCTGATCGGCAATGCTCAGGAATTTCAGCGCCAGGGCCAACTCCAGAAAGCCCAGTATCACCTTTACTGAGTTGAGCCACCCGCCTGATTTTGGTAGACTTTTGAGCCACTGCGGAAACATGGCAAACAACGTAAACGGAATGGCGAAAGCCGACGAGAACGCTGCCATGCCAATGATGGGCTTGGTCACTTCGCCACCCGCCGAGGCCACCAGCAGGCTCCCCACGATAGGCCCCGTGCAGGAAAATGACACTAGCACCAGCGTAAAGGCCATAAAAAAGATGCCCGCCAGGCCGCCCCGCTCCGAAGCCGCATCGGCTTTATTGACGATTGAGCTGGGCAGCGTGATCTCGAACAGGCCCAAAAACGACAGGCCAAAAACGAAGAAGACGGCAAAAAACAGCAAGTTCGGTAGCCAGTGCGTACTCACGAAATTGGCAAACCCCGGACCGTTTATCCGCGACACCACCGTGCCGATGAGGACGTAGATACCAATGATCGACGCGCCATAGATCAGGGCTTTCCACCAGCCGCCTTTCTGATTCGTGAAGAAGCTCACCGTCATCGGAATAATGGGAAACACGCAGGGGGTCAACAGCGCAGCCAGACCGGCCAGAAATGCCGCTGCTATAAATTTCCACAGCGATTCGGGCGCAGCGGGTGTACCCACAAACGCCGCTGCACCTACCGCCGACGTACTGACGACGGCATCTGTAGCCGCAGCAAGGGCCGTTTGTGCATTAGCAGTGGTGGCCGTGGGCGTGTCATTTGCCGTTGGCGCCGCCGTTGCCAGTGCAACGGCGGTTTGTGCTCTTGTTGGTGTTATTTTGGTAGGGACAGCCTGACTGGCAACTGCTTTTGTAGCCGTTGATGCAGTGGTTGCAATAGGTAGCGTAATAGAGCCAGCAGTCTTAACTACTGCCTGCAACTCAGCCTCTGTTGGGGGTAAGCAAACACCGTCTTTATCCGAACAAGCTTGATATTCGACCGTTAGGATGATTTCTGGATTGGCCTTCAGAACTTTCACCTTTTGCGTAAAAGTGGCTTTATTCGAGAACTGACGCACTTTCGCCCCCCAAACCTCTTCATAAATCTCTGTCACACCAACTGGCAGGGGCTTACCAACCACTACGTACGCTGCTGATGACTTTAACTTGACCGTTGTTGGCAAAGGGCCAATGTCCGGGTTCAGGTCAGTTGAATAAATGTGCCAGCCATCATTGATAGTGGCGCGAACAGTCAGGTCGACAACATCACCAATCTTGGCTGCTTTTGCTGGCCCGCTGATCGTCCAGCGAGTTGGATCTTTACGAATCTGAGCATTCGCCGTAGTAACAAAAAGCCCCAACAGGGCTAGTAGAAGCAGTCTATGTATCATGGGGCACAATGTTCGCTGACGGAACAACAGCATTTCCACAAAAATAGTCAGTGCCGTGGCGTCATCACGGATACACCACCGGATTCAGCGGGCCTTCGGGTACGCTGCCCACAGGCCAGTTGCTGAGCCACGTAGCCCAGTCGTTGCGCTGCTGGGGATTACGGGGTCCCATCACGGTCTGGTCTTTGTCCATATAAATCATGGTCATCACCCGCCGGGGCGAATCAGACGTGTTCGGCCCCGCCCGGTGAAACGTCCAGCCCGCGTGAAAACTCACTTCGCCCAAGTCAAACGGCGTGTCGTTCATGGTAAAATTCATGCGCTGCAACTCGTCTGAGAGGATCTTCTCGCTGGCATCACTGATCTCGATATCGCGCCCAATCTCGACGCCCTGACTCTTTTCGGCAAACGCCAGCGGTCCCATGTGCATGGGCGTTTCCTGCAACGGAATCCAGACCGTCACGGTGTGGGACGTAGCCAGGGGCCAATAAAACTGGTCGGCATGCCAGGGCGTGATGCCCCCCGACGGTTCCTTATATAAAGCCTGATCGTGGTAGAGCCGTACGCCCGATACTCCCATCAACGCTGACGCGATTTGGGCCAGCCGTTTTGAAAAGACAAACTCGCGGGCGGTTTCGTCGCGGGTCCAGAGGTTCATAATTTGCAGGAACGCCCGCTCATAGGTGGTGCGTTCGTGCATGGGCTTGGTCAGCGTGTTGAGTTCAATGACCAGATCCGAGATGATGGGGCCGTAATGCTGTATTACCGCTGCGCTGAGCACATTTTTCAATTTTACGTACCCATTCTTACGGTAAAACTTAATGGCCGCATCGCTGAGTAAATAGGGCTGGTCCAGTTCGTTCAGAACGGCAGTTGGCGTATGTATGGCTTCCATAAAAGTGAGCTGGTTTGTATGCAGAAATGCCCAGGCGCGAAGCAACTAATCTGACTATTCACCATAAAGGTAGATAAGACAAAACGGCGACATATTACTGTTTTTATCTGTTTTGTATGAATTTTTGACTAAATTTCTGCCCGAATGCGCTTGAGCTAGTTAAAATGAGCTACTACGTTGAAAGCCCTCTACGAAAAGGTTACGATTGACGAACAGCATTCGCTGCTGGTGAAACATATTCGCCTCACCGCCTTCGGTGCCCTTTGGCATTACCACCCGGAGTATGAGCTTACCTATATTATCCAGAGCAACGGCAAACGATTTGTGGGTGATCACGTCACCAATTTCGGCGCGGGCGATCTGGTATTGATCGGCCCAAACCTACCCCACTTCTGGCGCAACGACGACGAACGGCTCAATGAACCACCCGCCGAAGCCATCGTGGTTCAGTTTCCCGCCTCGCTTGACGAAAACATGCTGGGGGCTTTTCCCGAATCGGAGCCCGTACGGCACCTGTTGCAACGCTCTCGTTACGGCCTTTGCTTCAGCGCCAAAATGGTAGCCCGCATTGTCGACCGGCTTACCCAACTTCCAAAACAGGAGGGCATGAACCAGGTGCTTGAACTGCTCAGCATTCTCACCGAACTGGCTACTGACCGCGATGCCATGTTGCTGGCTTCCGATAGCTACCAACTCACCGCTTCCGAAGCGGAAACCGAGCGCATGAAACGCGTGCTGGAGTTTGTATTGAAGCATTTTCGCGAAGAAATTCGTATTGAAAACATCGCCTCGGTGGCGGGCATGGCCCCGGCGGCCTTTTGCCGGTACTTCCGCAAGCGCACCAACAAATCATTTGTGGAGTACCTCAATGAACTGCGCATCAGCCACGCCCGTAAGTTGCTCACCCACGTCGATCTCAGCGTAGGTCAGGTTGGTCTGGAATGTGGATTCAACAATATTTCGCACTTCCACCGGCAGTTCAAACAGCAAACCGGCACCACGCCCTTGCGCTATCAGGCCACCTACCGCGACAAACAGTCGCCCTTGCTAACAGCAATGGCGGAGTTAGGTCAGTAGCTTTCCAGACTTTCGCTTTTAGCCTTGACTTTGCCGCTGAAAGTCAGTAATTTTGCGACCTGATTTACGAAAAGACGACCAGAATTATCTGGTAAGCTCGTTTCATTCGTCCAGCATTACATAACTTTCTGTATAACAAGCTAATGGCTCGCGATTTATTATTGACGAGAAACATCGGTATCGCTGCCCACATCGACGCAGGCAAAACGACCACTACCGAACGTATTCTCTATTACGCCGGGGTAAGTCACAAGATCGGTGAGGTTCACGATGGAGCCGCCACAATGGACTGGATGGAGCAGGAGCAGGAGCGTGGTATCACGATCACCTCGGCTGCCACTACTGTCGATTGGACCTACCGCGACCAGAAATACCACATCAACATCATTGACACACCCGGCCACGTTGACTTCACCGTTGAAGTGAACCGGTCACTGCGTGTGCTCGACGGTTTGGTGTTCCTGTTCAGCGCCGTTGATGGCGTTGAGCCACAGTCGGAAACGAACTGGCGTCTGGCTAACAATTACAACGTAGCCCGTATTGGGTTCGTCAATAAGATGGACCGCTCCGGTGCCGATTTCCTCAACGTGTGCAAGCAGGTGAAGGAAATGTTGGGCAGCTATGCCGTGCCCCTTCAGTTGCCAATCGGTGAAGAAGAGAATTTCAAAGGCGTGGTTGACCTCGTTAACTTCCGGGGTGTTGAGTGGAATGAAGACGACAAGGGTATGACCTTCAGAGAGGTGCCCATTCCGGCCGATATGCTGGAGGAAGCCACCGAATGGCGGGAAAAACTCCTTGAAGCCGTTGCCGAATTCGACGACCAACTGATGGAAAAATACTTCGATGACCCCGCTACGATTTCGGAAGACGAAATTCTGACGGCCCTTCGGAAAGCTACCATCAGCATGAAAATCGTGCCGATGCTTTGTGGTTCATCGTTCAAGAACAAGGGTGTACAAACCATGCTCGACTACGTGATGGCGCTGTTGCCGTCGCCGATGGACAAAGAGAGCATTTTTGGTACGAACCCCGACACGGGCGAAGAGATTTCACGCAAGCCGTCGACGAAAGAGCCATTCGCGGCGCTGGCGTTTAAGATTGCTACTGACCCTTACGTAGGTCGCCTTTGCTTCATCCGGTCGTATTCGGGCGTGCTGGAGTCGGGTTCATACGTATTGAATAACCGGTCGGGCAACAAGGAGCGTATCTCTCGGATTTTCCAGATGCACGCCAACAAGCAAAACCAGATCGACCGCCTCGAAGCGGGTGATATCGGGGCCGTAGTTGGTTTCAAAGATATCAAAACGGGTGATACCCTGTCGGACGAAAAGAACCCAATCGTTCTGGAGTCGATGGTATTCCCAGAGCCGGTAATTGGCTACGCCATTGAGCCAAAGAAAACCGCCGACCAGGACAACTTCTCGAAAGCCATTGGTAAACTGCTGGAAGAAGACCCAACCCTGAAGGTGGAGTCGAACGTTGAAACCGGGCAGACCATCATCCGTGGTATGGGCGAGCTTCACCTGGAGATCATCATCGACCGGATGCGTCGCGAATT
>JBBRMP010000252.1:0-7831 GCA_038230755.1 Cytophagales bacterium | reverse complement strand
GTGACAGGGCAGTTGATTCAACTCAAGAATCTGTCCTTATTGCCCTGTCACCCTGAGCGGAGTCGAAGGGGCATAGCGCGAAGCTTTTTTCATGCCAAATCCCCTATGACAGCACCTCTTTCTTTTCTATCTCTTCCACGTTGCCCGCCAGTACGGCCTGGGCCTTTTTCACCACGTTTTCGACGGTGAAGCCGAAGTAGGCCATCACCTCGTCGCCGGGGCCGGAGAGACCGAAGCGGTTTATGCTCAGCGAAGCACCTTCGTCGGTGACGTATTTGTGCCACCCAATGGGCGATCCCATTTCCACCGAAAGCCGCTTGCGGACCGTGGGCGGCAGCACCTCGTGCTGGTAGGCTTTGTCCTGCTTCTCAAACAACTCCCACGACGGCATACTCACCACACGGGCCTTTACGCCCTGCTGTTGCAGTTCGGTTTGGGCCTTCATCACCAGTTGTACTTCCGAGCCGGTGGCGATCAGGATCAGGTCGGGTTTGCCGCCTTCGGCTTCGCTGAGGATGTACGCGCCCTTTTCGAGGCCCCGCGCCGAGCCGTATTTGGTCTGGTCGAGGACGGGTAATTTTTGGCGGCAAAGAATCAGTGCCACCGGTGTTTTAGGCTGCATCATCGCCACGCGCCACGCCTCCACGGTCTCGTTGGCATCTGCCGGACGCAGTACTATGACATTCGGCACGGTACGGAGGCCAACTACCTGCTCGATGGGCTGGTGCGTGGGGCCGTCTTCGCCGAGGCCGATGCTGTCGTGGGTGAACACAAACGTGACCGCCGATTCGGCAAGGGCAGTGAGGCGGATGGCCCCGCGCATGTAGTCAGAGAAGTTCAGAAATGTGCCGCCATACGGGTGTACGCCGCCGTGTTGCGCCATGCCGTTGAGGGCACCGCCCATCGCGTGTTCGCGCACGCCAAACCAGATATTCGAGTCTTCGTAGCGTCCTGGCTGGAAACTCAAGTCGCCTTTGGTGGGCATTTCGTTGGATGAAGCTAAGTCTGCCGAGCCACCAAACATATACGGAACGCTCTCTTTCAGGGCCAACAAAGCCTTCCCCGATGCCTGCCGCGTGGCTAGTTCGCCATCGGCGGGGGTGAATTTGGGGAGGTTCGCATCCCAACCGTCGGGCAATGAGCCGCCCCCAGCAAAGGACGTATTGAACTGTTTGGCTTCCGCCGAAAATTGCTTTTCGTAGGCAGCAAACCGCTTTTCCCAGTCGTCCTGCACGGCTTTCCCGCGCTGACCGAGTTCGTGCAGATGGGTACGTACGTCGTCGGGTACCACAAACGACTGGTTGGGAGCGAAACCAAAAAATTCCTTCGTTTTGCGGACGTTCTCTTCGCCCAATGCGCTGCCGTGTACTTTGCTGGTGCCTTCCTGCGGGCTGCCGTAGCCGATAATGGTCCGCACGGCAATAATCGACGGGCGATCATCGGCTTGGGCGGCGTGGATGGCGGCTTCGATGGCTTCCAGATCATTTCCGTCGGCGACGTGCTGCGTGTGCCAGCCGTAGGCGTCGAACCGGGCCATGCGGTCTTCGGTGAAGGCCAATTCGGTAGGACCATCCAGCGAAATCAGGTTATCGTCGTAGAGGTAGATGAGCTTGCCCAGCTTCAGGTGGCCCGCCAGCGAGGCTGCTTCCGAGGCGATGCCTTCCATTAGGTCACCGTCGCTGACGATGGCGTAGGTGTGGTGGTTCATCACATCGTGGCCCTTGCGGTTGTAGGTCGCGGCCAGAAACGCCTCGGCCATCGCCAGGCCCACGCCATTGGCAAACCCCTGTCCCAGCGGCCCGGTGGTCACTTCCACGCCTGGCGTGAGGTTCGATTCGGGGTGGCCGGGCGTCTTGGAATGTAGTTGCCGAAAGCGTTTCAGTTCGGCCATCGGCAGGTCGTAGCCATACAAATGCAACAGGCTATACAATAGCGCCGAGCCATGCCCCGCCGACAGCACAAACCGGTCGCGGTTGGGCCAATGGGGATCTTGTGGGTTGAAATTCAGGAACTTGGAGAAAAGTACGTAGGCCATCGGGGCGGCACCCAGCGGCAAACCGGGGTGGCCCGAATTGGCCTTTTGCACCATATCTACCGACAATAAACGAATGGTGTTAACGCTCAGTTGGTCAAGATCGACGGGTTGATTGGTCATGGTTCGAGAGGTTGTTTTCAAACACAACCCATTTCACCCATAGACTGCTTAATTTTCTATTTCAATGGCAATACCTTCTCCGTCCGGTTGTAGGCCGCGAAACACCCCAGACCCCCAACGATGTTCGACGGAATCAACACGGGCTCGGCGAAGGGGCTGTTGCCGACCTGCCGCTGCCGAAAAACGGCGTTGGTGTAGCGGTAGAAGCTTTCGTCGGTGTTGAGCAACTGCGCCACCACCCGCGCACCGGGGTAGGTATAGGTTACGTACTCAGCCGCTTTGGGGTCGCTTTTCTGCACACTGATCGTGGCTACGTTGGCCGATTGCGAGGTCAGCAGGCTACCCTGTTGGCGGTCGTCGCTGAGGAGGTTGCCCGTGGCGCGGTCGCGGTTGAACTGCAACACGAATATATTCGGAACGGGTGCTTCAGACTGTCCGCCAATCGGGTACGTGAACTTGCTGTCCTTCCATTGCAGGTAGCCCTCATACTGGTAAAAATTGGTTTCGGTGGCCGGGTCTTCCCACACAAAACTGATCCGGTACGACTTGGTTTTGGCCAAACCAGTGGTGGTAATGGTCGAATCGAGGTTAATGGCACTGATGGGTACGGGTTTGGGTACGGTGGCCTGGGCCGACACCTGTTTGCCGTCGGGGGTGGAGGCGGTGAGGGTATAGGTCTGCCCCGTTTTGATGGGCATGAGTGCGATGGAAGCCTGGTAAAACTGCCGGACGCTGTTGTAGCGAAACGCGACCACCTTGCTGCCATCGGAGATGGTGACGGTGGCGTTTTCGACCACAAACGGCACGGCCTCACTCGGTTCGACCAGGGCTGGTTTCGACCGTGACACCTTGACGGTCAGCAGGGTATCCTGCGGCGAGATGTAGCCGTTGACCACCAGCTTTTCGCCCCCGGCGCTCAAAATAGATGGGTCTACTTCGTTACGCAGGCTGCCACAGGCACCAATAATGAGCAAAATGAGGCTGTAGAAAAGCGCTTTCATCACACGTCAAAATTTATACGAATAGCTCACCGACGGCACGATGGGGAACACCGAATACTTGTACAGTACCGTCACGTCGGGCTGGTTGTTGAGCTGCTTTTTGCTTTCGATATTATAAAAAAACGGGTTGCGGCGGTTGTAGGCGTTGTAGGCGCTGAACTCCCAGACGCTTTCGTGGGTGGGTCGCTTCCGGTGCAACTGCATCCCCAGATCGAGACGATGATAGGGTTCGGCGCGGAACGTATTTTTCTCCGGGCCATAGTCACGCACGCCCGTATTCGTGTACAGCGTAGACTGCACGTTGGTCACGTTGCCCTGATCATTTCGAGTATAGTCGACGCCATTGCTCAGGCCATACGCACGGTAGCGGGCGGTGGGCACCGTCAGGGCCTGCCCCGTGCCGTAGACCCACGTTGCCGAGAGCGTGATGCGCGGGCTAAGGTCATACATGCCCACCACCGAAATGTCGTGGCGGCGGTCGTAGCGGGGGTAAAAGGGCCGTCCGCCGTTCAGTTCAGCAAACTGCCACTGCGTCCACGAGAGGGTATAGCCCACCCAGCCGCTGAACCGGCCTTCCTTTTTTTGCAGCAGCACTTCGGCCCCGTAGCTCCAGCCCCGGCCCACGGTTACGTTGTCTTCCCACCGCACCCGCCGCGCCGACGTGGGGTCGTCGATGAGGAGAAAACTGGCTCCCTCGCGGTAGTTGATAATATTGTCCATCCGTTTATAATAACCTTCTACGGTCAGGGCGAGGCCTTTGGTGAACGTCCCCCCGGCAGCGAAATCCTTGGCCAGCCCCACCGCTACCTGCTGCGCTTGCTGGGGTTTTACCAACTCCGTTGTTGGCACCCAGAGGTCCGTGGGCAGGCCAATGCCGGTGTTGCTCAGCAGGTGTACGTACTGATTCATCAATGCGTAGGAAGCCTTCAGCGACAGGTCGGGCCGAAGCAGGTAGCCCATCGAAATCCGGGGTTCGGGGCGGACGTAGGCCACGCCAGCGCCCGTGAATGAGCTGAGGCGCAGACCACCGTTGATGCGCCAGTGGTCGTCGGGTTTCCAGGTATCTTCAGCATAGATGCCCCCCTCCAGCACGTCAATCTGGTCTACTTCCCTGCGGATGTTGGCGAGGCTGTTGTTTTGCAGTACGATGGCGCTGGGCGTAAAGCGGTGCGCCGTCAGTTGCCCGCCAAAACGCAGGGCATGGTTGGGGGCGGGGTAAAAATCGAGGTCATGCTTGATCGAAAAATCGCGGATGCCGGAGGTGTACTCCAGCACAAACCGATTTTGAGAATCAATGAGTTGGTTGGCGGCAATATCGAACTGGTAGTTGCTGAAAATCAGCGACGTGTTGGCAAACAGCTTCTGCGAGAACTGGTGGTTCCAGCGCAGCGTACCCGTGGCGTTGCCCCAGCCCAGGCCCACGCTGGTGCCATTGGTGTTGTCGTTGGCGTAGAATTTATCACGCCCAAAATAGCCGCTCACATACACCCGGTCGCGCGGGCCGAGGTCGTAGTTGAGTTTGGCGTTGAGGTCGTAGAAATAATAACCCGCCGCCGTTTCGCCGTTGGTTTGCGCTTTAATGATCGGGGCCGCCACAATATCCAGGTACGTGCGCCGGGCCGAGATGATGAACGAACTCCGGCTGGGCCTGCCGGGCTGGGGTTTGCTTAGTGGCCCTTCAACCAGTATCCGGCTGGCAATCAAGCCAATACCTACTTCACCGTGGAGTTTATCGCGGGCACCATCTTTCATGGTCAGATCAAGCACCGACGATAGCCGCCCGCCAAACCGGGCCGGAAAACCACCCTTCGTTAGCTCCACGCTCTTTAGCGCGTCGCCGTTGAAGACCGAGAAAAAACCAAATAAATGGCTGGCGTTGTAGACCACGGCATCGTCCAAAACGATCAGGTTCTGGTCCGGTCCGCCGCCCCGCACATACAACCCCGACTGGCCTTCGGAGCCTTTTTGCACGCCGGGCATGAGCTGGAGCACCTTGAGCACGTCCTTTTCACCCAGCAAAGCGGGAATCTTTTTGATCTGGGCAATGGGCAGATCAATCTGGCTCATCTGTGGACTGTCGCTAACGGGGTCCTGCCCCCGCTTTTCGCTAATGACCACCTCGTTGAGTTGCTGTCCCGGCATGAGATCGACCGAGAGCACCTGATTCTGACGTAGCGACACAGTGCGGGTTTGGGGTCCGTAGCCGACCAGCGAGAAAACGAGCGTAACCGAGTCAGCGGCGGGCAGGGTGATCGAGAAAAAACCGAAGGTATTGGTCTGCGTGCCAACGGGCCTGTTGGCGACCCGGATGGTTGCCCCAAGCAGCGCCTCGCGAGTACCTGCTTCGTGAATATATCCGCTGATGGTGAACCGGTTAGGTAGTTGGGCTAGCGCCGGTGAGAGCAGCAGCCAGCCAATCAGAAAGCAGAGAACGTGTCGCATACGTATAGTTACGCACAAAGCTGCGAAAACTACGCAACATCTGCCCCAACACCTACCGGTAAGTCAGTAGTTACGACGTTGGCTCAATTCATTACATGATGATCTGGTCGTAGCCCGAATTTTACACTGTCGTCTGACAACAATCTCACAATCAACCATAAATCAACTCTTTATCATGCGTATCCGCACTACTTCCCTCGCGTTTGCCGTTGCCGTCGCTCTCCTGTTCGGCTGCAAAAAAAGTGATACTGTCGTCGGCCCTGATGCCTGCCAGCTAACCAGCACACGGGCACAGGCTTTCTCCGACGCACTTACTGCGTACAGCAAAGCACAAACACCCGCCAATTGCACCGCTTTCAAAACAGCAGGCAGTGCTTATTTAGATGCAGCGGCTAGCTGCACGACCGTCAATCAGGCCGATCTTACCAGCGCCCGGAAAGAGCTAAATGACATCAAGTGCTGAAGCAGGGAGTTTTCAGTTTAGCGTGTGTTGTCTAACGGAGCGATTTGCTCCGTTAGACAACACACGCTAAACTACAGCGTATACCCCCCGCGTAGTTGCGCTTCACGAACTGATTGGCATAATCATAGTTCGTGATTTTCTGGGTATCGCCGTCCCAGAGAAGCTTTTTACGCCCGGTGAACTTGCCGTCTTCGCGGGCCAGGAAACTGCGGGTGGCCAGGTTGCCCATCAGCACCGTCTCCGTTATCGGCCCGGCCTGATCGAACCCCGACGAGGTGTAGGCTCCGAAACCTTCTTTGCAGGCGTTCGCCCACTGCTGCTGATGCCCCTCCGTTTTGCCCGCCACCAACGGACGAACGGGCTTTGTCATATCCTGATTAGCAAACTTCTCGGCGGGCCAGAGCTTGAAATTGTCGCCGAACAAGCCGCCCGACAACATGCCTTTGGTGCCAATAAAGAGCATACCGCCGTCGGGCGAGGCAAACAATTGCTCATACGTCACGTCATCGGGCAGGGCGGGCCGGATGCCCCCATCGAACCACGAAAACTTAATTTCCTTTACTTTTTTATCAGCCGATGGGAACGTCATGTGCACCGACGATGAGGGCGGACAGACATCATCGAAATAGGCTTCCCGGAAAAAATCGGCGTAGACCGACCCCACGCTGCACTCCACCGAGGTAGGGTATTTGAGGTTAAGCGCACGGAAGGGCACGTCCATGAAATGGCAGCCCATATCGCCGAGGGCACCGGTGCCAAAATCCCAGTAGCCGCGCCACCGGAAGGGCATGTAGGCGGCATGGTAATCACGGTAGGGGGCCGTGCCCAGCCACTTGTTCCAGTCTACTTCGGCGGGCACGGGCTGTGATTCTTTCTTGTCTTTCGGCGACTGCACCCCCTGCGGCCACACGGGCCGGTTGGTCCAGCAATAGACCGTGTGGACATGGCCAATGACCTTATCCTGAATGAGTTGCTCGATATAGCGGGTCGAGTCGCCGCTGCTGCCCTGATTGCCCATTTGGGTGACGACCTTGTTGCGGCGGGCGGCCTCGGTCAGCATCCGGGCCTCGTAAATGTCGTGGGTGAGGGGCTTTTCCACGTACACGTGCTTGCCCATGTTCATGGCCGCCATGGCAATGGGCGCGTGCATGTGGTCGGGCGTGGACACGATCACCGCGTCGAATGTCTTACCCGCCTTATCGAGCATCTCGCGGTAGTCGCGGAAGTAGGGCGCGGCCGGAAACTGCCCCCGGAATTTCACCGCCTGCCGGTCGTCGACGTCGCAGAGGGCCACCATGTTGGCCGCCCCATTGTTGTAGGCCAGCCGGATATTGACATCGGCCTTACCGCCGCAGCCCACTGCCGCAATGTTGAGCTTGTCGGACGGGGCCACGAAGCCTTTTCCCAGCACATGGCGGGGCACAATGTAGAAACTGGCCGCAGCCAGAGCACTATTTTGGAGAAATTTCCTGCGTGACGTATTGATGGAGGGCATACCCAACTTGGTTTAAATGGCCGTTTGCCCAATCAATGTAGTGATTTTGGCTATGGGAGTGTCCTAGAGAGATCACCGCCTTACGACGGATGCCTTTGCTGGTCTGACTATTAGCCCATGAAATTGCTTCCGAATCTGACTTGTGCGCCGACGTGCCACGTCCAGGGATTGGCCATTACTGAGCATGACCACCAGACCAGTAGCCCGCTGGCAGAGGCCAACTACATGGCTGCTATTGACGGTATGGTGCCGGTGGAGGCGCACAAACGCGTTGG
>JBBRMP010000251.1:0-7844 GCA_038230755.1 Cytophagales bacterium | reverse complement strand
ATACGGACGGAATATGGCTTAACGATTATCTACGAACGCCGCCGACGTGGGTATTATCTGGATTTACCAACGGAAGCTGACATTGACGAATTTAACCAGTATGTCAGGCTGCTTGAACGACGCGAACGGCTGGAAACGCTGGCCAAATCGGGCCGGACCGGTGGGCAATACCTGCAACTGGAACAGCACGACGGTTTTCGGGGCCTGAATCTGCTTGATCCCATCTGGCAGGCGCTACAACGGCAGCTCGTTTTGCAATTTCGGTATCAGTCCTATCAGGGTCAGGCGGGGCAGCTACGGCTAGTGGAGCCGGGGTTATTGTTCGAGTACCGCAATCGCTGGTATCTGGACGGCTATGATATGGAGGCGGGAAAAGGCCACCGCACGTTTGGCCTCGACCGGATAACCGACCTCAGCCTGACCGTACAAGCTATTAACCCCAACCGCAAGATAGATTACCGGGCTGCCCGTCAGCACGCGATTGGTGTAACGGCCCCGCCCGATGCCCCTGTCGAGCGGGTGGTGTTGCGCGTTGCCCGCCCTGAGGCCGAATATATCCGGTCGTTGCCGTTGCATGCCAGTCAGCAAACGTTGATTGAAACCGCCAAACATATTGATTTTCAACTAGATGTGGTTGTCAACCACGAACTAAAACGGGAGATACTCGCCTTCGGCCACCATGTGGAAATACTTGAGCCACAACACCTCCGCGCTGAAATAGCTGGTCATATTCGTGATTTGGTGATGAAATATATGACGTAAAATCAATATTTGCTTAAGTCGTTGGTTAAGAGTTTTTTATCATAGAAGTAGAGTTATTAAAAAATATTCCGTTGATACTAATCGTCTTTCTCTCCACTATGATCTATGTTTGTATTTGAATCACAAAAAAAGCCCCTGGGTGCAACCAGAGGCTAAACAGTGATCGGGGCCGGAAGCAGGCGCTAAATGCATGTTGGAACGTGTCATTAACAGGGGTTCGACTCCCCCCGGCTCCACGACTACTGAAGCAAATATAAGGACAAATCATCTGGTTCTTTGATATGCTTGCATCCTACAATCGCACCTACGGGTATTGAAATTTGATACTAATGGTTGTGCATAGGAGTCGCTAAACTTTTCAATCGCACCTACGGGTATTTTTTTTGACTCCCCCACGATTTTGAGGGAGTGACCATTCACCTTTGAACCACCTCGCCGATAAACTCTTGAATCTTATCCTTACCCCGACAACCAACCACACAAGACAATGCGCGTAGAACTACGATTAACTCCTAGTGCTCAGCCGGTTCCATTCACATACCTGTACAACCAGGTGGGGGCTTTACATAAATGGCTCGGTAAGAACCCGCTGCACGATGGGATGAGCCTTTACAGTTTTGGCCGTTTACGAGGCGGCGAGAAGATTGGTAATCACCTTTATTTCCCGCAGGGTACTTCTTGGATGGTGAGTTTTCACGATAGTGAACAGGCATGGCAAGTCGCCAGAGGTATTCTGCGAGATGAACGCTTCGCCTTCGGTATGATCGTGTCAGAAGTGCTTGAAGTGCCCACTCCCCGATTCGACAGCAAAGTCCGCCTAGCTACCGATGGCGAAATTATTGTCCGTAGCAAGCGGACAGATGGGAGCCGTGAGTACCTACTATGGTCAGATGAGCAATCGAGTGAAGGTATGACCCGGCTACTACGTAAGAAATTACAGGCTGCGGGATACGGCGAAACCCATCAAGGGGTAACTGTTCAGTTCGACCGAAATTACCCCAAACCTCATACAAAACTGATGGAAATAAAAGGTATTCATCATCGAGGCAATGTTTGCCCAGTGCTTATTGAAGGCACTCCGGAAGCGATTGAATTTGCCTGGTTAGTTGGCGTTGGCGAACTGACCGGAAGTGGTTTTGGTGCTTTGGTTTAAGCTTGACTAAACAGTCACTTATGGACTTGCAATTTTTTCTAGAACCTCCAGAACTCACCCAGCGGGCTATTTTGACTGTAGATGCGCTGGCCCCTTTGTCAATGGTAGCGGCACAGCCGGGGGCTTATTATCGGAGCCAACCTGCGCCTACACCATTCATGTTATACGGCCTGCTCGAAAATGCACTTGGCTGGCATATGCATGAAACGGTTCGTAAACAGGTCATTGATGGCCTGAAAAAACGGGCCAAGAAGCGGCTGAAAAAAGGGGAAGTCTGGCTCGACACACCTTGGATTGCAGATAAACCAGTTGGCTCACCCGATGTGGGTTTTGTGAGCCTTCTACAATATCACGTGCAATTCACTGGTCCCCATGTTCTGCCTACCGTGCATACCTACGACGATCTGTGGTCTCAGCAGCTACGCGATACGGGACGTTCATTCTTTGGTGGCAGTAAGCACTACGACGCTTCATTATCTACACTGATTACCCGCGAACGGCGTGGCGAGATTGAATTTGGCGACCGGGCCGAACATGAAATGTTAATCAGTGAAGCCTTGGAGCAGGCCCCCGAAGGTGCCAAAATTCAGTACAAATCGGTACGGAGCAAGTTCCCGCATTACTACACAAGCCCAAAGGTTCGTGAGTACGTAATGCCCACGAAACCGTACCTATTTCGCCTACAGACCACCCCTCTTCTTTCATCACTGCTTGAAACGGCGATTGCCGACCCAGCGGCGCCCTTATACTTGGGCTCTAATGACGGATGGGTAGACGTTAGCTACGAAACCATATGATCGACTTAAACTACCTCCATCCTTATCCGCGCTATGGCGTAGCAGCAGCACTAGTTGAAACCCGGCGGCGTCTAGAAGATATTACAAATTGGCCTGCTGTGGCCTCGCTGGCTGTTGAGGCAATTGAACGGGCATTGAATCGCTATACGCTGAAGGCCGATCTAGACCCGATGCTTGAATCGACAATGGAACTTCGGTTCAGTTCGCTGAGCATCAATGAACTGGACCCTGGCAAGAAAAGTGGCCAAATAGCGGCGAGAGGCTATTACTTGGCACCCTATATAATCACAACTGATGGCTCATCGGCTGCAACAGTTGCCGAAGCCCGTGCCATTTGTGATCTGCTCAGAACGGCTAAAGAGGAAGACTATCACAAGTCGATCAAACTAAAGCGATCATTCGCACCTCTTACCAGTAAGGTCAACAATGGCAGGGCCTCAATGGCAGAACCGAGGGCCACCCTACTTGAAGCTGCCTTTACGGTGGTAGCTACGCTAACCGAGATTAAACCCGCCGCGCAAGTGGCAGTTGGCAAGGGTATGGCGAATACAACAGTAATGCCCGATCTGCCGCTTACTGAAGGTGACGCGTCTCCACTAATTGATTTCGTACAACTGTTTTTCAACCTGCGCGTCAAGGAAGGTGATCCGTATCGGGTGGCCGTTGATCCTAAAGACAGGAAGTATCGCCGACCGCCCATTTTTCGGGGCAACTACCCAAACGCTCCCCGTGATGGGTCGTTAGGGGCCATTTCGCTGGTAGCTTCAATAGGGGCATGGGCTAAAGAAGGTCAGACCTACATTGGTCAGGCAGGCGATTCAAAACAAGGGCGCGGTGCATTTGCCAAACGGGTATTGGACTATCTGGCCGAACGACCTCTGTATATCCTTTCGTATGAAGATGTACGTCAGGAAAGTTACGGACACCATTTGGTCAATATGGCTATACATGACGATCTGGCGGCCATTGTACAAGCTGCCCATCGGGCCAGGCCATTCGGCGTTGATAAGATCGACGACCCCAAATACACCCTGTATAAGCGATTTTTTAACCGCTTTCTGATGCAATTCGACGGCGCGTCGTTCCGTGATTTCATGGCGTTCCGCAATGAATACCCTTACCAATTAGCCCCAATTTTTGAACAATATATGGCCACAGAACACAAATTAACCCCCGACTTTATTGCCTCCGCGCGGGCATACGGGCAATCGCTGAACCGGGCGGCCTACAACACCGGCAAGGCTGAACAAGATGACGACATAGCTAACAAGCGACGCGAACGGCCACTGAGCGAATATAAAAACCGTATTCTGGTTCAGTTCGAGAGTACCATTTTGAGCGCTAAAACACCCACTGCTCTGCTCTCACAGATGGGTGTTATCGTGGGGCGATTAACTGGACGAGAAATCGATTCAGATGCTGGCCTATTCATGGAAACGGTGGCAAGCTGGAGCAAAGACGAACTGCCTTTGGCACAGGAGCTTGTGACTGCGTTTATGCGCCTGAGTTCATACCGGCCTAAAGAGAGCGCGTCTGAAAGCACAAATACAGCGGAAGCCGTAGCGGCAGATAACCCAGCCAATGATGTAATGCCTGCCTAATTCAATTCACACTTTTTCAAGCCAACCACTGATTTTATGAAAATCAAATCGATTACCGTCACGCTGTTAGCCCCTATGACCAACCACGCCGCTAACCGGGGTGAAAAACTATTGGGCAATGCCTCTTCAATCAAACGTCGGCCTGATGGCCGGGTTTACATTTCAGGACAAATGCAACGCCATGCTTTGTTTAGCGCCATTGATCGCCTGAACGAGGACGACCCCGATCGCCTTGACACATACGTGGCGAATGGCGATGGTACCTCAACGAATGTTGCCAAAGACCTCCGTAGTGACCTGGGAGGCTATCTGGATACGAATAAGGATGACTATTCAGGGCGGCGTACGGCACCTGCAACTGCAACACCTGGTGTTGCTCGTCAGCCAAGTCAGATAGGTCGTGACCTGTTGGTACGGCTTAAAATGAATGAAGATAAAAGCAGTACCAAAAAGCAGGCTTTAGCAACAAACGAGTTTAGCGAAAGCGATCTGATGCAGATGAGTTTCCATCTTGATGTGGGTGCGGTTGGTCTAACTAAGCAATATGAATACAAGGACGAAGCACATGTAGGCACCACGTACGCAGACCATCTAAGCGCAACTCCTGACGAACGGGCAAGACGTGTGCGACTCTTTTTGGAAGCCACGCGTTCATTGACCGATTACGCCAACCAAGCCCGAAATGCCACATCTGGAGAACCTCAGCAGGTATTGATCGTTCTCGACACGAAGATGAGCCGGAAGGCTGCCCGCTATTTCGCCCCCGATGCCAATGCCACGGAGAAGCAACGAATCTTAGCTGAACTGGACAACCGCCAAGCTGTTTACTTCATCGGCGATGATACAAATGCCGACGTTCCGAGTGTTGATGAGGCCTATCAGCGTGCGCTGAAAATGTTAATAGATAGTGAGTTATACCATCCGGCCCAGTAAGTAGAATAGGTTGTGGAGCCACTAGCTAAACCATCAGGAATTACGTTGCGGGCACACCGTCAACATGTGTTCGATGAAGCCATTGCTTTGCTGGACGCCCATCCTTTTTGGGAGAGAAAGTATTCGATCATCACGGGTGATGACCTGAGGTACAGGCTCAAGCGGGTAGCTTGGTGGCACGATGCAGGCAAAGCACACCAAGCGTGGAGCGAGGCATGTCGGGCAGATTATGAGATCTACCAGCGCTGGCGTGTAGACGAGGGGTTGCCTGCGGAAGAGCCTGACGACAAACAAAATGCTAAAGACTTCAAGCGGTATGAAACCGCAAGACGGGCATTGAAAAAAACGTCTGGACCGCATTTGATGAAAACGAGCCTGCGCCATGAGTTCGACTCTCTGGCGCAGGCTGCCGCCACACTATCTTCTGATCAGGTACTTAGTTTAAGTGAACAAGCTGCAATTGCCGCACACCACGGTAAGCTAAATCATCGATTCATTAGCCGTTGGAAGGAGGACGGAAAAAAGGATGAAAAAAACAGCCAATCCACGGGGCCGTATTACCAGTACTGGCAGCAAATAGACGAGCAGCAGAAAACTATTACCGCATTCCGCGCCCGTGATGAGTGGCAGACGAAGGTAATGGAACGATACAGGACCGCTGCTTTAAGAGCACTCTTGCAACTAGCCGATACACGAGCGAGTCGAAGAGAAAGTGGTGGAGAGGTTCCAGATCTAGCGACGTTTAAGTACAAATTTCCGTACGATAAGCCCCGCGACGTACAGGAAGCCGTATTGAAAGGGGCTGACTTGCCTGTGAGCGTATTACGTGCCAAAACAGGATCAGGCAAGACAGATGCTTCGCTGCTTTGGGCAAAACACCAGATTGATAATTACCGGGCTGACCGGCTGGTTATTGCTATGCCTACACGGTTTACGTCTAATGCATTGGCCATCAGCGTAGAAGAAAATGTGAGTGCAACGGGCCTTTATCATTCCAGCGCCTGGTACACACGCGATGGTCAGTTAAGCTTCACCGAAAAGGAATATGCCCGTGAACTGCACAAGCTGGCACGGGGCCTAGCTACCCCCGTAACCGTCTGTACAATTGACCACTTATTGCTATGCCTGACCGGTACGAAAGAAGATCATCATACCAGTTTTTTCTTCCTCACTAACAGCGCAGTCGTGTTTGATGAAGCCGACTTCTACGACTCGTTTGTGCAGGCTAATCTGATGGTACTCTTAGAAGCATTGCAGTTACTGAAGGTGCCTGTCCTGATCATGAGTGCCACTGTTCCAGACTCATTGCGGGTACGGTACGGCATTAAAAATCCTATTTTAGACGTAGAAGCAGCTATCGATACCAAACCACGTCAGCTTGTTTGGCGTGGCCCTGCCGAAACGCCTAGCGCTGTAGAAGGAATTCTAAAGGGCATGTTGCGGATGGGTACGGGGATCGTATATGCCAACACGGTAGCTAGGGCTTACGCTTACTATCAGTGGTTCCTGGAACGGTTTGAGACTGGAGAAGGCCCTGAGCCAATTCTGTACCATAGCCGATACACAGAGCCAGACAAAAAAGGTATTGAAGAGCGGCTTATTAAAGCTCTGGGAAAAGACGCATGGACAAAACACGGGAATGCGTCGGGCATTGCTATTCTGACCCAGATTGGTGAAATGAGTGTCAATATCAGTGCCCCGGTAATGTTGTCAGATGCCTGTCCCTGGGATCGGCTAGTACAACGATTAGGTCGGTTGGATCGCTTCGATTTGTATGGGGGAATAGCTACTATGTATGTGGTAGAGCCTTTCCGTGATGGTGTTAGCTACCCCGCTCCGTATGGCGAACTGCTCAAATCGGGTGGGTGGTTCCCTGCTGCGGCATTTAGCCAAACCGTTGTTGAACTGGCTAAAGACTTTGATGAAGTACCCACACCGGTGATGCCCAACCAACTTGTAAAACGGGTGAATGACCTTTATCAGGAACAGCCAGACTTTACGACTCGAATTACCCAGAACCGGGACAGGTTGCTTGATCTGATGAATCTGAACTGGATGATAGTGCCGAACATGTTCAGTGATGAAGATCAGGTGACCGTTTCAGACCAATGGAAAAGCCGTGATATACCACCTCAACAAACGCTCTTCGTTGGCTTACCGACCGATGAACCAGGGGGCGAGCAGGACGAATCGGTATACGTTTTCTCATCCTGGGACAGCTACCGGGGCTACGAATTGGAGCAAGGAATTAGTTGCCCGGTCTATTTGGCAGAAATGGCCCGACGGGCTAATCAATTAGTGCCATTTTGTTTTAAGGTGGGCAATGACAAGAAGGCAGAAGTTCGTACTGTGTATCTGGTGTCTGACGCCTATTCACCGACCATTGGTTTAGCGGCTCTTGGCAAGGAGTTACCCAAAAAACGAGAGCGAAGTAACTTCGGCTGATCATGACAATAACAACTACGCTTCGCATTGGGGGGATGCTCATTGGCTACTATGTGGTTTGTCCGAGGAAGGCGTGGCTGTCGCTGCGGGGGATTTGGATGGAGCAGGAAAGCGATACCGTGGCCTTGGGGCGGCTGCTCGACGAACACAGCT
>JBBRMP010000250.1:0-7884 GCA_038230755.1 Cytophagales bacterium | reverse complement strand
GGTCCGCCGCTGCGCGAGGCAACCGCAGCGGCGGACCGCTCCAAACTGAAAACTCCAAACTGAAAACTGAAAATTATGGCCCAACACAACGACACCGGCAAGCAGGGCGAGGAGGCGGCTATGCAGTATTTACAGACCCAGGGCTACCAGATTCTGGAGGCCAACTACCGGCACCAACACGCCGAAATTGACCTGATTGCGCAGAAGGGCAAGATGATTATTTTCGTGGAGGTGAAAACGCGTACCAACCTCAGCTTTGGCGAACCCGAAACGTTTGTGACATACACCAAAGCTAACCTCGTCATGCGCGCTGCTGACCACTACATCTACGCCCGCGACTGGCAGCACGACATCCGCTTCGACGTGGTGGCCGTGACGATTACGCCCAAAGGCGAAGTCAAGATCAAGCACATCGAGGATGCGTTTTGTTAATGCGTCAAATACGCCACCAACCCCGCCAATGCCCTTGCGCGGTGGCTGATCTGGCTTTTTTGGGCCATGCTCATTTCGGCGAAGGTTTGGGTGTAGCCGTCGGGCAAAAAGACCGGGTCGTAGCCAAAGCCACCCGTTCCGCGCGGTTCGGTCAGGATGATGCCGGGCACAATCCCCTCGAACTGATGTTCGACGGGGGAACCGGTCAGATCAGGTTCAACGAGCGTGATCACCGTGCGAAATTGGGCGCGGCGGTTGGTCTGGCCATCCATGTTTTTTAGCAGCTTGGCAATATTGCCTTCATGGCTACGCGTTTCGCCGGGCTTGTCGCCGCCCGCATAAAAGGCCGAATCCACGCCGGGTTCGCCGTTTAAAGCATCCACTTCCAGGCCCGAATCATCGGCGAAGCAGGTTACGCAAAAGTGATCGAATACGTAGCGGGCTTTCTGGGTCGAGTTGCCGGAAATGGTGCCGGTGGTTTCGGGCAGTTCATTGGTGCAACCAATGTCGGCAAGGGTTCGGATGATGAATGCGTCGCCCAGGATGCTGGCCACTTCGTCCAGCTTGTGAGCATTATTGGAGGCAAAACAGAGGGGTTTTTTCATAAAAAAGCCGCTCAGGTATATACCCGAACGGCTTTACGAAGATAATGCTTTCGGCTATTTCACCCGTATAATGGCCATTTCAAAGGCCAGAGGCTTAAAAGGCGTGATCAATGCGCCTTTCGTCTGCGCCCCATAACCCGACGACGAAGGAAATATGAGAAAGAATTTTTCACCACGACGCACCTGTTGCAGCCCTTCCGTCCAGCCAGGCACCACCTGAGTTTGCCCAACAGTTACGTCAAAAGCAGCCGTAACACTAGTAGGGTCTGTAGCAATGGCAGTGGCAGTAGGCACATTCGTATCGAAGACAGTACCATCTGTAAGACGGCCAGTGTATTGAATCGATGCTGTTTCGCCAACCTTGATCAGCGCCGAGTCAGGCTTGGCCGACGTGATGGCAATGCGAACACCACTATCCAATTTCTTGGTTACGTTGATTTTGTTGGCGGCAATATAATCGTTGATCTGTTGATCTTCCGTCCGGATCGACTTTATACGAAGATCATAGCGGATGGGCGAATACTGCGGCAACACCAGCGACCCCGTGCGGCCATCGTCGAGGTAAGACGGAACCAAAAGCGTCAGGTTCTCACCAGTATTAGCCACTGTCAAGCCCAAAAACATACCATTGGTGATATTTTTGTACAGGAACGAATTGTTTATCAGCGTGTTGAGGCGCTGCGGTAACGTGCCGTAGGTGTAAAAAATCGGGTTCTTGCCATCAGTACTATCCAGCACAGTGCCATCGAGGCGGCGCGACGTGGCAAAAAACTGAATTTCATCGCCCAACGTAGCCGACTGATTGGTGGGAGCCGTAACCGTTTTCAGGTAATAGAGACCGGTAGTACCCAGTTGGGTGGCTTGCAGCTTGTTGGCGGTCAGGTACTGCTGAATTTCCTGCTCGTTCTCGCGCCGCTTCCGGTCGGTGAGTTCTTCGCCAGCCTGTTGGCAGCCAGTCAGCCAAAGGCCCGTCAGCAAAGTAAGGGCTGGCAAAAAAGCCCGAATTAGTAGGGTACGCATGACAAAGTGTTGTCGGTTCATCTGGTATACAACGAAACCGGGCGACAAAAAATGCCGCCCGGTTTCGTGTTTAACTAATCTTAACGGCCTGCGCCACCCGGAGCAGCACCACCCGGCATAGGCTGACCTGGTGCGCCCGGCATCATGGGCGCTTGTTTTGGCGCAGGGCCAAAGCCAACCAGATCAATGTCGAACATGAGTACGGCATTAGGCGGAATGGTGGGCGGTCCACCCTGCTGCCCGTATGCTAGCCCCGACGGAATCAGGATGGTAGCTTTCGTGCCTTTGTTGAACAAAATGATCGACTCATCCCAGCCCGGAATAATGGTGCCCATGCCGATCTGGAATTTCAGCGGCTGCCCCCCACCCTGCGGGTTATTGAGCGAGCTGTCGAACACCTTACCGTCGAGGAGTTTGCCCGTATAATGCACCTGTGCTTCGTCGCCACGCTTGGGCGTTGGCCCTGCGCCCGGTTGCTTGATAATGTAGTATACACCGTTGGTGGTGCGCTGGGCACCCGTCATGTTATTTTTAGCCATGAACGCCGTGATCACTTTCTCGTCGATAGCCTTCTGCTTATCGCGGAATTCGATCTGGGCTTTCTGGAATTCCTGCTCGTTTTGCACGTTGAGCAGTTTCACGATAAACTCAATGTCGCCGCCTTTGGCGAAACCGGCCGGGGCTGGCTGACCCGCCCGCGTAAAGAGGGAGTCAGATTTTACGAAAAAGGTAGCGCTATCGCCTTTGCCCATCATGGCCAGGCCTTCTTCAAAGGAGCCTTTGAAGGTAGGCACCTGCAACATGAATTGTGGTGGTATCGGCTCCTTGTGGGTGTCGCGCAGCACTGAGTCTTTGCCATTGACTTTGGCTTTCAACGTCAGTTGAACAGTGACCATTTCGCCCACTTTGGGCTTACGGGCACCTTCGTTTTGTTGGTGCATCTGGTAGCGCAGGCCACTAGCGGAAACCTGAACGCGATTTTGGTTGCAGGCAGCCAGTCCGGCTACAGTGAGAGCAACGACGCCAAGTGTTTTAATGTACATGTTTGAGAGTATTCAGTTTGTAATTTTTTAAGATAGATGAACGAGAAACGAATCATACGCTTACCAATTCTTCCTGATAGTCAGGCAATAAGGCTATTAATTTGGCTTCAACCTCGGCCAATGACAACTTCGAGCGACCACCGGCGGCGTTTTTATGGCCACCACCATTGAAATGGGTACTCACCAGGTCACGCACCGAAAACGACCCCACCGACCGGAATGACAACCGGATTTCGTCACCACGGTCAATCAGGATCGCTGCCGCCCGCACGCCTTCCACCGAGAGTGCGTAGTTGACAAGTCCTTCAGTATCACCCGTTTTAGAGTGATACTGCCGAAGCTCATCGGCGGTTAAGGTGATGTAGGCAAACTGATATTGGGGCAATACGCGCAGTTTTTCGTTCAACACGTAACCCAGCAAGCGTAGTTTATCAATGGATACCCCGTCGAAAATGCGGCGGTGAATGCTGCTCACGTCGATGCCCCGTGCCAACAGTTCGGCGGCAATGCGATGCACTTCGGGCGTGGTATTCGAGTGCCGGAACGAGCCGGTGTCGGTCATCAAACCCGCGTAGAGGCAGGCCGCTACGTCAGCGTTGACGAGGTCGCCATCGCCGAGGGCTACAATGAGTTTGTATATCAGTTGGGTAGTCGAGGCGGCTTGGTGGTCCCAATAAGCCAGATCAGCAAAGGCTTCAGGCTCCAGGTGATGGTCGATCATGACCTTTTTGCCCGGTGCCTGACGTACGATTGGCCCCATGTCGCGGATGCGGTCGAGGCCCGAAAAGTCGAGACAAAAGATTATATCGGCCTCATTTACAAGCTGTTCTACCTGCGTGCGGTTTTTTTCCTCGAAGGCAATCACCTCGCCGTTACCGGGCATCCAATAGAGGTTGTGCGGGTAGGTGGTTGGGGTAATCACCTGCACCGAATGACCTTTTTGCCGCAGATACCCTGCCAGGCCCAGCGACGACCCCATGGCATCGGCGTCGGGGTTCTGATGGGTGGTAATAATGATTCGGTGGGGGTGCCGCAGCAGGTCGCCGATGGCCTCAATATCTTGCATATACCTAACGGAGCAACGCGCCGTTACAGGAGAAAACAGGGTGCTAGCCCTGCGAAAGGGTCAAAAACGAAGCGCAAAATTACGAAAAAAAAGCAACTAATCGGGGACGAACAAAACAGGGGAACAAACCTGTTTACTGTCTATAGTAAACTCGCTTCCCATGAAAGGCTTCAATTTCGCCGAATTCGTGCCACCCGAACAGAACGGGGGCAGCAAATTCGATCAGTTGCTGAACATTTTTCAGCAACTGCTACTCATTACTTCCGGCGACGTGGAACAGGCGATGGCCTGGATGAATCAGCTCGACCGGCAGCACGGCCTCACCGACGATAAGTACGGCATGGGCAACTTTTTCGACGAATTGAAGGAACGTGGCTACCTGACGGAAGAAAATCAGGAAGGCAAAATCTCGATTACGCCCAAAACCGAGCAAACGATCCGCAAGTCGGCGCTGGAAGAAATTTTCGGCAAGCTAAAACGCTCAAAATCGGGCGGCAACCACGCCACGCCCTTCACCGGCTCTGGCGATGAGTTAAGCAGCGATCTGCGTACCTACCAGTTTGGCGATTCGCTGGAGCAGATTTCGATGACCGAATCCATCAAGAACGCGCAGATTAACAGCGGCGTGGAGGAATTTACGCTGATGGAGCGCGACCTGGAAGTGACCGAGAAAGAGCAGAAAACGCAGACCTCCACGGTGCTGATGATCGACATTAGCCACTCGATGATTCTGTATGGCGAAGACCGGATTACGCCCGCCAAAAAGGTAGCCCTGGCTTTGGTAGAACTGATAAAGCAGAAATACCCCAAAGACACGCTCGACATTGTGGTGTTTGGCAACGACGCCTGGCAGATTCAGGCCAAAGACCTCCCCTATCTGGAAGTTGGCCCCTACCACACCAACACCGTGGCCGGTCTGGAACTGGCGATGGACTTGCTGCGCCGCCGGAAGAACAAGAACAAGCAGATTTTCATGATCACCGACGGTAAGCCCACTTGTTTGAAAGAGGGTATCCGGTACTACAAAAACTCATTTGGCCTTGACCGCAAAGTGGTGAGCAAAACGTTGACTCTCGCCGCGCAGGCCCGCCGCCTCGACATTCCGATTACGACGTTCATGATTGCCACGGACACGTACCTGAAGCAGTTTGTACAGGAATTCACGAAGGTGAACAATGGCCGGGCCTATTACAGCGGTCTACAGGGCCTCGGCAACATGATGTTTGAAGACTTCCAGCGGAACCGGCGGAAGAATATTAAGTGAGTCAAGAGTGGCCCAGGCTCATAATGAGGAGCCTTAATGATGCCTTGCAACAGACCTATTTCCTGCTTGGAGTGTCTACTCTCTTTTCCGTTCTAGGCTTTTCAATTAAACCAGTTTTACATAAAAAAAGCAACAGATCCATGAAAAAAGAACTAAACAAGGGTCGTAACAACACCGTAATCATCAGTGCGCTTGTAAACGTATTTACGTGATTATCAATTAGTTGTGCTACAAATGCATTGTGGGCCTGAGCCACATCTTGACTAAATGAAAAATGGCTCTGCACGCTAGTTGTGCAGAGCCATTTTTCATTTGAGCGTTTAATAGTCAACATTATAGTGATCACTGCCTTTTCATTCCCTCCACTAACCCCCGGCAAATCCTACTCGCTACGGCGGGGCCTTCGTAGATAAAACCGGTGTAAAGTTGGATGAGGCTGGCCCCGGCGTCGAGCTTTTCTTTGGCGTCGGCGGGGGTTTGGATACCCCCTACGCCGATGATCGGAAACGCCCCGTTCGAGCGGGTGTGCAGGTAACGAATCACCTCCGTTGAACGAACCCGAACGGGTTTGCCGCTCACGCCGCCCGCGCCCATTTGAGCCACCGTTTCAGCGGGCGTTTGCAGGCCTTCGCGGCTGATGGTGGTGTTGGTGGCAATGACCCCCGCAATGCCCGTTTCGGCCACAATGGCAATGATATCGTCGAGTTGGGCGTCGGTGAGGTCGGGAGCAATTTTCAGTAAAATCGGCTTTGGCTGGCTCTTGAGGGTGTTTTCGCCCTGCAACCGACCCAACAGGGCCGTGAGTGGAGCGCGTTCCTGCAAATCGCGGAGGCCGGGCGTGTTGGGCGACGATACGTTGACCACGAAGTAATCGACGGCATCGAACAGGTCGCGGAAACAGCGCAGGTAGTCGTCGGTAGCAGTGGCATTTGGGGTGTCTTTGTTCTTGCCGATGTTGCCGCCAATAAGTATCCGTGGCCCCTGGTGATTAGCCTTGAAAAACCGCAGCCGCCCCGCCGCCGGACCAGCCCCTTTGTTGTTGAATCCCAATCGGTTAATAAGTCCACCGTCGGCTTTGAGTCGGAACAGGCGCGGCTTGTCGTTGCCGGGTTGCGGGCGGGGTGTAACGGTGCCGATTTCGATGAAGCCGAAGCCGAGGTTACTCAGTTCTTCCACCCATTCGCCGTTTTTGTCGAAGCCCGCCGCCAGCCCCACGGGGTTGGGAAAGCGCAGACCAAAAACGGTGCGTTCCAGGCTGGGATGGCGGTAGGTGTAGAGCCACCGCAAAAGCGCAGCCATACCCGGAATCTTGTGGGCAAACTGAAGGGCGCTGGTAGCGAAATAGTGGACTTTTTCGGCATCGAACCGGAACAGAATAGGCAGCAGAATCCGCTTGTACATGAGCGCAAAGGTACAAACGTACGTAGCCCGCAGACACGTACACGTACAGGGAATACGTTACTCGTCGCCGTCTTTTTCGTGGGCACCACCAACCGGTGCAACGGGCGCGTCGGCGCGGATTTCTTTGTGCATAATGAGGCCACCCAACCGGCCTACGTTAGCCATAAGGCCAAAGGTGATGAGCGACAGCACGAAAATGGCAACGGGTAACCAGCTAAGCCGTTTGGCGCGTTCCCAGACCAGCGCCAGCAGCGCAGCCAACCCGGTGATGTACATGGCAATGTTGGCCGTATCGGCAGCCTCGGCGTGTTTATAAAAAATGGGCTTGTCCAGCGCATGGATCGAGTCGAGGTAATCGGCCGCGCTGCCGCCGGTCTGGTCGGTGATGAACGCGGCGATGCTCATCAGGATAAGCAGGCCAAAGCTGAGGTTAACAACCGGCCCGTTTTTGCGAAGCAGGCCAAAACCCAGTACGATGCAGGCCATCAGCGTACCGATAATAGGCATATGATTGACCAGGATGTGCCAGTGTGCGCCGTTCATGTTCATAGACAAACGAGAGTTTTTGTGAGGTAGCAAGATAGCCCGTTGTGAGGCAATCAGCGCGCCAATCCAGCGGTTTAACGGCGAATTAATTAACCGCGTTAGTGTTTCGTTGGTCATGTACGTTATAACATTACACGTTACCCTCTGACCAATTAAACCACACTCAGGCCAGCGTGTTTATTGCTCAAACGAATGCACCTCATCCGTTCTATGGCCGTTAAGTCAGGCTCATTTTTAGGAGTCATCCTGTTCATGTTCAGCCTGTTGGCCACCGCCCAGGACATCAATAGTTTCTCGGCGATTTCCCCGGATAGCGTCGCGCACGTTCCCGTTCACAAGGCGCAGCTCATCCCCCTGCCCATTGTCTATTACACCCCCGAAACGCACCTGGTTTACGGCTTGTTGGGGGCTTTTTTATTCCGCGCCGGGGCCAACGCCCGCACGTCAAACGTAGACGTGGCAGCTATTTATACCCAGAACCACCAACTGGTGATTGACCCGGTGCTG
>JBBRMP010000249.1:0-7981 GCA_038230755.1 Cytophagales bacterium | reverse complement strand
GGGGTTTTTGTTTGTGTTTATTATCGTCGGTTCGCCGTTTGCTCCCTTGTCTCCATTTTTACCCAGAAAACACCAAAAACGGCTCAAAATCGCCCCAACGGCGAACCGTCCGTTAGACTGTAAACTCTAAACTTAAAACGTCAATGGGTCCAGGTTTTTGAAATGGCCATTGAGGCGGATGCGCTCTTTGGTGCGTTCCATATCGGCCACCACCGGAATCACTTTGTCGAGGTGCTGAATCAGCAGTTGCTGCCGGTCCGATTCGCGGTCGAGCGTCAGAATCTCGTATTCCTGTTCAATGGACAGGCCCACTTTATGGCTGATCCGATACGAAAAATCCGTGGCTTTTTCAGGATCGTAATCCGTCTCTATTTGTAGGAGGTCGTAGAGACGGGTCAGCCGGTCGAGCAGGGGAGCGAGGTGCTGATTGGGACGGGGGTCGGGGGTGGGTTCAACAAACTGGACCGTACCGCCCGCGTAGAGCTTGCCGGGCAATGGGTTTTGGAACTCGTTCAGCCGAAATACACGCAAGCCCCTCGTTTTTACGTCCATACGTCCATCATCGTAACGTTGGTGGATGGTAGTCACGTGGACTTCGGTGCCATAGCCGGGGAGTTTATTGTCGATAAACGCCGGGATGCCAAAGGTCTTTTCCTTTTCCAGGCATTCATCGATAAGCTGCCGGTAGCGCGGCTCAAAAACGTGTAGATTGAGGTCTTCGCCGGGGTATACAACCAGGCCAAGCGGAAAAAAAGGGATTATTGTTTCCATAGCTGTCGAAAGGACGTTTACTGATTACTTTTTTCAACGCTGATGCCCACGCTCACCACGTCGGGCAGGGGGTCTTGCCGCATATACTGCTTAATCCGAAGTGTGTAGGTACCGGGCCTGGGAAATCGGTAAGCCCGTTTCAGCACCACCTTATTATCGTATATATCACCGAGGCCCTTACCGCGTGGCTGACCGGTTTTGGCGTCCATGAGCAACAATTCGTCGAGGCGGGATTCAATTTCGTGACCTTTCTCGTCGGTGAGGTAGCGGGTCAGGTACAGGTTATAGTAGGGATACGCCAGGCCATTTCGAACGGTGTAATAAAGGTCATAGGGCACGGTGGCGTCGGTGATGTTGAAGGTAAAGGAGGGTGTATTTTTCACGTACCACTTGCCCCCCTCGATGTCTACGTTTTCTTTGTACACAATAGAGGCGTCTTGTTCACAGGCACTTAGAACGGCAAACAGGAAAAAGTAAAAACAATAACGGCGCATAGCGATTCCTTTAACAGGTTACACAAAGCTACTCACGAAGCAGTAGACCACCCCATAGTATGATAAACCAACTGGCTCGTTTAGATGCCCACCACCGCCTACTTGTCGGCCTTGGCGTGGCGGCCATTGCGCTCGGTGTTTCCTATGAAATCATTGCGTTGCCCATTCGTATATTAATCATTTATTTATCTTACTCGCTGACAATCAATGCGTTAACCATTTTTTCCATGAATAACCTGCACCCCAGCGAAACCCGGCAGACCTACAAGCTACAGGATCAGGGGCGACTATTTATTCTGGCGTTTGCCGTTACGGCGGCCTTTGCCAGCTTGTTTGCGGTGGTTTTTCTGGTCGATATGGTGAAGCAAACTGACCCCGGCCACCTCAAACTCTACGCCGGGCTATCCGTGGTTACGGTAATCAGTTCCTGGACATTGTTGCACACGTTGTTTACTCTCCGTTACGGCCATCTGTACTACCGGTCGAACCCCGGCACTGGACTGAACTTCCCTGATACGAAAAATCCTGACTATCAGGACTTTGCTTATGTAGCCTTTGGCATCGGCATGACCAGTCAGGTGGCCGACGTTGGCCCCACCAACCAGCGTTTCCGGCGGTTAATTTTGCTGCACAGCCTGCTTTCGTTTGGTTTCAACACGCTCATTATAGCCCTCAGTATCAACGTGGTGGCAAGTTTGCTGTAATTGATTCCGGCTCCCCGCTCCTTTCTCTCGCTAACTTTTCCCCTGCCGCCTTGCGATACTTACCCGAAAGGGGCAATTTGCCTGCGTAAAAACCGCAGCGCTTTTCATGTTTACGCAAGCCGATCTTGACCAGATAGCCGCCCAAGGTGCTTCAACCGCCCTGGTGGACCAACAAATACACCATTTCGTCGACGGATTTCCCTTCCTGCACGTCATCCGCGCCGCCACCATCGGCGACGGCATGGTACACGTGGCCGACAACCAGCTCACGCGCTACATTCGGCAATATGACGAACAGGCGGGTGAGCTTAGTCTGATGAAATTTGTGCCCGCGTCGGGGGCAGCCACGCGGATGTTTAAATCGCTGTTTTCGGCACTGGAAGGCAAGTCAGACAAGGCCACTGATGGATTTTTTGCCCGGTTGGACGACTTCGCCTTTTACGAGGATTTAACGGCGGCTCTGGCTAAAGACGGCCTGAATTTAACCCAACTCGTAACCGCCAACGACCGCCAGACCGTGCTTACGTACCTACTTACCGACAAAGGCCTGAACTACGGCAGTCTGCCAAAGGGTCTTTTGAAGTTTCACAATTATGCCGACGGCCCGCGTACGCCTGTGGAAGAGCATTTGGTGGAAGGTGCCGCCTACGCCAATGCCAACGGTCAGGTACACGTCCATTTCACGGTCTCACCCGAACACCGCCCCCATTTTCAGGCCCTGATCGACCACGAATTAGCCGATTATGAGTCGTGGCTGGGGGTCGATATTCAGGTTTCATTTTCGGAACAGAAAAAGGCCACCGATACCATTTCGGTGAACCTGGACAACACGCCGTTCCGAAACGCCGACCAATCATTGCTCTTCCGGCCGGCGGGGCACGGGGCGCTGATCGAGAACCTGAATGACATCGATGCCGATCTGGTGTTCATTAAAAACGTAGACAATGTGGTGCCCGACGAATTGAAAGAAACCACCGTCACCTACAAAAAAGTGCTGGCCACGGTGTTGCTCGATGCGCAAAAGCAACTGTTCCGTTTTCAGGAATTGCTGGCCGACGATGCCCCCGGCGAAGGCGTGCTGACTGAAGTAGCCGAGTTTCTGCGCCAAACCCTCTGCGTGGCCCCACCCAATGGTTTCGAGAACCGCAGCGCAGCAGAAAAACTGACCTATTTCCGCCAGAAGCTCGACCGGCCCATTCGTGCCTGTGGCATGGTCAAAAACGTAGGCGAACCCGGCGGCGGACCTTTCTGGGCCAAAAACGCCGACGGGTCAGTCTCGTTGCAGGTGGTCGAATCGGCGCAGATCGATATGGACGATGCATCGCAAAAGGCCATTTTTGAGCAGGCAACGCACTTTAACCCCGTTGATCTGGTGTGTGGCCTGAAAAATCGGCAGGGTGAAAAATACCACCTCCCCGATTTCCGCGACTCCCGGACGGGATTTATCACGGCCAAATCAAAAGATGGCAAAGACCTGAAAGCACAGGAGTTGCCCGGCCTCTGGAACGGCGCGATGGCCAACTGGAACACCCTGTTTGTGGAAGTGCCGCTGATCACCTTCAATCCCGTAAAAACCGTAAACGACCTGCTCCGCCCCGAACATCAGCCTGCGGTTATTGAGTAAGTAGTGGTTGGTCTAGTGGCAAAAAATAACCCCCATCTGGCCTGACCAAATGGGGGTTATTTTGTAGATCAGAAGTAGCGTTTTTACATACGCAAGCTGTGTGTTTAAGCCGACATCAGGCCGACATCAGAACCGGCAGTAGCGGACGAACCAATTGAAATTTCTTTCGTCGCCAGCGATTCCAGATTCTGGAACGTCAGCAGCGACGTATTTTCGTAGACGCCTAAGTTCGCGTCACGAACCCGCTCCATGATGGGCTTCAGGGCGCAGGTCACTTCGTCCTCGCAGTCGTCGCACTTCACGTAGAAATTCAACGAAACGCAGGGAGTGGGGGCAATTGGCCCGTCGATAACGCGCAGCACCTGAGCCAGGTTGACGCGGGCCGGATCGATGCGCAACAGGTAACCGCCGCCTTTGCCTTTTTGGCTTTGCAAAATGCCGTGGTTACGCAATTCGAGCAAGATCGCCTCCAGAAATTTCTTCGGAATATGCTCTTTTGCCGAGATGTACGAGATCAGTACAGGTCCCTTACCAAACTCTTCGGTAAGTACTTTAAGCGCCTTGATGGCGTACTTTGCTTTCTTTGAGATCATTGGTTACGGTGGTCGAACCGTTCATCGCGGCTAGGTGAGAAGAATCAAGACTTTGGCAGAAACTGATTAACTCTACCAAACAACAAACGCCGAAGTTAGTAACCAACTCTATATCAGTCAAATTTTAACTTCGGCAATTACCAACTCTATCATATAGCGGGCCAGAAAAGCCCCTATACTCTATAGGCATATCGCTTCATCTCCCGTTCAATACTTACCCGATAGGGATGAAAATCAACCTGCAACGTGTGCCGCGCCGACCGATTATAACGCCGCAAATTCTGCTCGGCATCATGCCCGATAGCCGTTAGCATAGTAGCCCTGTCGGGCAACCGGCATTCACCCGAAATTAGTCTGGCAATCCAGTTGGCCTGCGTCTCGGCGAGGGGCATAATGGCCCCCAGCGGCTGTACGAGGCCCTGAAAGTACAGTCCGGGAAAATCGGGATGCACCACGCGTCGGTATAATTGCAGGTTATTATCGGCTTCGACGTTGATAAAATCGGGCGCAAAAAACGGAAACGTCACCTTGTAGCCCGTGGCGTAAATCACCATATCGAACTGTTGACGAGTACCGTCAGCGAATGTAACCGTATGCCCATCAAATAGATCGACATTAGGTTTGAACTGCACCAGACCCCGACCGGCAATAGTGAGTAAATCCTGCGAAATAGTTGGGTGTTCACTAAGTAATGGGCGCTTCGGCACGGGTACACCATAGGCTTCCTGCCGCCCGCGAGCTAGAAATAACGATGTTTTCAGCAGCAGCCGTTGCAAGCTCATCGGTAGTTTGGCCGTCAGGGGGCTTGCCAGCGAATCGAACGGCATACCCATGAGCCAGTTTGGTAACACGTAAGCACCGCTCCGGGTCGAAATAACTACCTTATTACCAGTAGCTTGCCGGGCAGCCTCACACGCTATATCGACCGCTGAATTGCCAATACCCACAATCAGGATGTCTTTGTTCTTAATCTGTTCGGGCACCTTGTAATCGTGCGAGTGCATGATCTCGCCCGCAAACTGCCCCGGAAATACGGGTTCGGGGTAGCGGGGGTTCCAGTGATGACCATTTGAGACAATCACATGGGCGTAGGTGCGTTCCTGCCCGTCGCTGGTAGCGACGCGATAGCCGCCACTGTCGTTACGGCGCACGTTGGTCACGGCCGTGTTGTAGGTAATCTTATCGGCAACGCCGAAATGGCGCACGTAGCTTTCGAAATACTGAATGATCTGGCTGTGGTGCGGAAACATGGCATATTCAGCGGGCATCGGAAAGTCGCTGTAGGCCATCACCATCCGATTGGTGTTGATGTGTAGCGACCGGTACGCCGACGACATGCCGTTGTCATTATTGTAGCGCCAGTTGCCGCCAATGGCCGATCCTTTTTCAAAACAATCGAAGGCTATGTCCTTCTGGTGCAGCACTTTAGCCGAAGAAATACCCGACGAGCCAGCTCCGATTATACAGACAGTTGGATTCATGAAACAGACGGTTGAGGTACGGAGGTTTGTTTGGTATTGATCAAAAACTGGCCAACAATATCGGCAATAATGGTGGCCCCGGCGGTGTTGACATGCAGCATGTCCTGCGTTAACACGTTACCGTGGTCGGTGCAGATACGGTCCCACGAATGGCCCAGTACATAATGCCGGGCCACACTTATTGTCAGCAACGTTCGCGCCTGTTCGTACGTATGTTTTCGCTCGGTTGGGAATTGGGCCAGGTACGTTTTCATGGCCTCACGCACGGGCAGGTAATTGAACCCATTTTCGTCACATAACTGCCTGATAAACAGACTATACTGATCGGTCCGTTGGTTGGCCGGGTGGGTCAGGTCTTCACCCATAATGGGCAGCGAAGCCAGCGCAATGCGAGCGTTTGTTTCGGTTTTCAGCCGGGCAGTGAGTTGCCGGTAGTTGGCCTGAAACTGCTCAAAATCGGGGGTTACGTCGCGGGCAATCTTGCCAATTTGGCGATACTCGGCCAGGCGTGCCTGACTCATGGTGGCGTTTACGTCGTTAGTGCCAATAAGTACCGTTATCACGTCGGGTTGTAGCTGAATGATCTCATCGAGACGAGCGAGCAGGGTGTACGTGAGGTCAGCGTTGCGGCCCGCGTTGACCCATTGCCAGGGCTCTCTGGCAAACGTTTCAGCCAGCCTATCCACATAATTGGCTCCGGTATTGCCGTGCGTGATGCTGTCACCAGCGCAGACAATGATCTGTTTACCAAGCTGTTTACGCGCCGGGTCGGGCCAATTATCGGGTAGGTGGGTCAGCAGTTTATTACGTAGCCAGAGGTAGATTCCCGCAGGGATCAACACTAGTATACCAAATAACGCATACCACATAAAGATGCTTTATTTACACATGTACGTCGGCGAGTTCTTCTTCACGCACGGGTTGCCCCAACAACGTGGCAAAACGGTTGACGTTGAAGGTGGGTTCAAACCAGACTTCGCCCAGCACAGGGTGCTTCACGGGTACGTCGGGATTTTGGATCTCGGCCAGCAAAACGCCTGTTTCGCCGGTGGTGTGCTGCTTCACCTGACGGATGGTGTAGAGCGTATCTTTCTTGGGCGTTTGTACCCCAAATTCGGCGTAGAAAGCCAGTACGGGGGCCGGAAACTTGTCGTTTGTGCAGATAACTTCCATAAAATCAGACTTGATTCCTCAAAAAACGGTCTGTTTACGCCGAAAGTTCGGGGATTGTCACGGGCCAATCGTTGGCCACCCCCTGACAGACGTTCAGGAAATTAGTAACCACTGGATTAGGATCGTTCGTGCGCCAGACAAGGTGGAGTCGGGTGGTGTCGGGCAGGATCAGGAAACGCAGGTTGAGGGATGTACCCTGTTGGTACGAAATAGGCAACACCGCCAGGCCCAGGCCTTTTTCAACCAACCGCAGGATAGTGGCCCCGTAGTTCGATTCGTAGCGGGCTTTGGGCGTGTAACCGTGCGCGGTAAACAAGGCCAGCAGTTGTTGGGTGTAGGTTACGCTTTTGCCCAAAGCAGGCAAAATAAACGGCTCGTCGCGGCATTGGGCGAGGCTGTCAAACGTGGTTGGGTTGAGCCAGTGGTTGCGTGGCAATACCAGCGCAAAGGGTTCTTCGAGCACCAGTCTGGTGCTTAGGCGTGGATCAATCGGGGCATCGCGCAGAAAACCAACGTCCACTTTTTGCTGCAAAAGTGCCTCCCGTAGCTCCAATTCGTTGACTTCGCGTAGCGACGTGATTACGTCGGGGTAGGCCCGCGAAAAATCGGCCAGTACGTCGGGCAGGATCGAATAGAGCGCCGAGCCGGGGTGGCCAATGCACAACTCGCCGAGGTCACCCTGATGAATGCGCTTCGTCTGTTCGGTCAGGTGGCCCAGCGTATCGAACCAGGGGCCAAGTTGCTCGTTGAGGTAGGCCCCGGCGGCAGTCAGGCGTACGGTTCGCTTATCACGGTCGAAGAGGCGCATGCCCAGTTCCGCTTCTAGGCTTTGGATTTGCCGACTGAGCGCAGGCTGCGCCAGAAATAGTTTTTCGGCAGCCCGCGAGTAGTTCAGGTCTTGGGCCACCTGCCGAAATGAGCGCAGTAATCGGAATTCCATTTATAATTTAGCTATGCTCTGTGGGCATTAATTCATGCAAAAATAGCATTTCCAAACATAAATAGAGTTGTTGCAACGGGTTAACTTCGTCCATGAAACTCTCAGCAGTTGACTTAAAAACAGATCGTCACTGGCGATCTGCTACGGGATTAGACCAGCCTCGTTTCCGTAAACTACTTGACCTGATGCCCGCCGCTTATG
>JBBRMP010000248.1:0-8021 GCA_038230755.1 Cytophagales bacterium | reverse complement strand
CGAACTGATTCTTTTCCTTTGCGGATAAAGTTGTTGAGTGTTGTCAAGTCCGCTTCAGACAAGACAAACGGAGTTACGATTTGGCCCATGCCCCAAAGCTAACCATTTTATTCTAATCACTAAATTGGAAGAGTACTAGTTACCAAACAATTTCTGACTCTATCTATTTAACGGTCACTACAAACGATACAAGATTCTCCATTTTGTCTATAAATACAGTAGTAACTAGCTGATAAACAAGCCATAAGCACAGTAACAGCGTATCGACATCCATCCCAGAGCCAACAACGGGGCGGGTAAGGCTTTCCTACAAATCACGTACCAGCATATACGCAGGGGCAATAGCACCTCGCGCCGTGGGTTGTAGACATCCCACACATTAGCCTGTAGTCTCCGGTTGCTCCACTAGTAAGTACCGCCCCAAAACGGCTTATACGTGTCAATAAATTCTGGCCCAATCCTCCCCTCATCCGGTTTCCCATGACCCAGCTAACCTCCCTTTCGCGCCGCCATTTTCTGGCTGGTGTCGGTGCTTCTGCCCTCACCATCCCCACCCTCACCGATGCCCTCGGCCAGCCCATATCAAGCCGGTCGGGTGCCGATAAAAAACTCGGCATTGCGCTGGTAGGCTTGGGCAGCTACAGCAAAAACCAGCTTGCCCCGGCGCTGCAACAAACCCAGCACTGCCGCCTCGCGGGCATCGTGACGGGCACCTCGGCCAAAGCCGACGAGTGGATGCAGCAATACAACATTCCCCAGGCCAACGTCTACGACTACAAAACCTTCGACCGCATCATCGACAACCCAGCCATCGACGTGGTGTATGTGGTACTGCCCAATTCCATGCACGCCGAATTCGTGATCAGGGCGGCGCAGGCGGGCAAGCACGTCATCTGCGAAAAGCCGATGGCCATCACCGAAAAGGACTGCCAGGCCATGATCGACGCCTGCAAAAAGGCCAACAAACAACTCGCCGTTGGCTACCGGCTTCATTATGAACCCTTTACACAGGAGGTTATGCGACTAGGCCAGCAGAAGGTGTTCGGCCCGGTGAAATTCGTGGAAGCCAGCGACGCTTTCCGCATTGGCGACCCCACGCAGTGGCGCATGAAAAAAAGCATGGCGGGCGGCGGTGCGCTCATGGACGTGGGCATCTACGCCATTCAGGGTGCCCGCTACGTCACGGGCGAAGAGCCGGTTTCGGTGACAGCGCAGTTTTCGCCCAAGACCGAACCCGCCAAATTTAAAGACGTGGAAGAGACCATTTTCTGGCAGTTTCGCTTTCCGAGCGGGGCCGTCAGCAACTCGACCAGTAGCTACACCGCCGGGGTCGAGCGGCTGTATGTTTCCTGCGAAAAAGGGTGGTTCGAACTCTCGCCCGCGTTCGGGTATGGTCCGCTGAAAGGCCGCACCAGCAAGGGACCTATCGAGATGCCGATTGTGAATCATCAGGCCGCCCACATGGATGGCGTCTGCAAAGAACTGCTGGCCGGAAAGCCCCTCCCCAACCACGTCACCGGCGAGGAAGGCAAGCGTGACGTGCGGCTGCTGCAAGCCATTTACCGCGCCGCCGAAACAGGCCGCGAAATCAAACTGGCGTAGGGTTAATGACAACCTCATTCGTCCAGAAACTTCGCGGCACATCGCCCCTGTTAGGCACCCTCGTCTCATTGCCCGCGCCCGACGTCAGCGAGATACTTTCATTGGCGGGGTTCGACTGGTTGTTTATCGACATGGAACACAACACACTGGCACTCGCCGATGTGCAGCGGCATCTGCAAGCCATTCGGGGTGACTGCAACGGGCTGGTGCGAGTAGCAGAAAACAACGCGATTTTGATACAGCAGGCCCTCGACGCGGGTGCCGATGGAGTCATTATCCCAGCCGTAAACAGTGCCGAAGAGGCCCGACATGCCGTGAAATGGGCCAATTACCCACCCCTCGGCACCCGTAGCGTGGGCATTGGCCGGGCGCATGACTACGGCCTGCGCTTTGCCGATTATGTGACTGAAGCCAATGACACGACGGCGGTTATTATCCAGATTGAACACATCGACGCGGTCGAAAACCTGGACGAAATCCTGTCGGTAAGCGGCATCGACGGCGTATTTATCGGCCCCTACGACCTGTCGGGCAGTATGAACCGGCTGGGCGACGTGCAACATCCCGACGTGAAGGCCGCGATTCAGCGTATAAAAACAGGGTGTGCGCAAAAAAGCATCCCGACGGGCATCTTCACGCTCAATCCCGACGCCATTGCTGCCGAATTTACCAGCGGCACCCGGTTCATTGCCGTTGGCACCGACGCCTCATTTATTTGGCAATCGGGCAGAGCGGTGGTGGGTCGGTTTCGGGGTGAGTGATGGGTAAGTATAGTTGATCGAAGAGTTGATGCATATCGTCCAGATTGGGTTAGCCTTAATCAGGGTACGTCCAGGTACGCAGTACGGTTTCCCTGCCGGTTGCTACCTGTACTACTTTCGTCTGGCGGCCTTTTGAGTCATAATAAAACACCGTCTGCGTACCATCGCCCCGCCAGTTTATATCAAAAACTGGTTGCCAGGTTTTGACCCTGCTAACGGTTACTGTACCAAGCTTACCTTCGAGATAACGAGTCGTTTGGGTCAGATCACCCATGCGGGTTGTCTCGGCTCGGCGACTGCCAAGCTGGTCATATTGTAGCTGGTATAAAACAGTTTCATCCACCGGATCATACACTGTGCTATCGCTTAACCGCCTTTTTGTCAAGGCACTACGAGCCGAATCTACCGAAATGCGGTATAACGAGCCAAAGAGCCTGGCAGAGAGCGTATCCTGCGTACCAGACCAGGTTTGCCAAGTACCCACCCGACGGCCATCCTGATAAACTGATTTGCTTTCGATCTTCCCGTCGGGATAATACCAGCGTGCCTCTCCGTCGAGTTTCCCTTTGACATAAGTCTCTTTCCCCCTCAATTGTCCATTGGGATACCACGCCTGCCGCTCACCCACCAATATACCCTGCTGATACAGTTCGGAAAGCGCTTTTTGGCCGTTGGCATACGCTTCTTCCACCCGCCCGTCTTTTATCACGAGCGGACGGTTTGACCATGTTCGAAGCTGGTTAAGAAAATCGTTGGTACGGTCGTAGCGATAAGAGCGGCGTTCGTTGTTTTTATTTGCCAATTGTTGTGAATAACTACAAGGATGGACAATCGAATATCCCTTGTCTTTTTTCACGAAAATCAGCCATTCTTCGCCCTCGCGCAGCCCTATATCGCACGACGTCCTATAGCTGCTCATCAGTATCTCTTTCGGCAATTCAGGCCCGAAGTTTTCAAGGGTAGTACAGGTGAATACAGCCGTTTGCGTTCCATACTCCCGATTAACAAAAGCGGAGTCACGGGTAAACGGCTTGAATGATGTGACTTTGACGCGGGCAACGTAGCTAAACTGCCTAAAGATGACTTCGGTCAGCGGCGGTGTGCTACAACTACAGGCAGGTGCAATCCCCCATTTTAACAAACCGACTAGCATCGGGAGGTATCGGATCATATACGTAATAGACAAACGGATGCGTAGATAACGTTTTGGACGTCCGCGTTTGGGCTAACTGACGTTTTCTACTAAAACGATCTGGTAGCATCCGTTGTATTTACTTCAAAAAAAACGCGATTTTTAGGTTATATGGTCCCTTCCCCCTTCCCCAACGATCCGCAACCCTGGCAGGTTGAACGGTCTGAATACATCCACCGCGAGCCCTGGTTCACGGTCCGCAAAGAGGCCGTCAGGATGGCTGGCGGCGGCTTTATCCCCGATTATTATTTGCTGGAATACCCCGATTGGGTTAACGTCGTGGCCGTAACGACAAGCGGCGACCTGGTGCTGATTCGGCAGTATCGGCATGGGGTGGGCAGTGTGCATTACGAACTCTGCGCGGGTTGCGTTGATTCCGGCGAAACGCCTCTGGAAGCCGCTCAGCGTGAACTGCTGGAAGAAACCGGTTACGGCGGCGGCGACTGGCAACCGCTGATGACACTATCGGCTAACCCCAGCACCCACGTCAATCTAAATTATTCATTCGTAGCGCTGGGGGTGGAAAAAGTGCAGGAACAGGACCTCGAACTAACCGAAGAAATAGCCGTCCGGGTGGTATCGCCCCCGGAAGCCCTGTCGTTACTCGACACCGGCCAGTTTATGCAATCGCTCCACGTGGCTCCGCTGCTGCGCTATCTGCTTGGTGGTTACGCCTCTACTTAGGCACCCCAACCATGTACAGATCAAACCCGCCTTTTCCACCAGGGCGGTTCGACGAGAAAATCATGAGTTGATTGCTGAAGAGTTGATCGGTGTGTAAAATGGGCCGGTATTCGTCGGCGGCGGTGTTGATGGTCGGGCCAAAATTGACGGGAGTCGACCAACCACCATTGGTTAACTTACTGTAATACAAGTCGTAACCACCGTAACCACCGGGCCGGTTGGAGGTGAATACCAGCCAGTTTCCAGCGATGTACGGGCATTTGTCATCGGCAGCCGATGAGAGTTCATTCACCCGTTCGATGGGTACGTTTGTCAACGAAGGCAACTGATTCTGTAGTTCTGCACCAGCCATCGCGGGCAGCGTGGCCCGGAAAATGTCGAACGTGCCGCCCCGGTTTGAGGTAAAATAAACCGCGCCAAAGGTCTGATCGAACGTCGGGTAAGCGTCATCCGCTTTTGAGTTTAAACAGGGAATGGCAACGGGCGGGTTGAACAGTTTATTACTGACACTGGACGTACTCGTGCTGGATGATACCGGTGGTGTGGTCTGATAATTGTGCGTCAGGTAAATGTCCAAATCGCCCGTTCGATCAGAGGCAAAGAGCATGAGGTATTCGCCAAGATGTCCACCAACTGAGCTTTGGCCTAACAGCCTGCCGTCATACGAGCTAATATATGGTCCCAATTCATTTGCGCTGGAATTGGCTATGGTAGCTGCCCAAGCCAACGGTCGTTGATGGTCAACTATGTCCAGGCCACCATAGGGTGTGTTGTTAAACGTGAATTTTCCGGTGGTTCGATTAAAGTCATAGTTCAACGACTGGTTCACAAAATCGAATTGATTACCCCCGTTCCGCTTCGATGAAAACACCAGCCCCAGCACACTACCAAAATCGGGAATGTCGGAATTGTAATCATCTTCCGTCGAGTTAATGTCGCCCAGATTCACCGGATTTTCGGGGAAAGTGCCTGCGTTGTACTTGTAGCCGCCCGTTAGAAAACAGCCTGACAGTAGCAGTGTGATGCCAGCAAAAAGGATGAGATGCTTCATAACGATCAAGTGTGGTTTGGGTAGTCAGCTTGAATAAATGCAATGACCCCGTATATGCCCTAAGCGTTGTGAAGGCATCGTTACTGTCACCAATGTAACCATTTTGCGGACACAAAAAAAGCGTGCCGGAAGTGTTCTCCCGGCACGCTTCTCAACTAATTGAATGGCTGTTAATCACCTACTTCACCTCCCCCACCATCTCGACGGGCACCACCCACTGATCGAATTCGTCAGGGGTGACGTACCCAAGGGCGACGGCGGTTTCTTTGAGGGTGCTGCCGTTTTTGTGGGCGGTCTGGGCAATTTCGGCAGCTTTGTAGTAGCCGATTTTGGTGTTCAGGGCCGTCACCAGCATCAGCGAATTCTGAACGTGCTTATCGATGTTGGCCCGGATGGGTTCGATGCCCACGGCGCACTTGTCGTTGAACGACACACAGACGTCGCCGATGAGGCGGGCCGAGTGCAGGAAGTTAAAAATCATAACTGGCTTGAACACGTTCAGTTCGAAATGGCCGCTCATACCACCAATGTTGATCACCACGTCGTTGCCCATTACCTGCGCCGCCACCATGGTCATGGCTTCGCACTGGGTGGGGTTTACCTTGCCCGGCATGATGCTGCTGCCCGGCTCATTATCAGGGATATGCAGTTCGCCAATACCCGCGCGGGGGCCAGAAGAGAGCATCCTGACGTCGTTCCCAATCTTCATCAGGCTGGCCGCTACGGTCTTCAACGCACCGTGAGCTTCCACAATGGCGTCGTGGGCGGCGAGGGCTTCAAACTTATTTTCGGCGGTGATAAACGGCAGGCCCGTGAGGTCGGCAATATGTTTCGCCACGTTTTCCGAATAGCCCGGCGGGGTGTTGATACCCGTACCAACCGCCGTGCCACCGAGGGCCAGTTCGCTCAGGTGGGCGAGGGTGTTGCGGATGGCGCGGAGGCCGTGGTCGAGCTGCGAGACGTAACCCGAAAACTCCTGCCCTACCGTCAGCGGCGTGGCATCCATAAAGTGGGTACGGCCAATTTTCACCACGTGCATAAACTCTTTTGCCTTGGCATCGAGCGTGTTGCGCAGTTTTTCGATACCCGGAATCGTCACCTCCGTCAGCGACTGATACGCCGCAATGTGCATGGCCGTGGGAAAGGTGTCGTTGCTGGACTGCGACTTGTTGACGTCGTCATTGGGGTGAACGAACTTCTTTTCGTCGGTGAGGGAGCCGCCGTTGAGGACGTGGGCACGGTAGGCTACCACCTCGTTCATGTTCATGTTGCTCTGCGTACCCGACCCGGTTTGCCACACCACCAGCGGAAACTGATCGGCGAGTTCACCGGCCAGGATTTCGTCGCATACCTGGCCAATGAGGTCTGATTTCTCCTGAGTTAATATGCCCGCGTCGAGGTTGGTGAGGGCGGCGGCTTTTTTCAGGATTGCAAACGCCCGGATAATCTCGCGGGGCATCTTGTTGGTGTCCTGCGCAATGCGGAAATTATCAATTGAACGCTGGGTTTGTGCGCCCCAATACACGCTGGCAGGCACCTGTACCGGCCCCATCGTGTCTTTTTCTATACGGAAGTCCATTTGTGAGAGAGTGAATGAGCGAAAGCGCGAACGGGTGGCCGAGCAGCGAGAAAACGGGGCGGACTGATAACCCTCGTTCGCTCGTTGCTTGTTCACTCATTCATCCGTTCGCTCTTTAGTTTCCGGCGCAAAGGTAGTGCAGGATGGGTGTTGAGCGGGTCGTTAACCCGGCAAACCGCTATCCAGAAAAGTAGACTACGGCGTGCCCCTACCGCCGGTAAGTCAGTTGATGGCAACGGGGATCATATCTTCACTACATTCGTCATCCTGTTTCTTCTGAACAAGCAACCACACTGATTTTGAGACATTTATATCTAGTAGTGCTCTTATGTTACCTGCTTTGTAGCAGCAACGCCCATGCGCAAACGCGTACAATCGATAGCCTGCGGGCGGTACTGGCAGCGCACCCTCAGGCCGATACAGGCCGGGTTAGTATTTTGTTACAACTCAGTCGAAAACTTCAGCGAGAACAAAATACAAAACAGGCAATGCCTATTGCCAATGAGGCACTGTCTATTTCGCAAAGAATAAACTTCAAGCAGGGAGAGAGCAATGCTTTTCGAATAATCACAAGTATATACTATTGGCAGAGTCAGTATAAAGAAGCTGTAAAAAGTGGCTTGATCTGTTTAAAAATAAAAAAAGAACTTGGTGATAAACGTGGGTGTGCAGATATATATGGATTACTTTCTGCTGCTTACGGTATGCAGGGTATTTACGATGAAAATCTAAAGAGTACGTATTCCGCTTTAAAAATTTATGAAGAACTGGATGACAAGATAGGTATTGCCGCTGAATTAAATGAATTAGTTATTATTTATAGTTCACATGATAAGCCATCGGAAGCATTAATAAATGCGCTGAAAGCACTAAAAATTAGTGAGAGCATTAATGATAATTTTACTGTTGCCAGTATCAATTTATCCATAGCTGGCATTTACGCAGATCGTAAGCGCTACGAAGAAGCAATTCAAAGATATTCTATTGCTATAAAATTATATAATAAAGCTAATAAGTAATCGAACAATTTTATTTATATATTTACGTTATGAGACCAAACCGTTATGTTACTTTAGATCAGGATGAGGTAACCACATTACAAGAAGGCTGGAAAAATGCACAGCATACCCAATTCCAAGAACGTTGTCATTG
>JBBRMP010000247.1:0-8025 GCA_038230755.1 Cytophagales bacterium | reverse complement strand
GCGCAGGGCATCTTTGTAGCCCTCCAGCCGCTTCCGGCTAATATACAGCGAGGGTGGTCCGGCCAAATGGGCGATGCGCTGCTTGCCCGACAGAATCAGGTGTTCGGTGGCTTTAAAAGCTCCTTCATAATCATCGACAACCACTTTGGGCACTTCAATTAGCGGGAACGTTCCCAATTAATGGGAGCGTTCCCGCTAATTTATATTCCTCTACGGTTAATTAAAATAGTATTATAAAATTTAATATTTGTACATATTCAGGCAAATGACTGCAAAAGCTATCCAATCTATCATCAGTAGGCTATTCTATGATCAGTCAGCTGATTGGAAGAGGTAGAGATAAACACGTTGGTTGTCTGATAAAACATTGAACTATTCGCATAGACACACTAAACCGTTACGAAATCGCATGTGCACATTTACTCGTAAACAAAGCCTGTATGCAGGCCTGTGGTTGGTATCACTGCTTCTACTGATGAACCGGTCTGTTCAGGCTCAGGTCAATCGTGATAAGCCGATCAAAGGCAAGGTGGTCGCTGCTGAAACCAACGAAGGCATTCCGGGGGTTAACATCATTATTAAGAACTCGAAACAGGGAACCACGACGCAGGCCGACGGCACGTTCTCACTAAATGTACCTGAACGGCCCAGTGTTCTGCTCGTTTCCTATATTGGGTACCAAACTCAGGAGGTAACCGTAACCACACAAATAGCCCTCACAGTCAGCTTACAAGCCGACACCAAAGCCTTGGATGAAGTCGTTGTGGTAGGCTATGGAACCCAGAAAAAAAGAGACCTGACGGGCGCGGTTTCATCTATTGGTTCTGAGCTATTTAAAGAACGTCGGGAAACGCAGGTGGCCCAATCGCTACAGGGAGCGATGTCGGGGGTCGTAGTGACGCGTAGTGGTTCTAATGGCGCGATGGGTGGAGCTACCATCCGAATCCGGGGGGTGACCACTATTGGCAATTCCGACCCCCTGGTGATGGTGGATGGGATTCCGGTGGCCGATGTCAACCAGGTCAACTCGGCCGATATTGAAACTATCACCGTGCTGAAAGATGCAGCCGCATCGTCAATTTATGGCTCAAGGGCCGCTTCGGGCGTGATTCTGATTACTACCAAACGGGCTAAGACGGATCAGGTGTCTATCCAGTATTCCTACGAAAATGGCGTGGACAGGCCCACCCGGCTACCCGAAAAGATGGGCGTTGTGCGGTACATGGAACTGGTGAATGAGTTGCGCTGGAACGATGCTGGTAACGGAACGAACCAATACCCCACATTCACGAAGGATTTGATTGACGGGTATGCAGCCAAAAACGTAGCTGATCCTAATAAATACCCCGACACCGACTGGGCTGCCCTAACACTCCGGCAGAGCGCCCCCCGCGAAACCCACAGCCTGAGTATGATGACAGGGTCGAAATCAATCAAGTCCAACGCATCGATCCGCTACGAAAAAGTGGGTGGGTTCTATGACAACAAAGACTATAAACGAATTTTCGCCCGGCTGAATAACGACTTCACGATAAACAAATACATCGGTGCTACGTTCGACTTCAATTTCAAGCGGACAACCACCACCGACCCCACCCACGGCGATCCGCTGGGTGAAATTCGCATTGCTTCACCTGTTTATCCAGCCATCTGGACCGATGGGCGCATTGCTGATGGCAAAGCAGGGGCCAATGTGTGGGCACGCCTGAAATACGGTGGTACTAACGAAAATACGTTTAATCAGATCAGCGGGCGGGTCGGCATTGATATTAAGCCCATTGAAGGGCTAAAAATAACCGGTATTCTGGCTCCTATTTTTGACTTCAACAACCAGAAGTTTTTTAACAAACGGGTAGATGCTTACTCCGCGACCGACCCCACGCAGTTTGTGGTGACACTTTCCGAAAACGGGTCCAACGCCACCACGCGGCTATCTGAGGCTCGGAATACGAACCTGGCTCTAACCACTCAGTTGCTGGCCAACTACGCCCGAACCTTTGGCAAACACGACATCACCGCTCTGGTTGGTTACGAAAACTTTTACAACAAGTCCGAAAGCCTGTCGGCCTCCCGCGACCAATACCTCTTCGATGGCTATCCATACCTCGATCAGGGACCTATTACGTTTCGGGATAACAGTGGTGGGGCCAATGAAACGGCCTACCGTTCTTACTTTAGCCGGTTAACCTATGCCTATGGGGACAAATACCTGTTTCAGGCCAACGTTCGGCGGGATGGGTCGTCGCGTTTCAACAGCAACTACCGCTGGGGGGTGTTCCCCTCGTTTTCGGCAGGGTGGGTCGTCAGCGAAGAGAATTTTCTGAAAACCCAGAATGTGCTGTCATTCATGAAGCTACGGGCCTCGTGGGGTACGTTGGGCAACGAACGAATTGGAAACTACCCGTATCTGGGGATCATCAGTTTTGGCAACGCCCTGTTCTATCAGGGTGGTGCGGCAACCTCTCAGCAAACGGCAGCTCAAATTCAGTATGCTATCGAGAACATCTCGTGGGAAACTACAACCTCGACCAATATCGGGCTTGATGCCAATTTCTTCAACAACCGCCTTCGGTTTGTAGGCGATGTTTACCAGAAAGAAACCAGAGACATGTTGCTGGCCCTGCAAATTCCCATTTTCGTCGGATTTGAAAACCCGAATCAAAACACGGGTAAAATGAATACGAAAGGAATCGACCTCGACCTTTCCTGGAGCGATCGGGTTGGTGAACTGAAGTATTCGGTGGCCGGTAACCTTTCGCAGTTTAAATCGGTGATGGGCGATCTGGGCGGAACCGAGTTTTTGGGCGATCAGATCAAACGGCAGGGAAGCCAGTTCAACGAATGGTACGGCTACCAGTCGGAAGGAATATACCGGACGCAGGAAGACGTGAACAACTCCCCCAAACTAAGCACTAACGTTAAGGTTGGCGATATGAAATACCGCGACATCAGCGGCCCGGCCGGTGTACCCGACGGGAAAATTTCGCCCGAATACGACCGGACTTACCTCGGCGGGTCACTGCCACAGTGGACCTACGGCGGCACCATCCGATTGGCTTACAAAGGGCTTGACTTTGGCCTGTCTGTTCAGGGGGTGGGTAATCAAAACAGTTCGATGCTCGGCTTTACCGATTATAATTCGGGGAACTGGGGGCGATTCCCCAACCTGCTCGACGGGCAAACCTGGAGCAACTATAACACGCCGGAACAAAACGCGGCCACCATTTATCCACGCTATACCGAAACCAACAAGGGTCTTAACCGGGCTTTATCTGATTTCTGGCTGTTCAACGGCGGCTACATGCGTCTGAAAAACGTCACCGTTGGCTACAACATTCCTGAACGTTTTGCCCGCAAAGCATTAATGAAAAGTTGCCGCGTCTATGTGAGTGGCACCGATTTATGGAGCCTGAGCAAGTATCCCAAAGGCTGGGACCCTGAGGGGCTGGGCATTGTCACGACCCTGATTGGTGGCGTATCGGTTAATTTCTAATTCCCAAAAACGAAGCTGAACATTCATGAAATCTTTCATATATATTGCCCTGACCGCTTTCGGGCTCCTGTTGGCTGGGTGTCAGAATAGCCTCGACCTGTATCCGCTGGCCCAGCCATCGGCCGAAAAATGGTACTCCAACGAATCGGAGATTTTGTTAGCCCTCAACGACCTCTACCGGCCCGACTGGTGGACACCCGATGAAGGAGTTGGCAACGAAGTACTATCAGACGATAACTTCTACCGAACCACCCTTTCGCCCATTAAAGCAGGCACCACCAATAGCCAATGGGGTACGTCGACGCTGCTTTGGCGGAATAGTTACAAAGCCATTGCCCGCGCTAACCGGGCACTCCTGGCACTGGACAACCCCGTAACGAAAGCTAACGTACCACAGGCCAAATTGGCGCTCTATGTGGCTGAACTTCGGTTTCACCGGGCCTCTCAGTATGCCAGGCTCATCAGTTATTTTGGTGATGTTGTCTACAGCGATGGGGTTATTGCTATCGAAGAAGCCTACACCAAAGGGCGCACCGACCGGAAAACAGTGCTGACCAAAGTCTACGAAGATTATGACGCAGCAGCGGCAGCCTTACCCAAAAATTACGCGGCATCGGCCGTGAAGCGGGTAACCAAAGGAGCCGCGCTGGCCCTGAAAGCGCGATTGGCCCTGTATATGGGTGACTTCAAAATCGCTGCCGAAGCCGCCAAAGCCTGTATCGACCTGGCCGAGTTTAGCCTGCACCCTACGTATGCCAGTTTATTTGTGCAGAATACCAAAAACTCGCGGGAAGTGGTTTTTGGCTTACCCCGTTCTATTGCGCTCAATGTCAGTATTGGTTCCTCAAATGTACTTGATCGCCTGACGCGTAATGCCGGTGGGTTTGCGGCCGTGGCCCCCACATGGGATTTACTTTGCAGCTACCTCTGTACAGACGGACTACCCATTGACAAATCCCCGCTGTTCGACCCTCGTAATCCGTTCAAAAACCGGGACCCCCGCTGCACGGCCACCATTGTTGAATTTGGCACTCCACACCTGGGTTTTGTGTATGACCCCAATCCAACGGCGGTACGGGTGCTGCGCGTGAGCAGCAATTCACAGGTGACCAACAACGACAACCGGGCCAACGCACAGTTTGCCTCGTTTACGGGTCTGGTCTGGAAAAAAGGCATCGACGATACCTGGCTACAGAATGGCAACCGGGTAGAACCCGATCAGATTGTTATTCGCTATGCCGATGTGCTGCTGATGTATGCCGAGGCTAAAATGGAGCTGAACGAGATTGACAAGTCAGTACTGGATGCCGTTAATGCTGTTCGGGCACGAGCGTATGGAGTAGCTCCGACCGCCACAACTGCCTACCCGGCAGTGACGACCACCAATCAGCGGGATCTTCGCAGGGCCATCCGACTCGAACGGCGTGTGGAATTTGTCAACGAAGGCCTACGCTACATGGATTTGGTGCGGTGGCGGTTGGCCGAAAAAGTACTCAGCCGCCCCGTCTACGGCATGCTCGACCCCAATGACTTGAAAACGAAATTGCTGGATAAAAACCTATGGTTTTTCCCGAGTACGCCTGTTCTGGATGAAGACGGCCTGGCTGATTTTAAACCGATGTTCGATGCGGGCCTGATCAAGTTGATTGTACCAACGAGCTGGACCAACCAACAGTATCTGTGGCCCATTCCGGCGGCTGAGATTCAAATTAACACCAACATGAAACAAAATGATGGGTATTAACAGATAACACTATCCACGTACCCTGTTTCTGTCATTTAAGAACCTACTTACTTTCTTTTCCGTCCATTATGGTTAATGCAGCCATCCGAATAACCCTTAGTTTTTTTTGTGTTGTTGTCACGGCCAATGCCCAGCAACAGCCTGCACGCCCTCAGTTTAGCGGTATTTATCCGCACCTGGCGTATTACAATAATGAGGGCGAATGTGGCACCGGGGCGGTTGTGCCTTGGGCCAACCGGCTGTGGGTGGTCACCTACGGCCCCCACCTGCCGTTTGGTTCATCGGATAAGCTGTACGAAATCACGCCTGACCTGAACCTGATAGTCCGTCCCGAAAGCACGGGGGGTACACCGGCCAACCGCATGATTCACCGGGAAAGTAATCAGCTCTTTATTGGCCCCTACGCCATTGATGCGCAGCGGCAGGTTCGGACAATTCCGTATACCGAAGCACCGGGCCGATATACCGGCCTGGCCCGGGATTTAACCGACCCCAGACAAAACCTGCTGCTGGCCACCATGGAAGAAGGGTTTTATCGGGTGAATACGCAGAATCTGAAGACAACGCTTCTGTATCAGGACGGTAACGTGAAGCAAAAAAAGAAGGAGGATGTAACCAACAACTTTTCAGGTACGTTGCTGCCGGGCGCCCACGGCAAAGGCGTTTACTCAGGTCAGGGGGTAATGGTATACTCAAACAACGGTGAACCCGGTCCGCTGGCGCTGAAGCAGTTCGACATTGAAGCGGGTGTGCTGGCCGAATGGAACGGTAAGGACTGGACCGTGGTGCGCCGGAATCAGTTTGTGGAAGTGACCGGTCCCGGTGGTATTTACGGAAACGTGAACCCCGCCACCGATGCTATCTGGGCAACTGGCTGGGACCAAAAATCAGTCCTGATGGGCGTTCGGGGAGATGGAAAATGGTCATTTTTCCGGCTCCCCAAAGCCAGTCATACCTACGATGGTGCCCACGGCTGGAATACCGAGTGGCCCCGAATCCGGGATGTGGGCGAAGCGGGCAAACCTGATTACCTGATGACGATGCACGGCTTGTTCTGGCGGTTTCCGGGTACGTTCTCTACTACCAACACAGCCGGTATCCGCCCCCGTTCGGCGTATCTGAAAGTAATTGGCGACTTTACCCGCTGGAACGACCGGCTGGTTTTCGGCTGCGACGATTCGGCTCAGAAAGAGTTTTTGAACCGACGCAAAGAGAAAGGAGGCATTGAAGGGCCGGGGCAGTCGAATTCCAACCTTTGGTTTACATCGCCAGATACCCCCGATCAGCTTGGCCCCAACACCGCCGAAGGCGCCGTTTGGCTGAACGAAGCCGTTGAGGCCGGGGGGCAGTCGGAGCCGTTCCTGTTTGCGGGCTGGGCCAATCGCTCGGCCTGGGTACAGAACCACAGTAAAGCAGCCCTAACCCTCACGTTTGAAATAGACCGAACCGGAACCGGCAACTGGATAACCCTGCAAACGACTTCGCTGACTGGCCAACAGGCAACTCGCATCCCGTTTGCTCCCAACGTACCCGGCGAATGGATTCGCATACGGACGGATAAAGCCGCCCGGCTATCGGCCCATTTTGCCTATGCCGCCAACGATACCCGGACCACCACCGCCAACCCGATGTTTGCGGGGTTGAGTTCGGTAAAGGCAAGGGCTACAACGGGCGGGCTTCTGTATGGCCTGGGTAATAACCGGCGCGCGCTCGGCCTGCTGGCCCAACAGTACACCAACGGCCAACCCACAGCCATTGGCTATTACGAGCTGGATGCGGCCATGAAGCTGGTTCGCAAAACCAACGACTCTACCCAGGCGTTTATCCAGGCCAAATTTGCCATTCCGAAAGAAGTGGTAACCATTGACTCCTCATCGGTACTGATCGTGGACGAAAAAGGGCGACGCTGGCGTTTTCCACTGGGCGACGAACGCTTTACGACCCTCACCAGCGAAGGAAGCCTGCGCATTTGTCGGGAAGTGGCCACCGAACGCGACTTGTTCAACTGCCACGGCACCTTCTACGAACTCCCCGCCGAAAATGCCGATGGCTTTGCCAAAATAAGGCCCATTGCCTCGCACCAACTCCGAATCAACGATTATGCGTCGTACCGGGGGTTGCTGGTCATGACGGGTATTGATCTGGCATCGGCAGCCGGTACGCACATCATCCTGTCAGACGATAAGAAGGCGGCTATCTGGGCCGGCGCCATCGACGATCTCTGGAAGCTGGGCAAACCAACCGGGCGGGGCGGGCCCTGGCAACAAACAGCCGTAGCACCCAATACCCCCTCAGACCCGTATCTGATTGGCTTTTACGACAAGCGAACCCTGACCCTTTCGCACAAAGCGGCTTCGCCCGTGACATTTACGGTAGAGGCTGACCCCGTTGGTACGGGCCAATGGATGACCTACAAGACCATCACTGTAGCGCCCGGTAAAGCTGTACCCCACATATTCCCGGCTGATTTTCAGGCGCGTTGGGTACGTTTCCGTACCGACAAGGGCTGTACGGCCACCACATTTCTGGAGTACAAGTAAACGGGCTTGGGTCGGGATGTGGCTTTTTAGTCTTTTCAGTAAGTCAGGATAGAAATCCCAAAAAGCTACATCTCGATTAGCTGCGCTGGCTGGAGCCCCGAATGATTAGCTCGGTTTTGAGCACGCGTGTGATGGGCTTCCAGACCGACGAATCGGTGTCAATCTGATCAAGCAACAGTTGCGCCGAGACCTGCCCAATCTCCCGCGTTGGCTGGGCCACGGTGGTCAGGCCGGGTTCAATCAAGGCT
>JBBRMP010000246.1:0-8045 GCA_038230755.1 Cytophagales bacterium | reverse complement strand
GTACGAAATGGATGCGTTTTACCATCATGAAGCCCTTTTTCTAAAGCTAACTTCGCTGGTATACTTAGTAGTGGTGTATTGACTCGTCCCATGCAATAAAGGTACTAAAAATAACGTAAACTATTTTTTGTTACATACTTAGACGTAGGGTGTTGCAGCGAGGGGATTAACTTTTGGTGAAAGGAACGTAGCCCACGCTCATTCATACCACACAATCACCTCTTCGGCTGGTTTGCGGTGGATATCGGGAACGGTGGCGTTGGGGGCGGGGTAGCCAATGGGGATGAGCAGAAACGGCTTTTCGTTGGTGGGGCGGTTCAGCAGTTTGGTCAGGAAATCCATCGGGCTGGGCGTGTGGGTAAGCGCTACCAGCCCCGCGTCGTGGATGGCGGCGAGCAGAAAGCCACAGGCAAGGCCCACCGATTCCATGACGTAATAGTTGGGCCGTTTCACCTCGCCCCGGAACTCGAAAATGCGCCGGAATACAATGATCAGGTAGGGGGCCGTTTCCAGAAAAGGTTTTTGCCAATCAGTACCCAGCGGGGCCAAATCGGCCAGCCATTCCGCCGACATTCGACCCTCATAACTGCGGCGTTCTTCGGCCTCGGCTGCTTCCCGAATCTGCGTTTTCAGGCCAAAATCGCTGATGACACAAAACGTCCACGGTTGTTTGTGTGCCCCCGACGGTGCCGTAGAAGCCGTCCTGATGAGTTGCTCGATTACGGCCCGTGGTACGGGTCTATCCGAAAAATCACGTACCGTCCGGCGGGTGTTCAGGTGGTCAAAAAAGGCTTTACTACGCCTTTGTAAATCAACGTCGGTGGGGGTGAGCGTGGGTTGAAATGGGATCATGGTGACTGGTGAGGGTTGACTGGCGAATGGCTAAAATCCAACATCGATCACCAGCGGTTGTACCAGAAACTGCTGGCGGCGGACGTCGTAGATGGTGCGGATACCAAACTCAAGCGGGGTGCGCAGGCGGAGGGGGTTAAAGACAAACGATACGTCGCCGCCAACGGTCCAGTCGTAGCTGCTGAAGGGAATAATGGCGCGAACGGTGCCCCGGTTATCGACCTGAAGTAGGTTGCTGCTGCCCCGGGCGTAGTCGGTGAAGACATTGCCCTTGATGCGCTGGATATAGAGCAGTTTGGTTAGCGACCAATGCACGTCGGCGAGGGGGAGGCGGTAGTCGGCCCCGCCAACGGTCAGGTTGTCGTAGCCGATGTAGGGTGCCCCGCGCGGGTAGAGTACGCTGGCCTGAAACCGGTAGAGCTGTTTGGCATCAGGTGCCCCCCATTGATACTGGTAGGCCCCGCGCAGCCGCAGGCTATGGTGCTTGCCAATGCCCGGCAAAAACACGTTGGCCGACGACCCCCACTGCATCCCACGCAACTGCCCGGCGGCCTCGGCGAAGGGTGTGTGGCGGAGCGACGTGCTGAGGGTAATGCCCAGCCGGGGGCCAACGTCGCGGTAGCTTTGGCGAAGGGTATAGCTGTAGGCAGCCCCGTAGGTAAACGTGTGGAGGTTGCCGTTGCCGCTTTCGGTAAACAGACGGGGTAATTCGTAGCCTGTTACGTTCAAAAAACCGTAGTAAGCCGATAAACTCGCGCTCTGCAAAAACCGCGATTGGGTCAGTTGCAGGGGTAGGCGAATACCCGCCGTAAGCTGGTTATAGTGCCAGGTGTCGGTGCGTAAACTATCCAGTGGCAGGGTTCGGTCGAGGTAAATGCTCGTGCGGCGATTGCCCGTCTGGAAACCCACGTCGAAAACTGGAAATAGGCCCTGGTAGCTCAAACTGGCCGCAAATGCCCCCACTTTTTCGCTTTGGTCATAGACGTATGCCGCCGAAACCTGGGTAGTGGCCAAAATATCCTGCGACTGAATACCCACCGTTAACCCCTGCCCGTTCGAGCTAAACGCCGGTCCCCAGCCGTATACGTTCAGGGCGTTGCTTAGCCGCCGGTAGCGTTGCGGCGCGGTGGTAGCCACGGGCGGTACCGAATCTGTGGCGATGGGCGTAAGCGTCTGATTACCAGCGTAGAGCAGTGGGCCGAAATAGCGCGTGGTCTGGTCAGTTTGGGCAGCGTTGGTGGCTACGGGTGTCCAGGCGGTGGGGTCGGCGGGGAGTTCGGCAATGCGGAACCCGTGGGTATCGTAATCCTGCACGGCCATCGTTTGCAGGCTTGGCGAAACCGTGGCATGGTACGCCCCAAACGGCCGCGACGTCACCCGCGACACCTGCCCCGACGCGATTTCCACGGCATACACATTGTCGATGCCCGACTGTGGCGAGTTAAACAAAACGTGCGTGTTGCCGTACGACTGCGGGTGGCTGATGTTGGTGTTCGACACGGGTAGCAACGCCCGCTTTTCGCCCGTCTGCGTGTCGATATACTCAATCGTTTTGCCTGATTTAGAGAGTGTTACCGTAATGATCTGCCGGTTATTATGCCAGCGCGGATGCACATACAGATCGTTGGCCGGGTTGGGCAATACGCGTATTTCGCGGCCTGTGTTGGCATCTAACACCACCAGCCGGTTTTGGTTGTCCGTCTCGTTGCGCAGAGCAATCAACTGCCGGTTGTCGGGCGAGATGGCTACGGCAGTGTATCGGCCACGAGTGCTGAGGCGGCGGAGTGTGCCGGTTGTCAGGTCGAGTACTTTCAGTTCGTCGTAAACCCTTGATCGCCAGCGCGGGTCATAGCGGTTTTCTACCCAGCAGGCCTGCTGTGGCGTGGCCGAAAAATAGGCGGGGTCGTTCAGCACCAGCCCTTGTTTGTAGACTCGTTTTTCGGTGCCATTACGGCTCAATAATACCAGTTGAGATATGTCGCCGAGGCCGCTTTTGATGCACAAAATCGTGCTATCGGTGAGGTACTGCGGAAAGCGGTAATTGGTGAAAACGGGGCGGGGTGTCTCACTTTTTTCTGCCGAAACGGGGTACAAGTTGGCGGGGGTGATGGTCAGGCTTTCGCGCTTTTTTCGCCACGTCTCGATCAGGTCGGTCATCGTTTCCCGGTATAGGTTATCGACGCTGGTGCCGGTCGGATTTTCGGCCGATTTAGTGCTTTGTTTCAGGCCATTGGAAAACGAAAATGGATAAAATGGAAACTGCGTGTAAATCTGGTTCAGCGCCTTGCTCCAGGCATCGGGGCCATAGCTGCGTTTGAGCTTCGTGGTCAGAAAATAGCCCAGTTCGTAGTGATTTGGTACATTATCACGAAACGAGCCGCCCGTGGCTTTGGCAAAACTGAACACGGGCCGGGTGAGTAGATTGGTGCGCATCCCCAGTTCGAATTCCGGAATACGCCCCCGGCCCGAACGCGTCAGGATCGTTTCGATGCCCACGGCGTCGCCTTCGGCAAACCAGCCGGGCGTAACGAGTTGTGCCGGAAAACTCAGCCCCTGCGCCCCCAGCAGGGTATATAGAATGCGCCCGTAGCCCTGCAACGCTTTCTCAAACTGCACCACGTGCCGGTATTCATGCACGGCCAGCAGGTCGGTCCAGGCGTTGGTGCCCAGTAGGGCCGGGTCTTGTGGGGGCGTAGTCACAAACTCGGAGTGACGCGGAAACAGCGTAACAAACGCGTTGCTGATGGTACTCTGATTCTGCAACACCAGCGATATGGGCCGGGGCCTGCGTTCCAGCCCGGCGGCATCCAGTTCGTAGACCTGTTCCAGCCGTTGCGCGGTGCGCCGGGCGGTGCTGTCGAAACCGGCGGGGTAGACGACGCGGAAGTGGGGGGTAGTGATCCGGTACCAGCGTAGCGAAGCCGGATTTTGTGCAAGAATGGGCAGTCCCTGACCAGCGGCAAAAGCAGTAGTCAGTAGCAACGTGGCGAGTAAAAAAAGGCGCATGGATGGGGAGATTCGATTGTCGAAGCTAGTCATAAAAAGAAAAAATCCGCGTCCACCCGCTCTATCCGTGTTCCCCTACAAAGCAGGGTAGTTTTTGGCGGCATCGTCCAGTACCAGCACCCAGTCGTGGCCATAACCACTGTCGGGAGGGGTGAACTGCTGCGGTTTCTGATTGCCGAACGTACCAGCAGGCGTTGTTTTGCCCGTGCGTGGGTTAAACCAGGTGACGATGATGATTTTCCCCGAAATTTTTCCGGGATTGACCGTAAACGGCTTACCCACAGATGAATACACAAAGGCATAGTCGCGCCCTCGCGTGGCCTGAATCCGCTCGGCGGGGCCGAGGTTGTTTTCCACGATGAGCGACTGGTCGGGAATGCGGCCGAGACTTGGGCGGGCGGTCATCAGCTTTCGTACGTGGGTCATCTGGTTGGCACCGGGTAGTTCCATGGCCTGTTGCCAGAAAATGTGTGGATTATTCATGGCAGGGCGGGCATTGCTGTACATCTGCCAGATGTCGTGGCAGCCGTAGGTATGGCCAAACGCCCCCGCAAACAGGTCGAGGTAAGCATAGAGGCGCACGTCGTAGGCGTTGGAGATGCCGAGGTCATTGGCGTTGAAACAAACGGGGTGGTCTTCGTAAATTGGCTCGGCGTCGAGGGTGGGTTTGGTAGGTTGACGGTTGTACGATGCCGTAATAAAATCATACATCGGCGTGGCGCGGCAGTGGCCATTCTGGTGCATGTTCAGGTCGAACCACGGCTCATTGTGAAACCAGTTGCCGGCCCCGCCCTCGCCCCCGTTGGGTTGCGGGTGGAAGGTAATCAGGGCCTTATCGCCCCCACCAACGCCTTCCTGGACGCCTTCGGCCATCGCCCGCCACACAGCCACGTCGGCCGATCCATCGCGCGGGTTGCGGTCGCCCCCCAGCACCCAGACGATGTTGTCGCGGTTTTTGTAGCGATTGCCCACATACCGGCCATAGACGCGGGCGTTGGCTTCGTTAAAAATTTCCGGCCCCTGCCCCCAGCCGCTTTTAAAGAGTTTATCGCCCCAGGTGGGCAGAAAAGCAACGACAATGCCGTAGCTCGCCGCCCGGTCGATGATGTAATCGACGTGGGTGAAATAGGCTTCATTGGGTGTGGTGGGGTCGTTGTTGAGCAGGGGCGTTTGGCCGTAGGGGTTGGGTTCTTTGAGACCATCGAACTCGGCCAGCGCCACGGCCTGCACGACGGTAAATCCCTGAGCGGCGCGTCGTTTCAGGTACTGATCGGCCTCGTCGCGGTTTAGTCGGTGGAACAACTCCCAGGCGGTATCGCCCAGCCAGAAAAACGGCGTGTTATCCTGATGAACCAGATACCGCTTGCTGTCGGAAACGCGCAGCCGCCCATGTGCAAACGGCGTTTGGGCGTGGGTGAGCGGTGTGCAAAGGGCAAAAAGGAGCAGGAGGAGGGTGTTTTTCATTTTGGGGTGAGGAAGAGGGTTTGTGCAATGGTTCAGGTAGTGCTATTGTAGTAGGTGGCTTCGCGCGAAGCCCGCAGCGCGAAGCCACCCACTACAATAGCACTACCTCAACCATTACACCGATAAAGGAAAACTATTTCGTTTTCTCCACGTCGCTGTGTTGAAACCCTTCTACCAACGCCACATACCCGGCAATACCCTCGGCTACTTCACCCAGCAGCACAAACTCATCAGCCGTATGTGACCGTTCCGAATGGCCGGGACCGCATTTCAGCGAGGGAATCACCCGCCCGTTTTGCGTGAGCAGTGCCTGATCCGAGAGCGTTGGCGAACCGTGGGTCGTGCGCCCCAGTGCCAGCCCGGCCTGCACCAGCGGGTGGTCAATGGCAATACCCGACGGGCGCAACCGAACCGACCGGGGGGTGACGGTAGCCGAGACGTTTTCGCGCACGATGGCCAGGATTTCTTCCAGTGTGTACTGCTCCGTCACGCGCACATCCACCGTGAATGTGCATACGTCGGGCACCACGTTATGCTGCGTACCCGCCTGAATGATTGTGACCGACTGCTTCACCGGACCCAGCAGCGGCGACACCCTGGGATAAATGTAGTCCTGGAACCACCGAATGTCTGGTAGTGCCTTATAAAGGGCATTTTCGCCTTCGTCGCGGGCGGCGTGACCGGCGCGGCCCGTCACGGTGCAATTCAGCACCAACAGCCCTTTTTCGGCAATGGCGAGCTGCATTTGGGTGGGTTCGCCCACAAGGGCCACAGCCAGCGGGGGCAGATGTGGCAGGAGGGATTCGATGCCGCCCCGCCCCGAAATTTCCTCTTCGGCGGTGGCCGCCACCACCACGTTGTAGGCCAGATCAGGGCGGTCATACAGATGGACAAACGTGGCCAGCAGGCTCACCAGACAACCACCCGCGTCGTTGCTACCAAGTCCGTAGAGTACGTCGCCTTCCACCGTTGGCGCAAATGGGTCACGCGTCCACGAGGGGTTGGGCTTCACCGTGTCGTGGTGTGAATTGAGCAGCAAAGTAGGCTTTGCGGGGTCGAAATGTCGGTTTTTGGCCCAGACGTTGTGCCCCAACCGTTCGGGTTCGATGCCGTTTTGCCCCAAATAAGTCGTGATCAACTCCGCCGTCGACCCCTCCTCCCGACTCATTGATGGCGTAGCAATAAGGGCTTTCAACAGGGCAATGGCGTTTTCGACGAGGGCGGTATTCATGGGGCTAAACTACTGATGAATGATGAGCAAATTCATCATTCATCAGTAGTTTAGCCGTAACCAGACACTGCCCCACATGCCGCATGGAATGCTCGGCGGCGTGGAACAGCAAACCGCCAACGGTGGAAGGTAACCCCGCCCGGCCCACGGTGCGGAAATCGGTGAGCGTAGCCCCATCGGTTTGGGCCAGACAAGCTACGGTGCGGTCGGCTTGGGCGCTGAGGCGGGTCAGGAGTTCAGCCACGGAAGCTTGCCCGGTGGTGGGTTGGCCTTCCTGTTTCAGGGTTGCAAACTGGGCATCGGAGAGGGCTTCACCACGGGCGTAAGTAAGCATCCGGTCCTGCACACCCGAGATGTGTTGCAGATGAAAACCCACCGACGCCACCCCCGCCGGACGGTCCCAAAGGCGAGTATCGGGGAAGTTGGCGAGGGCCATTTCAAGATCGTCGCGGGCTTGCAAAACGGCGTGGGCTGCCGGTTGCAACAGGCCCGGAATGCCCGGCAATGGCCCACAAAGCCAGATTTCGGGTTGTGTTGACATAGGCTCTGGTTAATATAAAAGTTGATCTGCGTTTATTATTCCGATAGGGCCATTTACTCAAACTTTTACCTGGTACAGGCCGTTCCCTTACTATATGGAAACGCTCGAAAAAATCCGTAAGGCGTACACTGAATACGTCCTTGAAAACGGCAAGCAGCCCACCTCCGTTTTCCAGTTTGCCAAAAAACTGAAACTCGCCGAAGCTGAATTCTACAATTATTACGCCTCCTTCGATGCCATCGAAGCCGATGTCTGGCTTACCTTCTTCAACGAGTCGAAACAGACCGTGGAGGCCGATGGTACCTACCAAACCTACTCCGTCCGGGAGAAACTGCTCGCCTTCTACTACACCTGGATAGAACTCCTGAAAGCCCAGCGCAGCTTCGTTGTCTATAGCTATGGCCGCCTTCGGGGACAAAATGCCGGGGGCGATATGATGCCCACGTCGCCCATTGCCCGCGCCCGGATGGGTGGCCGATCAGTGAATTCGCAGGTGCTGATGCCGTTTAAGGAAGCCTTCAACGATTTTGCCCGTGACCTGCTGGCCGAAGGCCGCGAGAGCCGCGAAGTAGAACCCCGCCCGTTCCTGACCGACCGTTACCCCGGTGCCCTGTGGACACAGGCCCTGTTTATTCTCGATTTTTGGGTGAAAGACGTCAGCAAAGGCTTCGAGAAAACCGACACCGCCATCGAAAAATCGGTCAATACCACCTTCGATCTCATCGGCCGCTCGCCGCTGGACACCCTCTTCGACTTCGCCAAGTTTGCGTACCAAAATAAATAGTCGATAGTAGGGAGTCGGGAGTCAATAGTCGGCTGACGCAGGCGTACTCTCGCGTCAGCCGACTATTGACTCCCGACTCCCTACTATCGACTGCTTTCTTCATCATGAAAACCCAAAACTCCGTTCCAACTAGTAAGGTTGCCCGTGCCAGCCAGTTTGTGAAAGCC
>JBBRMP010000245.1:0-8057 GCA_038230755.1 Cytophagales bacterium | reverse complement strand
GAGTAATCCGAGTCCCGAGAGTTGTGAGATTCTGAGGTCTCGGACTTCCAGTCGCTAAGTCGGTCCTCAGCCGCTCAACGGACGCTTCAGTTTGGTTAAGAGTCTCGTGATTAGTAGTATCCATGTTGGTAGTTGGAGCGTTTATTTAGATAGTTCTAGATTACTCGTGAACAATGTTCGTGTGTTTCCAATAAAGATATCCCTCGTTTTGGGTTTTTCATATAAATTCGTTATTTGAGCCATTCGTGCTCTTTCCATTTTTGGTATTTTGGTATAATAGTTTTGCTTTCTTTTGACTGACCCCCCGAAGTTGAATGTACTTCCTGAATGCCAAATTGCTACTGCGAAACGAAATAAATAGTATGCCTCTCAGGATCAACCGATTACAGACAAGCTACCTGCTGCTCCTGATGGGCGTGATTGGCTGCACCACCGCCCTGAAGCGTACCAAAATCACCCCGCCAACGAGCCAGACTTTCACCACAGACACGGCCAGAACCCGGTTTAGCGGCGGCGATTTCGACGAGCATATCCGCAAAAGCGACCCGCGCACCCCCGAAGCCGAACAGGCCGGGTTTGTGCTGCCACCCGGTTTCGAGATCAATCTGTTTGCGGCGGAACCCCTCATTGGCAAGCCCCTGAACATGGCCTTCGACGCCAAAGGGCGGCTGTGGATTACGCAGTCGGGGGAGTACCCGTTTGCCGCCAAAGCGGGCAAAGGCACCGACCGGATTTTGATGCTCGAAGACCGTAACCACGACGGGCGCGCTGATTCGGTCACGTCGGTGCTCGACACGCTGAACATTCCCATCGGGCTGCTGCCAACCACAAACGGGCTGCTGGCCTTCAGCATTCCCAACCTCTACCAATTCACCGACACCAACGGCGATGGCCGACCCGACCAGAGCCGGGTGCTGCTGGGACCGTTTGGCTACACCGACACCCACGGCATGGTCAACCACCTGACGCGGGGCTTCGACGGCTGGATCCAGGCATGCCACGGCTTCACCAACCTGTCTAAAGTGCTGGGTACCGATGGCGACACGGCTAAACTGGAGTCGGGCAGCACGTTTCGCTTCCGCCCGGATGGCAGCCGGGCTGAACGCGTGACCAAAGGGCGGGTGAATCCGTTTGGGCTGGTCTATGACAACTGGGGCTACCTCTATTCGCCCGATAGCCACTCTTCGCCGCTGACGCAACTGATTCGGGGGGCCGAGTACCCGCACTTTGGGCGTATTTCGGAAGGCATCGGCTTTGCCCCGGCCATGAAACCCCACGAGCATGAGGCCACGGCCCTGGCCGGTATTGCCCTGCCGTCGAGTCCATTTTTCCCAGAAGCCTACCGCAAAAGTATCTACATCGGCGATGTGGTGAAATCCCGGATCTACCGTAACTCGTTCACGTTCAACGGTTCATCGCCAGTGGCTAAATATGAAGGTGAACTGCTACGCAGCGAAGACCCCTGGTTTCGTCCGGTCGATATCGTGGAAGGCCCCGACGGTGCCCTGTACGTAGCCGACTTCTACAACCGCATTATTGCCCATTACGAAGTGCCGCTGGATGACCCTGGCCGCGACCGGCAGCGGGGCCGCATCTGGCGCATCACCTACAAAGGCAAAACCGATAAGCTCGGCTACATCGACTGGACCAAAGCCGCCATTCCCGACCTGATTCACGCACTGGCAACCGGCAACCTGCCCGTCAGGATGCTCGTGATGGACCAACTCATCAACCGGGTGGGTGCGCCAGCGGTGGAGCCATTGCTAGCTGTTTTGGCCAAAAAGAGTACCCCACCCGACCAGTACGTGCACAGTATGTGGGCATTGAATCAGCTTAAAGCCTTGCCTAAACCACTATTATTGAACGCCTTGCACCACAGGCAGGCCATCATCCGCACCCACGCCCTGCGGGTATTGCACGAATCGCCGGGGCGGTCTGATACCCTGCTGGCGGAGGCCCGGCAGGGGCTGTTTGACTCGAACCCGCACGTACGGCGGGCGGCGGTAGAAGCCCTGACCGACTACCCCAAACTAGAAACCGTACGGGCGTTGCTCAACGTCCAGCCCGGCAAGTCCATACCCAGCGTCGATTCGCTGGATACCCACCTGAACTACACACTGCGGCTGGCCCTGCGGACGCTGTTGCGCAACAAACCGCTGGGCCGGGAGGTGGCCGGGGCAAGCTGGACTACAGACCAGCGGCTGGCTCTGGCGGAACCCATGAGCGGGGTGGAGGAGGCCTATGGCGCGCAGTTTTTGTTCCATGCGGTGAAGACGCTAACCCTCAGCAAAGCCGACGAGCTAGCCTACCTCGGCCACGCCGCCCGGTTCCTGACGGCTACTGAACGCGACGAACTGGTGCAATTTGTCCGCGACAAATATGCCACCGACAACGGCACACAGTACACCCTGTTCAGGCGGGTACAGGAGGCCATCAAAAAGCAGGGATCGGTGGTGAACGAGTCGGTGAAGCAATGGGCGGTAGTGCTGGCTGGTCAGCTACTGGGCGGGCCACGGTCCAACTGGACGTTTCGGCTGGCCGAACCCGCGTACCTGAGAGACAACCCCGTTTTGTTGAGTCCAGCCCCGCAAAACATGACCTTTGTCAACGGCCAGAAATTTCTGGGTTTCGACCTGGGGCGTTACAAAGGCGTGGTGCAATCGCCCGTCTTTTCAGCACCTAAGCAACTGTCGTTCAGCGTAATGCAACTCAACGCCCTGCTAGGTAAAGGGCCGAAACACGTCGTGCGGCTGGTGTCGGCTACGGATACGACACGCCAGTTGGCCTGCGCGGAATTTGCCAAATCAGACGACTACCGGGCCGATCTGGTGGCCTGGGATTTGTCGGCTCACGTGGGCGAACGGGTGCGGCTGGAAATCGTCGATTATTCGTCGGGTATCATCAGGCTGAGCAACGTGCAGGGGCTGCCTGCGCCGCTGCTGCCCACGGTTAGCCCGAAAGAACTGGACGAACAAAAACGATTTGCCCTGGAAATGGCGGGCGATTTTGGCATTACCGCCCTGGAGCCAACGCTGCAAACTACCCTACCCAACAAGTCGCTGCCCTACTATTTCCGCCTCGCCAGCGCCAGATCGCTGATGAAACTGGACCCCGTCCACTACGCCCGGCTGTTGGGCGACTACATCGAAGACGAGCAAAACCCGGTCAGTTTCCGCACGGATCTGGCCACGATCCTGGGCGATTCGCCCCGCCTGGAGAGTGAGGCCGTGATGGAATCGGCCCTGAAACGCACCAACGGCGAGGTGCAACTGGAGTTGCTTAAGTCGCTGGCGATTTCGTCGGTGGGTAAAGACCTGATTATGGCGCAGGTGCATACGGGCACGTTGTACACCCGTATTCTGGTGCAGCCCGGCATTGAAGAACGGCTGCTGCTTAACATCAGCAGGCCGCAAAAGGCCCGCTACGACCAGCTTGCGGCCAACCTGTCGCCCATCGACGAGGCACGTGAAGCACTGATTAATAGTCGGTTAAGTTCGTTTGCGCTGCTGGGCGGTGTGGCCGACAATGGCCGACAGGTATTTGTTACGCACTGCGCGGCCTGCCACCAGATCAACAACCAGGGCGGGCTGATTGGCCCCCAACTCGACGGCATTGGTAGCTGGGGTAGCAACGCGCTGGCCACCAAAATTCTGGACCCTAACCGCAACATTTCGGAGGCGTTTCGGATGTACACTATCAAACTCAAATCGGGGGTGGTGCGAACGGCCCTGTTCCGGCGCGACGATGCCCAGTCGATTACCTACGCCGACGTGACGGGGGCCGAATTTGTGGTGCCGCGCAACGACATTGTCGAAGTACAGGCTTCCCGCCATACCCTCATGCCCGACCAGTTTGGGACAGTACTGGCCGAGAAGGAGTTTACCGACTTGCTGACCTACCTGCTGAAGGTGAAGTAGGTAGTCGATTACTTCACCCCCAGTTCAATCGTTACCAGACTGAGTGGTTGTTTGCTGCCGTGTTCCAGCAGAATTTCGTTCCAACCGTCGCGCACGAGCGAAACGGGCAGTTGGCACACGTAGCCGATATGGTCTTTGGTGAGGTGAGTATAGGGCCCGCAGGGGAAAAGCAGCTCGTCGGACCGGGTGAACAGCGTCTCGGGCCAGGAGCCGTTGATGGACACCGACGCCCCCTCGAACCGGCTGCCTGCCTTCACCACCAGTTGCACCAGCAGCATTAGCCCCCGGTCGGTGGGTTCGGCGCACATGACCGTTCTGAAGGCGTACTGACCCTTTCGCTCCAGCACAACGGGCAGTTGCGCGGGAGCTTCAAACGGTATAATGCCCAGCGACGTGCCGTTCATACCGAAGGCGTATTGCTTGGGTTGCCCCCGTAACTGATCCAGTTGGTGCATCTTGCCCAGGGCTGCGTAGTCGGCCCGCAGGCCCGGCAAACGAGCCTGATCCGTGACGAAAAAGTTGAACCATTCAATGCCGTCAGCCCCCAAAATCAGGCTGCTGACGGCACTACCCCGCATCAGTTCCAGACTGGCGGCGGTATCGCGCAGGCCTCTGGTCTGCTGCTTCTTTTTGTCGAACACGGGCAGAGGGTTTGGTGCCCCTTCGATGACGCCATAAATAGCCACGCGGTCACCCAGTTCCCGGCGGAGGGCATCGTGGGGCATATCCCAGGTCGTGCAGAAAAAACCGGTTGGGCAAACCAGGTCGATGGTGCCCTCGCGGCAGAGCGTGGCCACGTCCAGACCAATGTGTTTGAGCATGGCCAGCCGACCGGGAATGCGCAGGCTGAGCGGATAAGGCCGACCCGTTTTTTGGGCCTGTCGCTCCGTCAGTGCCCGAATTTCCCGAATCCAGTCCGATATTAGGGTAATGGTTCCGGCAGAGGCCCCCGGTTCGCAACAGAGGGGTTGCCGCCACCAGTCGAGTTCAAGACCCTCGAAATCATAGGCCTCCACCACCTCCCGAATCTGCTCGAACATCTGCTGGCGCACCTCGGGTTTTTCGTAGTTCAGCCCCTGCCGATACAGCCAGTTTTGGTCACCGTAGGAGCTGCACTCCAGCCGCATTTCCATTTGCTTGAGCAGGGGCAGGTTGAAAAAACTACCCTCGAAATTGTTGCAGCCGTGGAGGTCATTCATCCGTATGCTCACCCAGGGTGATACGCCCCGCCGTCGGCAGGCTTTCGCGGTCTCGGCCAGCCAGTCCACGCCCGCATCGAGCAGGTCCTGATAGCTGTTCATGAATGGCACGAAGTTGTCGAGAAAGTCCTCAATGGCGGCGGGTTTGGTGATGCCCTGACAGATGGCATGTCCCCGGAAAAAGTTGCGGTCACCCCGTTTGTAGCCGTCGAGGATACTCGGAATGGTTTTGCTGGGGTACCACGCCCGCGAGGCATTGGCGTTGATAACGAACGTGTCGATGCCATTGTCGGCCAGCACATCGACGTAACGGTAAATAGCTTTAGCCGAAAAAGGCCCGCCCTGTAACGTAGGCTTCGTATTGAGCTTACCCGTGCGGGGGTTTACAACGGTCTTCAGAGTAAAGTCGTCCGGCTGCCACAGTTCGGGGTTGTAGAAATAGACGCAGGTATCGCCGTTGTAGAGATTGCGGTATCCCGCCAAAACGGGGTTTGGGGCGACGGGCAGTGGTGTCTCCGGCAGGGCCACGGCGGATATTGACGGGTACGTCAGTCCGGGCACCAGGATAGCGCCCGCTACGGTATCTTTCAGAAACGTACGTCTACTCGTGCCGGGTGTGGGCGTCGTCATCGTGTGTGTCGGCCAATTGATAATGCCCCCGCAGATGGCGCAGACCGTCATGCAGGCAGTTTATCGCCGTAAACATAGGTAATAAGGCAAAAATAGATTGACGCTGGCATAGGGGGCGGAGACGTAAGGTCTCTGTAAGAGGCGCACCAAAACAACCTAAAAGCAGGATGGAGTAGGGTTTTTAACCACTTGCAGATCCGCGAAAGCTTTCGTATTTTAGTTTCAAAAACGTTATGCAAAAAGACATGCTTCTCGACATGATAGCCCAAAACCGTATGACCTGTGCGGCAGCGTTCGGTACGATCACACCCGAAAATGGCTCGTTCCGATTAAATGCACAAACGGCCTCAGCGGGCTTTGTTTACCGCCACATCGGCGAAATGATGAACCTGTTCGGTCTGTTTTTCGGCTTGCCCTCTGATGTTCAGAACACCACGATGGGCCAAAGCGACACCGGGCAAGGCCACGACATCAATGCCAGCCGCCAACTGATTGAGCAGGGCTTTGATCGCCTCCTATACTACGTCGAGAACACCCCGGACACTACCTGGCTGGACCCCATCGAAACACCATTTTTTGGCACCGTGTCGCGGGTACGGCTCTTTGCGCACATCCTCTTCCACAACTCATACCACGCCGGACAAATTGGATTGACACTGGCACGGGGAGGAAACGGGTGATAAAAATGGGCGCAAAACCCATTCCGTTCTAATACGTTTATACCATAAACTGCACCATAAAAACTGTAGGTACCTGCACCGAACTTATGGCAAGAGATAGTTTTGACGTCCCCTCTCTAAAACGTCAAACAAAACGCGGTGCCTTTGCCTACGGTGGTGTCAACGGTGAGTTGGCCGCCCTGTTGTTGCATCATCTGGCGCGAGAGGCTAAGGCCGATGCCGGAACCCGTTTTTTTAGTGGTGAAAAACGGGATAAAAATTTGCTCTAGGGCCTCTGGTTCAATGCCGGGGCCGTTGTCAGCTACCCGGATCGTGAGGCGGGCTGCGTCGGGGAGGGCCTCGAAATAAATGACCGGATTTGGGGTATGCTCAACGGCCTCGCGGGCATTTTTCAACAGATTTAAGAGAATCATTTCCACCTGTGCTTCGTCAGCGCGGATCGTGCGAGACGTACTTGGCAGGGTCACGCGCAGGTCAATTTTTTGCCCCTCAAACGTGGGGCGGACGAGGGCGGCAACGCGCTGCATGAGGGGTGCTACGGGTACGTCGGTCAGGCGCGGGGCAGGGATGGTGGTGAAATGGCGATAAGCGTCCACGAAGCGCATGATACCATCGCCGCGCTGCGCAATCGTGGCCAGCGCATCGCGGAGGTCGGTGACGGCTTCGGCCAAAATGGGGGCGTTAGGACCGTCGGTGGGCATATTCGCGGCAATATCGTGTTCCAGAATGGCCTGCATCGTCCCCGTCAGCGACACCAGCGGCGTGACCGAGTTCATGATCTCGTGGCGCAGTACTTTGGTCAGATTTTGCCACGCGTCGACCTCTTTCTGTTGTAATTCAGACCGGATATTTTGGAGTGATGCCAGCGTAATGAGCCGCCCCCGCAGGCGTACGTCGGTGGTGCGGATGGCGAGGTCGTTGCCCTGCCCGGCGGCGTAGGCAAAGGCCGCCTGTCGGCCCGGCCCCGTCAGCCGCCCGGGCAAGTCGGGATGTTGCGCTTCGAGGTCCGAGAGTAGCCGCAGCCGGTAGGTATTCAACAGTTTCAGAGCGGCCTGATTCACCAGTTCCACCTGCCCAGAGGCGTCAAACGCGAGCAGACCCACGCTAACGTGTTGCACAATGGTGTTGAGGTATTGGAGGTTGGCTTCCTTCTCAGCCCGCGCCTGCCGAAACGCTTCCAGTACCTCGTTGAACTGCTGGTTGACCTGCGCAAACGACGGCCCCATCTTGTTATTAGCGTTGAAGCTGATGGCAAAATCGGAGTACCGCACCGACTCCAGAAAGAACGTCAGTTTGCGGTTGATGCCCGTGGCGTAGGTATACAGGCTGATGGTAATACCGACCAAAAACAGCCCCAGCACGATCAGGTAGGGCATAAATGGGTTGGTCATATACACGGCCACGATGCCCCCCGCCAGTAAAGCCAGCCACGTCACTCGCCAGATTACACCCCAGGCAAATCGGTTCATTTTATTTAAGCAGTCGTAAGTCGTTAAGTCGTAAGTGGTCAGTGGCTTCGCGGTGTAGCTTCGCCCTCGGCCTGGGCGGCCCCACCCCTTCGACTCCGCTCAGGGTGACAACGACATTGAGTCAACTCTATTAATCTGAACCAACTGGCCTGTCACCCTGAG
>JBBRMP010000244.1:0-8057 GCA_038230755.1 Cytophagales bacterium | reverse complement strand
TTTAGCTCGTCAGTGCTTAAACCGTCGGATTGGCTCATTAGATGAGTTAGACCGGCAAGTCAATCTGTGGACTGCTGAACGTAATGAGCGATTAGTGAAGATACACTGGAGTTTTACGGTAGCTACTGCGGAGGATAAACTTAACCGATGGTATGTTCAGGTAAACCCGGCGAATCAACAAAGTAAATGTAAAGATTAAATTGGAAGAGTACTAGCTCATGGGTCGAGTTTGGCTTAACAATGTAGCCATTCGCACCGAGCCGGTATGCCTCCTGAATCAGCAGCGGATCACTCGACGTCGATAGCATCAGCACCGGAAATGTTGACCACCGTGGGTGCTGCCGAAGTAATTTCAGGGTATCCAACCCGTTCAACCGGGGCATGTTGACATCCAGAACAACCAGCCAGTTCAGCCCATCGTTGGTCGACCCGGTTGCGTGTTGGGTCAGGTAATCAATGAACTCCTGCCCATCAGCGAACTCGTACAACGGAAGCTGTCGGTTGGCTTCTTTGAGGGTCAGTCGTAATATGAAGCGGTCGTCGTCATCATCATCCACGACCACGTAAGCTAAAAGTTTTCCTGCGGGGCCATAACGCTATAACTGATAGGTTTGCGAACACGTAGTTGTCTAAAGGTAAGGCTTTAAAGTTAGGCAACAAAGTATACGGGCCTACTAGAGTTATTCGACCATCTACTGCGCTTCGTCCAGCGGGGTGTAGTCCTTAAATGTGCGCTTGATGGCCTTGTCGGTAGCTTCTTTTTTGTTTTGCCAGTTGGCATCGAGTTCCAGCGCCACCAGGCCACTAAGGCTCATGGCATTCCGAAAATCGTCGAGGCGTTTGATGAAGTCACCCGTGCGGCGGGTCGATTTCAGGGCAAATTCGCGGGCGAACACGTCGCCTTTGCTTTGGAGTTCAGTTCGTTTGCCCAACACGTAGTTGTACCGGTCCAGCAAATCCTTCATCGACTTACCGATTACTTCGGTGGCTTCCAGCGTACCCATCGTCAGCACCGCCGTACCGCCAATGGCCGAAATCAACCGTTGATTACCCTGCGCTGCCGGACTCGACTGGGCGTTGGTTACAGCGGGGGCAACACCCGTTACGGCCCCCAGCGACGCGTTGGCCATCGATCGGTTGCGCTTGCCGCCTTTGGCCCGTTTGTAGTCTTTTTTAAGCTCCTGCTCTTTTTCGTTTAATTGCTCGATCAGGTTCCAGGCCTGGACCAATACCTGTCGGTAAAGGGCGAACGTGTAACGGTCTTTGGCTTCTTCGTTTACCGTATTCAGGACGGTGATCGAAATCGTCTTCTCGTCGCGGTTCTGGGCTTTGTCGAGCACAAAAAACGTTAGGTCAACCCGCAGTGTGTCGTAGGGGTCACGCACGAACTCGTAGCCGGGCGTCCAGATAAATTCGTACTGATTATTGGTGTTCCGCACCAGTGTAGTCTTCGGAATCGTCTGGTTGGTACTCAGGAAATCGAAGGTGTTGATGTCTTCGTCGCCGTTGGGGTCGGAGAGGTAAAATTTCAGGTTGATGGCGGCGTTTTCCCGAATCCGGTAGCTGGCATCTTTGGGCACCACCGCAATAATGGGCGGCAAATCCATCTGCGTCGCGTCAATTTTCAGGCGGCCTTTGGTACGTAGTTTCGAGGGCTGATCTTCTACCCAAAATTCCAGATAAAGGGGTTTGGTGCGGAGTTGGCTAAACTGATTCCGCGACAGTGTCCAGGTTAGTTCACCCTGGGCGGTGAGCTTGCTGCCTTCGGGCATCTGGTCGGGAATGGCAATGAAAGCAATGGGGTCACCGTCGGCATCGTACACCTGCTTAGGGTCAAATTTGTAGACGTTCTGGGTCTGGAACCGAACGTAGAACGGCGGCAAATCTTCCACAACAGGTGGGCGATTTACCGGCAGTATCTTAATATCAGCCAGTTGGGTAGCTGACTGGCCATGCCGGTTATGCACGTCAAAAATAACGGGAACCACCCGGCTGGCTTTCAGGCGCTCGACCACGTCGAAGCCGGGTGTCCAGCTAAATCGGCCCAGCGAGTCGAAGTTCATGCCCTCCATCATGCCCTGCGCAATGGCGTAGATAAGCGTGTCGGTGGGGGCTGTGCCAGTGGTTTTCAGCTCAAACCGGATAGGTTGCCCTTCAGCCACCACATTCCAGTCTGAAGTCTGGGGCAGAATGAGCTGGAGCGATTTTGCGTCCTGTGCCTGACTGGTGAGGTAGCCGAGCCACCCAATTAGTAACAGCACAAAGGAGGTACACTTAGTCATGTGAATGCGTCCAGGGGTTGTAAAGCCTAAAACGCAAAACTACGGCTAACCGTACAGGGTAGCGAACCGAATACTACTTTTTCGAGGAAAAAGCGCTCAAAGTAGCCAGTTTATTGTATTATAAAAAGAATAAGTGAAACTACCCCAATTCACTGCCACGCCCTATTTGGTGGCAGTCGTTGATACTGGTGGGTTGATCATGATGTGGGCGCGGTGGGTGCCGGGGTCCATGATCCAGGGCATACCGGGTGCTTCGGGCTTCAGGGGCAGGCCGGTACTTTCGGCGGTGGCGTAGGGAATGTAGACCACGTAGCGCAGGTATCCATCTTTCACCGCCCCGGTGCTGGGTTCGTAATTTTCGACCTTAGCCGTGTACGAATAGAGCGTAGTAGGGTGCGAAGGCATTTTCAGCGTACCCGCCTTCACCTCCTGTTCGCGCGTATCCAGTACCTCGGCTGCTTTCTTGCCCGCCTGTTTCAACTCCCGGCCACGTTTCATGAATGGCTCCAGATCCTGATGATAACACGATACGCTGAGGCCTTTTTGCGCGGGATCGTCGGCCAGGCAAACCAGTTCGTTGGTTCCTTTCCGGAGGATGATAAACTCGTTTTTGTCGGAGTAGCCATACACCATAGCACCCGCCTGCTTATCGGCGGGAGCAGCCAGCACGGCGGTTTTGATTTGGATCTCAGGCGTGGGCACGGCGGGCGTTTGGGCCAGTGCGGCGAGGGGCAACAGGGTGAGGAGAAGGGCTTTCATGATTGGGATTAGCCTGGGGTTTGAGGTACTACCCAAACCCCAAACCCCCACCGTTCTACCCACTAATTCCCCGCACCCAGGCCCCGGAATGCCCAGGGAATGCCAATCAGAATAAGGCCAAGGCCAATGCCATAGAAAATGCCCACGAGACGGTGCTTCTGGGTATCGCTGGTGGCGCGTTTACCACGCGAATAACCCACCGTGATGAGGGCAATGGCCAGCAGCATGATCGTGATATGCTCCACGCTATAGAACCGGATCACGCGGTTACTCAGCGCACTAAAGTTCACTTTCGGGCTGATGAAGTACAGAATCAGGCCCAGCACCAGTTGCAGATGCACCGAAATGAGCGTGAACAGGTACAGTTTGCGGTTGCCGTCGGTGAAGGGTTTATGGCCCTGCCAGCGGCTAATCGATACAAAAACGGCGGCCAGCAGCAGCACCAGCGCCAGCCAGCGAAGCCCGGAGTGGGCATGAACTAATCCAGTATACATCGTGTAGGTTTGTCAGAAAATTGCTGTTGCAAAGAAACGGACAAACCCCTATCCAGCCTATGATTCTGTACAACATTACGATGAACATCGACCCTGTCGTGGAGCGTGACCTGCTGCGGTGGATGAAGAACGAACACATACCCGCCATCATGAACACTGGCTTGCCCGTCGACAGCAAGATTCTCAAGCTCCTCACCGAAGTAGACAATGGCGGCGTCACTTACACCTTCCAATACTGGTTTCGGGCCATGGAAGATTTCGTCACCTACCAGAGTTTCCACCAGCCCGCCCTTCAGCAGCAGGTAGCCGACCGCTACGCCAACAAATACGTCTCATTCCGGACGTTGCTGGAGGAGGTGTAACAGCCCCCTACCCCCCGAAGGGGGAACGCTGCCGCAACAGTAACCTCCGGCTCCCAAGCAAAGGGCAGAGCTACTCTTGCGGCAGCGTTCCCCCTTCGGGGAGTAGGGGGCTGTTACCTCAAATAAACCCCCTCCCGTTCGGCATCGCTTAGCACTACTTCCACATGTTCATTGAGGGTGGTGGCCAGTTCGTAGCCGATGAAGCTGGCCGCGATGGGGTAGCGCGGGTGGTTGCGGTTGACGAGCACCACAATCTGAATTTTGCTGACGGGCACATGCAGAAATGGCTGCAAACTAAACGCTAGTGTCCGGCCTGAATTCAGCACGTCGTCTACGATAACGACCACCCCGGCGTAGTTGGCGGGCAGGGTGGGCAGCGGAATATCGGGTTGGGCGGGTTGCGACTTGTCGAGGTCGATTTGCACCAACGACACCTGGAAGGGCGCGATCTGACGAAGCGCATCGGCGAGGCGTTGCGCCAGTACAAAGCCCTCGCCCGACACCCCGGCCAGCAACACGTGGGGTTCGTCGAAATTGGTTTCGTAGACCTGGAAAGCGATACGGCGTATTTTCTGCTGAATCTGGTCGGCAGTCAGAATCTGAGTAGTTGTCATGCTAGCGAACCGGTAGGGCTTGCCACAAAGTTGGCAAAAATTCTTTGAGCCAACGGGGCGGGAGTTGGCACAGTTTTAGCCAGTAGGTGGTCAGGCCACCCGCACTATGGGTAGTTTTCCATCACATGCTACACATACAACCAACCCTCTTTTCCACCATCCGACGATCAGCCAGTATTCTGTTGATGGCGCTGCTTTTGTTGATGACAAGCACGTCATTTACACTTGAGAGCGACATTAACTTATTGATTAGTAATGCAGTACAAGCCGGCAAAGCGGCGCCACTAGCCCCCTATTTCGACAAGCAGATTGAACTAAAAATAGACGCACTCCAGGTTGACTACAACACTGTCAGTGCCCGTCATGCAGAGCTTATTTTAGGTACTTTTTTTCGAAAATACCCACCCTACCGGTTCGAGTATATCTATAAAGGCGGGTCGGGTAATTTGCTGTATCGTACCGGTTCCTACTACACCGGCGAAGACCAGTACCAGGTGTACGTGATCATGCACCGGCGCCCCGACAAACGGGTGGTGATTCACTCGCTGCAATTCCGCAAAGCCTGATTGTGCGTATCTTTGCACCTCCATTTTTCGTGCGGGTACAACCATGACAATCAAGACGAAGAAATACGCCTTAAACCAAAAAACATATATCAGCTTAGCGTTTCGGCAGTGGGTACGCGACAACTGGCTGTGGAGCGGCATTCCACTGGCCCTCATCCTGACCAACGCCATCCTGAACCTCACCCACGTGTATCCCAATTATTGGATCTACATTGTAGTAATCCTGCTCACGGTTGTCTACGTGCTGTTTTGGGCGGTTCAGTTTACCGGTGTATCGCAGTCAGAGCAGTTCAAGCCGATGTTTGAAAAGTACGTCTACGAGATCGACAGCCGCCATATTCTCATGAAACTAAACGCCAAAGAAGGCGGCATGTTGAAGTGGGACATGATCAAAAGCGGTGCCAAAACCAAAGACGCCTATGTGCTGCAACTGGGTAATGGCCTCGACGCAGCCAATACGCCGAAGATGAATTTCCTGATGGGCTACCTGGCCAAACAAATGGCGCGGGCGCAGTTTTTGTACCTCCCTTTTTCGATCTTCACCAGCGACCAGGACCAGCGATTTATGGAGATGCTGTTACGACGGAAAGGCCTTTTGCCCGAAGCAGAAAGCACCACTCCGGCCAAAGCAGTTACGGCGGCCAAATAGCACAACCGGTACGCGAAGCAGGCGGGATTCGGCGTTACTGATGTAGTAACGCCGAATCCCGCTCTTTTTTTGCCCATGATCCCCGCTCCCACCCCGCTCTGGAAACCCGACGCCCGCTTGCAGCAGCAGTCGCGGATGAAACATTTTATCGACTACCTCTTCGTTAAAAAAGGGTTATACCTGCGCCACTACGACGACCTCTGGAACTGGTCGGTGGCCAACATCGATGATTTCTGGGAAGTGATCGCCGCCTATTTCGACGTCAAATTTCACGCGCCCTACCGCCGCGTGCTCGACCGACCCAAACAGGGCATGATTGGTACGCGCTGGTTTACGGGGTCTACCGTCAGCTACGCCGAACACATTTTCCGCAATGCCAGCCACATGTATCCGGCCCTGATTTATACCTCGGAGCGTAACCGCCTCCGGGCCATGTCGTGGGCAGAACTTGGCCAACAGGTGGGTGCCCTGGCCGAATTTCTGCGGCAAAAGGGCGTGGGCGTGGGCGACCGGGTGGTGGCCCTGCTGCCCAACACGCCCGAAGCCGTAGTGGGTTTCCTGGCCACCCAGTCGCTCGGCGCGGTGTGGTCGAGTTGCTCGCCCGATTTTGGCACGGCAAGCGTACTCGACCGGTTCCGGCAGATTGAGCCTACGGTGCTACTCATGGCCGACGGCTACACCTATAATGGTAAACCGATAGACAAATCCGCCGATCTGGTCGCGTTGAAACGGGGACTATCCACGCTGAAGGCCATTGTCTGGGTACCATTTTTGACGAACGACAATGCCGTGAACGAGACCGCACCCGCAGGTACTACCGCCTGGGCCGACGTGCTGGATACGCCCTTCGCGTCGCTAACCTTCGAGGCCGTTCCGTTCGATAGTCCGATGTGGATTCTGTTTTCGTCGGGCACCACGGGTAAGCCAAAAGCCATCACCCACAGCGTGGGCGGGTGCCTGCTGGAACACCTCAAAACGCTGGCCCTGCACCAGGACGTGCGGCCCGGCGAACGCTATTTCTGGTACTCCACCACCGGCTGGATGATGTGGAATTTCGCGCTGGCATCCATGCTGGTGGGGGCCACGCTGGTGCTCTACGAAGGTTCGCCCGCCTACCCCGACATGAGCCGCCTCTGGCTCCTGGCTGAACAAGCGCAGATCAACCATTTTGGGGGTGGCGCAGCCTATTTCCTGGCTTGTATGCGGCAGGGCCTTAATCCTTCCAACACCTTGACACTGAGATTATTACGCAGCATTGGCTCGACGGGGTCACCCCTGCCACCCGAAGGCTTCCGGTGGATTTATGAGAACGTAAAGTCCGACGTCTGGCTCATTTCATTCAGCGGCGGCACCGACGTGTGCAGCGGTTTCGTGGGCGGCAATCCACTTGAGCCAGTCGTGGCCGGTGAGATTCAGTGTCGGTTGCTGGGCTGCCACGTCGAGGCGTTCGACGAAGCGGGCAACCCCGTGCGCGAAAAGCTGGGCGAGATGATGATTCTGGAGCCGATGCCCTCCATGCCCATCTATTTCTGGGGCGACCAAAGCGACGACCCCGCCCGCAATAACGAACGCTACCGGGCCTCCTATTTCGAGCAAGACCCCGACATCTGGCGGCATGGCGACTGGATCAAAATCACCGACCGGGGCACCGTCGTCATCTATGGCCGTTCCGACGCCACGCTGAACCGAGACGGGGTACGCATTGGCACCGCCGAAATTTACAGCGCCGTAGAAAGCCTCCCCGAAATTGCCGACAGCCTGGTGGTGGGCATCGAACACGAAGACGGCGCTTACGAGATGCCCCTGTTTGTGGCCCTCCGCGATGGGCAATCCCTCACCGACGACCTGAAAACGCGCATCAAGCAAGCCTTACGCAGCCAATACAGCCCCCGCCACGTGCCCGACAGCATCCATCAGATTGCCGAAGTGCCCTACACCATCAGCGGCAAAAAGATGGAAACACCCGTCAAAAAAATTCTGATGGGCCAACAACCCGACCGCGTTGCTAGTCCTGACACCATGCGTAACCCCGGCTCGCTGAAAGCGTTTCAGGCGTTTGAGGTGTGAGGGATGTGCGCTTTGGAGTAAGGGCGTTTCTCCATTTACTAATTAATAATCAGCGAGGTGTTGACAATTTGGTGGCTAAGTCATAGACTTACAGTCTATTAGGTGGGTTCGTTTGTAGATAAGCTCAGTACTGGACATTGAGGGATAGCATAGTAAAAGCGAGGGCAAAATACGTGCTTTGTAACGTGACTCACATTGCTCGACTTCGCTCCTCGCTCTTGGACAAATCTAATCGGACCGCCGATGCGGAACTTTGCCCAACAT